>CAYWVG010000009.1:0-24805 GCA_964461645.1 uncultured Sulfurimonas sp. | reverse complement strand
TTGCAAGGGACATATGTCCCTTCCACAAAACGAAGTTTCTTGAGAAAACGAAGTTGACTCTATCACATCATATTAGCACTGCTGATATTTTTTTAACTAAATCACTATTTCTAATAGGCTTCATTAAAAAATCGTTTGCCCCACACTCTAGAGCTTCGCTTTTTTTCGTCTCATCTGTTGTTAAAACAACGATTGGTAATTGACGAAGATTATCGTCGGCACGAACAACTTTTAGCATCTCTATACCGCCCATAACTGGCATAATAATATCTAAAAGTATTAAATCAATGTCGTCCCTTAGTTTCAAAATATCTATAGCCTCAGCACCATTTCTTGCCTCAACAACCTCTTTTACATTTCCGCTCTTCATTAGCATCGATTTTAGTAGCTTTAGATTTATCATGTCATCGTCTACTATTAAAATTGCTAGGTCCTGTTTTGGCATACCTTATATCCTTAAATAAATTTTTCTAAAACTAATCGCAATAAGTCTTTATTTACTACATTTCTTATCATCTCATCAACATATATACTATCATTTAAATCATCATTTTGTGATGGATCAGAGATAAGGATTAAGTATGTCTCAAGATTATTTCTTACAGCTTTTGCATCAATAGAGAGTTTTTCAAGATTTAAATTATCTAACTCTTTATCAAAAAGTATCACTTTATAATCATTGGCTTCTACTGATTTTTCAAGTTCTGCAATGGAGTTCACACTTTGATATGTATAACCAAGTGAATCTAGAAGTTGAGCATATAATTTTGACTCAAAAGAACTTTTTTTAGCCAATAATATATCCGCCTTATATTGCGCCTTTGTTTCTTTCTTCATAATTAGATTTTTATCATCTTCTATACTGATATCTTCTTGAGTTTGCTTTTGAGCGATAACTTCTTTTTGCTCTTCTTCAATATCTTCATCCATGCCTATTATCTTATCTGCTAAAAATTGAGTTAAGAGATTTACTATTTCGGAGCGAACCAGCGGTTTTGTCGTATACTCATCAAGACCAGCTTCTAAAAATCTCTCTCTGTCTCCCTTTAGAGCATTTGCAGTTAGTGCCAAAATCGGTATATGAGGCTTTGCAAAATCTTTTTCATACTCTAATATTTCAGCGGTAGCTTCAACACCATCTAGGATTGGCATCTGAATATCCATAAAAATAACGTCAAACTCTCCATCTTTTCGTTTAGAAAAAGCTTCAAGTCCATTGTTCGCTAAAGTTACACTCAAACCTAAGTCTTCAAGAGTCCTTTTGATGAGTTTTTGATTGATTATATTGTCCTCAGCGACTAAAGCACTTGCTTTAAATTTTATAGCACTAGGATCTAAATATTTAACCTTTTTGTTTTTACTAGTATTAAAATTTTTATTTGTATAGTTCTCAAGAGTGATTTTTACTTTAGATATATTTAAAGGCTCATAAATAGTTTTTAATATATCAATATGCAAAGAATCTATCTTTTTCATATAATAAGATTTAGTTAAAAGAACTAAAGCTGGAGAAAGTTCTGCATATTTAGGCAATTTGTCATCTTCCGTATAGGCATAGTCAACAAAAACTAAGTCGTAGGCAGCGGATTTATGAAGCGCCTGTAATTCATCAAATTCTGTAAAAGTTGAATATTTTACTCCATAAAAATCTAAATACTCTTTTAGGTATAGCTCTTGAGATTTTGTTTTATGGTTATCACCGAGTACAAGGGCCTTAATATTTGAATATTTCCCTTTTAAGCTGCCACTCAATGGCTCCGCTTCTTCAAAATCAATAGTAAAGAAGAAAGTTGTTCCGGTTCCTACTTCACTTAAGATATCAAGATGTCCACCCATAAGTTCAATAAATCTACTAGAGATTGTAAGACCTAGCCCTGTTCCACCATACTTACGAGTAATTGACGTATCGGCTTGTGAGAAAGCTTCAAATATTCTTGATTTTTGCTCACTTGATACTCCGATACCATTATCTTGAACTTCAAATCTAACTCTTGTTACGCCTTCTTTTTCACACTCTTGTCTTCTGATATTAACATTTATAAAACCTCCGCTGCTAGTGAACTTAACTGCATTTGAGAGAAGATTTATGATAACTTCTTTTAATTTTGTTGGATCTCCATTTAGCGGTTGCTCTAGAGAAGGATCTATAAAACAACCCAAATCTATATGCTTCTCACTAGCACGAACGCCATAAACTTCAACGGCACTCTCAAACTCGATAATAGGATCAAAAGCTATATCTTCAATCTCAAGTTTATTACTCTCTATTTTTGATAAATCAAGAATATTGTTAATAATTTGTAAAAGATTTTCGGACGATTTTTCTATTATTTCAACAAACTCAAGCTGTTCTTCTTCTAGATTTGTATCTTTTAAAAGCTCTGTAAAACCAACTATTCCATTTAGAGGTGTGCGTATTTCATGTGACATATTTGCCAAGAACATTGACTTAGCTTCACTAGCCTCTTGAGCAGTCTCTTTATCTCTTTTTGTCTGCTCAATAATTCTCTCTAGTAGATCATATGCTTGAGATGTGCCATCAGCTGTTTGTAAGTTAATCTCTTCTGTATCACTTTGGCTTGTATCATCAGCTACTCTTTTTAGTACTTCTTCAAGATTTTTAATATTTCTTGTAATTTCATTTGATAAAAAATAACCTAGTGTCGCTAATATAACCGCAATAAGCCATATAGTTAAAGCGATAATAAGAATTTGAAGAGATTCTTCTTGAACACCTAAAGCTCTTTTTACCATCTGCGATAAAAGTAAATCCTCTGCTTTTGTTATTAAGTTGATTTTATCAGAATGCATAGTAAACCAGATACCTGAACTAATGTCATAGTGCCCTTCTTGGCTCTCAGATATGATGGCTGTTCTTTCTATGTTTATATCTTCAAAAAGTTCAACTGCATCTTCACTTTCAAAAAGAGAGTTTAACTCATTTAAAAGTTTTTCATTTCGAAGTGACTTATAAGAGATAGAGTCGGCTTTACCGATGATTGATATCCAAACATTTAAGTCCTTCTCTCTAATTTTTTCTGAACGAGAAATGACATATGACATATACCCTCTCTCTATTCCACTATGTTCTTTTGCATTAACCATTGATACATAGACTGAATAAAGTTCATTAACATCTTTGTCTATTTGATACTCTGTAATCTCTTTTAACTCATTTATAAGTGTTTTTTGAACATTTCCATAAATATTGCTAAAAACATCATCAAAAGTTATTTTTTTGTTATCTACAAGATCTCTTGCTGTTTGAATTTGTTCTAAAACTGCTTGTGCTGTTGCGCTGCTTTTGCAAGATATGCAATTGTCGTCTCCATTGGAATGGTCATGTTGCTTATTTTGAATAAGGCTAGAATATTCTTGAAACTTTGTGTCTAGAATCTTTCTTTGCTGTTTTAAAGATTGTAAAATATTCTCTGATGGGTTTCCGAGGTACATCGCAGTCATACCTCTTTCTCTAGCTACATTCCCAACTACTTCGTTTAAGTACCTATTTTCAATGATTTTATCATGAAGATTTTTTGCACTATTATATTCAGAATACGAATTAAATAGATAGTAACTCGCCACAAAAAAGAGAATAATAATAGGAAATAAACTAATTAGTATCAGTCTGTTTTTTAAGCCTAACTGCATTTAGTCCTCCATACTTGATATAAGATCTAGTTTTGTATCAATCGACGCTATAACTTCTTTTATTGTATCTGCGTCATGTGTTTTCATGATGGTATCTAGTTCCTCATCAAAACTGCCTATTCTCATAGTTTCACACATTCTTTTTAATTTGATACAACTGTTTTTGGAGCCTTCAAAATCACCCTGCTCTATTGTTTTTTGAATTTGTGCTGTGTAGCCTTTTGCTTCACTCATAAAATCAACAAAAAGTTCATTAAAATTTTCAATATCTATACCTATTTCACTAGCAGCTTTAGCTCTATTATAGTGAACTTGTATATTTTTTGGAGCTTCTATTTCTTCAAACTCTTCTTTGAAATCTTCTTCAATCTCTTCTTTGAACTCTTCATTTTCTACTTCTTGTGAAGGCTCAAAAATATCTTCATCTAAATCAAGACCAATGAAGTCATCGTCTGCTAATTCTGGCATTTCTATCGTTTGAAGAGTGTCTAAATCTTCAGCTGTATCCTCTTGCTCTTCTTTGATTTCGTCTTCATCATTAAAACTCAAAAACATATCATTTTCATCTTCATCTATACTTGGTAAGTTTTCTTCTATTGATATCTCACTCTTAGACTCTTTTTTGTCAGAAAGCTTATCAACAATGCTATAAAACATATTTAAATTTTGCTCTATTTCTAAAAGATCTTCAGAACTATTTACTGTAGTTAAAACTTCAAAAGCATCTTCTATGCGCAGATTTGCAGCCACTCCTTTTAACTTATGAGATAATATTTTTACATTATCTATGTTTTGATCACTTAGTGAGTTGTATAAATCTGTTTTAAAGTCTTTTGACTGTGCAATAAAGTCTTGTACAAATTCCTCTATAAGCTCTAAAGGAAGCCCAAGCTCATCACTTGCTAGCTGTGGGTTGTAAACATAATCACTTCCAACATCTAAAACTTGATTGTAAAGAGGCGCAAGAGGTTCTTTTTTTATCTCTTTTGGAACTATCGTTTCTTCATATTCTAAATCTAATGGCTCTTCATAAGCATCTGCATAAAAATCGTCTATAGGCTCATCAAAGGTGTCAAAATCATCCATAGATATGGTATCAGTCTCTTCAAACACAGTTTTTCGTACTTCAGTTTGCTCTTTTTGAAATGTTGCTTGTTCATTATCATCTTCAAAAATTTCCAAAGGAGCGTTAATTTTTGTAGCTGGTTTTTGCTCCATATCTTTCTTTGCCATCTCATGTTCTGCTTGATTTAAAGCCCGAAGATTGAGAAGCTTTATGGCATATCCCATATTATTAGGATCTTCTTTTAAGTAGATGCCTCTAATATCTAAATTGCATCTAAAATTTTTACCATTTACATTTATGATAACTTTTGACTCTTGATTCGATTCTGCACATGTAACAAAATCTATCCAATGTACATGCTTAAAGTTATGAACATAACCAGGTGTTTTTACAAACAGATCTGCGAAATCTTCTGCTTCACTCATAAGTTGTGAAAAGCTTGAAAAACCTAAGCTTTTGAGGTTAAACTCATCAATTCCTATAAACTCTTTTTGATGATTATATATTAGCATTCATATCCCTTAATCTTTGAGCATTTTTTCATAAAGTTCTTCTGCTTCTTGAATATTTTTTCTTGAAGCAACCCTTTTAGCACCCATATAGCCTTTGACTCTATCGTCTTCATCATATATTGGCATTATTTCTGTTTCTGTCCAATAAAAATGTCCATCTTTACGAATATTTCTCACTATACCATTCCAAACTTGAGAGTCTTTTAAGGCTTGCCACATCTTTATATGTAATGCCTCTGGCATATCAGGGTGTTTGAGTATTGAGTGATTTTTTCCAACGATTTCATTAAGCTCATACCCAGAGACTTCGCAAAACTTTCTATTTGCAAAAGTAATGATGCCATCTAAATCCATTTCACTTATCATCACACTCCCCTCAGGAGTGTATTCTTCATCAACTGGCACTATTTTATTCATCAACTTAGCCTTTGTTATCCAAATAATTTGGACATAAATATATCATAATAGATAAAAAACTACACTTAGAAGTAAATGTTTTTAATTATTTTTGCATCTTTTTCGTTTAAAACTGATGCAATTTCATCAAGAGTTGTAAGCTTTAGAGCCTCATATGTTCCAAAGTGACTTAAAAGTTTTACTACTTTTGCTTGTGATATTCCTTTTAACTTTAGAAGTTTACTCTCATTATCAAGTTTTACTTTCGTCTTTTTATGAAAACCTATAGCACATCTATGTGCCTCATCCCTTAAATTTTGCACCCATTGAAGCCTTTTATCTGAGTGCTTTAGCTTAAATAGCTCATCTTTTGTATGGATAATATCATCAGCCTTGCCCTTAGCTCTGTGAGATTTTGCATCTATTTTCTCTTTTGAGATGGCAATAGCATCTATAAAAACTCCCGAACTCTCAATTATCTCAAATGCTAGTTTTAAAAGAGTTGAGCCTCCATCAATTATCCACAAATCTGGTGGAGAGTTTTTAGAAAAACTCTCTACTCTTCTTGTTAGGGTCTCTCGCATCTGAGCATATTCATCCTTAGCATCTAAATGGTAAGTTCTATAACTCTTCTTATCAAACGCTCCATTTTCATAAACTATCATAGCTCCGACAGTAGCGACTCCTGACATGTGTGAGTTGTCAAAAACTTCTACTCTATTTGGAACTCTCTCTAAGTTGCATAGCTCTTTTATCTCGTAGAGAACCTTTTTATCATTGGTGATTTTATCTTTTTTTAGGAGCTCATTAGCATTTAGTATAGCAAGTTCAATAAGCTGTTTTCTCTTACCCTGTTTTGGTTTTTTTATAGATGCCTTTTTCTCAAACACACGACTTAGATGCTCTTCTAATAGTCCCAAACCTTCAAACTCTGATGCAACTAAGATAGGCGCTATGATGGGAGGTTTTTCATCTTTATAAAAGTTTATCAGCACTCTTTGGTAGAGTTCATCTTCATCAAAGCCCTCATTTAGCGGGATGAAATCATGTGTAGATGAGATGATTTTGCCATCTCTCATAAAGAGTCTAACTACAACAGCTCTTGCATCTGAGTGCGCAATCGCGAAGATATCATAGTCTTCATTTGTAGCAAAATCTATCTCGCTCTTAATCTCAGAACGAGTAATCCTCTCTATTCTATCACGAAGCTCTAGCGCCTCTTCAAACCTAAGATTTTCAGAGTAAAAACTCATCTTATCTTCTAGTTTTTTCACTAAAAGCTTTTTATTTTTAATCAGTTCATAGGCTAAATCCACCTCTTTTTGGTAGACGGTTTCTGGAATCTCTATCTCGCATGGACCTAAACATTTATCTATCTGATGGTAAAGACAGAGTTTTTTTGACTTTAGTGAACCTTTTTTTTGAACAAGTTTACACATCTCATAGATAGAGTTTAAAATATCTCTAGCCCCAACTGAGTATGGCCCAAAATAGACTATATCTCTATCTTTTATGATTTTTCTAGTTATCTCAAACCTTGGATATTTTTCTGAGGTATCTATGTAGATATAAGGGTATGTTTTATCATCACGAAGCAGGATGTTGTACTTTGGATTTAGTTGTTTGATAAGTGAGTTTTCAAGTATAAGCGCGTCGTGTTCTGAGTTTACTAAGATATAGTTCATGGACTCTGTTTGCTCTATCATCCTAGTGATTCTAAGAGAGAGTTTAGGATTGGCTCTTAGAGTTGGAGTGAAACTAAAGTAGCTCTTTACCCTTTTTTGCAGGCTCTTTGCTTTTCCTACATATAAGAGATTTCCATTCTTATCAAAATACTCATATATACCAGCAGAGTCTGGGAGTTGTTTTATGGTCTCTTCTAGTGTCATTTTCTTTTATATCCGTTACAGTTATCTTTGTAGATTATTTAGCATAGCTCAAGTTAAAGCTCTTTTAATATTTACTATATTATTATCAAGTTCTTGTTTAGTTTCAAGATTTTTTAGCCGAAATTTAAGGAAAATTGTTGAGAAAAAACCTAAAAACTATCTTTTATTTTTTAATTATATCAAGCTTTACATTAAGTCTAAATGGTTGTGGCTATAAAAAAGCTCCCTATTACCTTGAAGATGCGCCACAAGGTGATGATAATGTTGAGTTTATCATAAAAGAGCCAAGCAAATGATGACTTATGATGTAATAATTATAGGAGCTGGTGTAGCTGGGCTCTATGCTGCTTCACTCCTTCCAAAAGAGAAAAAAGTACTCATCATCAATAAAAGAGAGACATTTAAATGTAACAGCTTTTATGCACAAGGTGGTATAGCCCTTGCAAAAGATGCAGATGATATCCCACTTCACATCAAAGATACGCTAGAAGCTGGAGCTGGGCTTTGTGATGAAGATGCTGTGAAGATTTTAAGTCACAATTCAAAAGGTGTTATAGACGACCTTATAGCTCGCGGATTTGAATTTGATTGCGACAAAGATGGTAATCTGCTCTACACAAAAGAAGCTGCACACTCCACAAGTAGAATCATCCATGCAGGCGGAGATGCAACAGGTAGATATGTTCACTACTTTTTACTAAAAAACAATCAACACTCCATGCTAAGTGATGCCAGAGTTGTTGATCTCCTTATAAAAGACAATGTATGTTATGGCGTAACTGTTCTTGATAATAGAGAGAGTAAAAATATCTACGCAAGAGATATCATCATTGCTAGTGGTGGAGTTGGCTCCCTCTTTGAGTACCACACAAATGCACCGTGTATCAGCGCAGATATGCAAGGTTTGTGCCTTATGAAAGGCATAGCACTTGAGCATATGGAGATGATGCAGTTTCACCCTACTGTTTTTGTAAAGAGCGAAAATGCTCAAAAACTCCTTCTAACTGAAGCTCTAAGAGGCGAAGGTGCTACTATAGAAGATGAAAATGGCAAAAGATTTCTTTTTGAGTATGATGAGAGAGGCGAGCTAGCTTCTCGTGACATTGTAAGCAAATCTATCTATGATTACACTAAAAAAACTGGACTTAAAACATATCTAAATCTTGAAAACTTTGACTTTGAGTACTTTATACAGAGATTTCCTAACATCTATAAAAGCTTAAGAGATATAGGCTTTAATGTACCATATCAAAGAGTTCCCATCTCTCCAGCTTTTCACTACGCCATAGGTGGAATCAAAACCGACTTAAAAGCTAGAATCCCAAATGTTAGGGGACTCTACGCTATAGGCGAGGTTGCTTCTGTTAGAGTCCACGGTGCAAATAGACTAGCATCAAACTCTCTTTTAGAAGGTCTTGTTTTTGCAAAAGAAGCTGTAAATGATATACTCTCTAACACAAAACCAAAAGAGATTATAGAGTTTGAGGTAAGCGATGAAGTTATGAGTCTCAAAGAAGACAAAGCAAAAAAGAACGAATTACGCCAAATAATGTGGCGAAATGTCTCCATAGTGAGAACAAAAAGTGGCTTAAATGACGCATTAGATAGGATTAATGCTCTTTTAAAAGAAAATATTGGTAAACTTTTGAAGTTTCGTTTACTTACAGCAAAAGAGATAGTTCTATCTGCCTTAGCAAGAGAAAAATCTATTGGTGTACACACAATTTTACAGGAGAAAGAATGACAAGAGTAGAAGAGAGCGTTAAAGCAGTCGACCTCGCAGTTGAACCGTTTGGTTGGCTATTATTAGCAATTTTTATCATAGGCTACTATTTTATAGCAGCGGAGGAAAAGTATCACATAAACAAGGCTAAACCAGCCTTGTTTACAGGAACATTTATGTTTATGTTGCTTGGCGGCTACTATGCAGTAAATGGTTTAAATTTTTCAGCGTTTGATGTAGAAATTGCTCACCTTATACTAGAGATTGCCGAAATTTTCTTCTTCTTATTTGTTGCTATGACATTTATTGAAGCACTTATTGAGAGAAATGTTTTTGATGCACTTAAAGAGAAACTCTTAAGCAGTGGATATAACTATAAAAAACTCTTTTGGATAACAGGCGCTATAGCATTTTTCCTCTCTCCTGTTGCTGACAACTTAACAACTGCGCTCATTTTATCTACTGTGCTTATCACAATAGAGAAAAACAACAAAGCTTTCTTAGTACCTGCTGCTATAAACATTATTGTAGCTGCAAATGCTGGTGGTGCTTGGTCTCCTTTTGGTGACATTACTACACTTATGGTTTGGTCTGCTGGAAAGGGCGCGTTTACTGACTTTTTATTTTTGTTCCCTGCCTCTATTTCTGGTTGGGCAATTACTGCATTTTTACTATCTCGTTTTATACCTGAAGGCTCTCCAGCTAAGGTAGCAAACACAGAACCAGTTAAGATTCATCGCGGTGGTAAAGTTATCATCTTTTTAGGAATCTTCACTATTGCCTCAGCAGTTATTGGTAAACAAGTAATGCACTTACCTCCAATGTGGGGAATGTTGTTTGGTCTGTCTATCCTTAAACTATATGCTTATTCACTTAAAAGATACCATAACAGCGATATTCAAATATATAAATCTGTCTCAAGAGTTGAAAATGACACACTTCTCTTTTTCTTCGGTATATTAGCAGCAGTTGGAGCTCTACACTTTGCAGGATTCTTAGCTCACGCAGTAAATCTTTACACAATGTTTGACCCTACTATAGTCAATATCGGTGTTGGTTTCTTATCTGCCATTGTGGACAACGTACCTGTTATGTCAGCTGTACTTAAAGCAAATCCTGCACTTGGGTTAGATCAGTGGATGTTAGTTACTCTAACTGCTGGTGTTGGTGGTAGTTTGATTAGTTTTGGCTCAGCCGCTGGTGTTGGTGTTATGGGTAAACTAAAAGGTGTTTATACTTTTGGTTCACATATGAAAATGTCATGGACTATCTTAGTAGGTTATTTTGTATCTGTAGCAGTCTGGTATGTCCAGTATGAAATGCTAGGTTTGTATATAAAGCCTTAAGTTAAATACCTCTAGTGCAGGTCTCTTTGATTTGAGCTTCTGTAAATATTTTATAATATTTCTTTAGCTCAAGCCAAATGTAGATATAACTTTGCGCTACACTTGAGTGTAGTTTCTTTTAAACTTTTTTATAGTATCCTTTCACAATTATTTAACACCACATTTTTTTAAAGGTCCTCCCATGACAAATGTTAGCATCATAGTTTTAGATTTTGGTTCTCAATATACACAGCTTATAGCTCGCCGTTTGCGCGAAGATAAGATATATTGCGAGATTCTTCCATATCACGCAAGTGTCGAAGATATCAAAGCAAAAAATCCAAAAGGCATCATCTTAAGTGGCGGTCCATCGTCTGTTTATAGTCCAAATGCTTATGTAGTTGATAAGGCTATTTATGAGTTAGGCTTACCAATCCTTGGCATCTGCTACGGTATGCAAAGAATTGCCGTTGATTTTGGCGGAAGCGTTATTCGCTCAGAACATCATGAGTATGGAAAATCAGAACTTCACATCATAGATGTTGGGCAAAACTGCTCACCACTTTTTCTTGACTGCGATGATAATGCCACAGTTTGGATGAGTCATAGTGATAGAGTAGATGTACTTCCAGAAGGTTTCACTCCAATTGCAACATCTGCAAACTCTCCATTTGCAGCCATTGCAGATGAGAGTAGAAAAATCTACGCTATGCAGTACCATCCTGAAGTTCAACATACTGAAGAAGGTTATTTGATGCTTAGAAACTTTGCAAAAAATATTTGTGGAGTTGATGAAAAGTGGAAGATGGAACACTTCTTAAAAGAGCAAATCAAGTTAATAAGAGACAAAGTAGGAACGGGTAAAGTTCTTTGTGGCCTTAGCGGTGGAGTAGATAGCTCTGTTGTAGCTGCTATGCTTTATGAGGCGATTGGCGATCAACTTATTCCTGTTTTTGTTGATAACGGACTTCTTAGAAAAGGCGAGAGAGAACAAGTTGAGCAGGTCTTTAAAATAAACCTAAAAACTCCTCTAATTACTGTAGATGCTGTGGATAACTTTTTAGGTAAATTAGCAGGTGTATCTGATCCTGAACAAAAAAGAAAAATCATCGGTCATACTTTTATAGAGGAGTTTGAACGTGAGGCTAAAAAACACGATGGCATCAAGTTTTTAGCACAAGGTACACTCTATCCTGATGTTATAGAGTCTATCTCTGTAAACGGCCCATCAGAGGTTATAAAATCTCATCATAATGTTGGCGGATTACCTGATTGGATGGATTTTGAGCTTATAGAGCCTCTTCGCGAACTCTTTAAAGATGAAGTAAGAAAAATCGGACTAGAACTTGGTCTGCCTGAGTCTATGATAAACCGCCATCCATTTCCTGGGCCTGGACTTGCAATTAGAATCATGGGAGATGTAAATGTTCCAGATTTAACAATACTGCGCGAGGCTGATGTTATACTTTTAGATGAGTTAAAAGCAAGTGGTTACTATGCTAAAACATGGCAAGCTTTTGCAGTACTTTTAAATGTAAAATCAGTTGGTGTGATGGGTGATAACCGTACATATGACAACACTATCTGCGTTAGAGTTGTTGAAGCGGTTGATGGAATGACAGCAACTTTTGCACGTCTTCCACACGATTTACTAGAGAGAATAAGCAGAAGAATTATCAATGAAGTTGATGGCATAAACAGAGTAGTTTATGATATCAGCTCAAAGCCACCAGCAACAATAGAGTGGGAATAAAATTAAGAAAAATTTCGGCTCATCTTGCAATGATTTAGGCTACGACATAGTTTAGCTATGTCTTCGCCTAAAAACATCAAAATCTAAACCAAACTTTTTATAATTTATGTTTTAAGAGTTTTAGTTATATTTTAAACTTTAAAACTTCAGGAGACTCTATGTCAAGACAAATATATCTATTTGCTACTTCAAAACATCCAGATGCAATAAGTGCACAATCTTTGCAAGTTCGCTTTTTAAAACCAAATATAGACTTTAGTAAGTATGATTATCTTATCATCACATCTAAACAAACCATAGAAGCTCTTAAGCAATATAATCTAGAAGATTTTATAAGTATCCCTGCACTCTGTGTATCTAAAAAAACGGCTGACTCTTACAAGAATTTTGGTGGAAAGATTTTAGATTTTGGTGATGGCTATGGAGATAATTTAGTTAAATTTATAGAAGAAAAACCTAAAGATACAAAGTGGCTATACCTAAGAGCTGAATCTATTGCATCTGACTTTGTAGCTAGATGTAAAGCTGATGACTACTCTATAGATGAAGAGATTTTGTATGTAAGTGAATGCGCCAAAGAAGCACTTGAAGTAGAAGTTCTTAAAAATTCAATACTAATCTTTACCTCTCCATCATCAATAGAGTGTTTTTTAAAAACTCATACTATAGATACAGGTGCAAAAATAGTTGTTATTGGAACAACAACGGCAAAAGCTCTTCCTGATGGAGTGCCTTATGAGATATCAAAATTTACTTCCATAGATAGCTGTATGGAGCTAGCACTATCTTTACTATGAAGGCTAGCTTTAATATAACTAGATAATATCATCTAGTTATATCTCTTTAAGTTCTGCGATGCTAAACTACTTCAAATTAATTTTAAGGATGTCAAATGAAAATCACTAAGTTACTTGTTATAGCTTCGCTATTCGCATCGTCACTATTTGCCACTTCGTACATTGTTGATAAGGCTCACACAAATGTTGGATTTAAAGTAAAGCATTTGATGATTTCGAATGTTAAAGGCTCATTTGGAGATTTCAAGGGCACTTTTGAATATGATGAAAAAACTAAAAAATTAACAGCACTTCAAGGTGTAATTCAAGTCAATTCAATAAACACAGCAAATGCAAAAAGAGATGCGCACCTCAAAGAAGAAGAGATTTTTGATGCAAAAAAATATCCAACTATCACATTTAAAATGACTAAAATAGATGGGGATGATGTTTATGGAGATTTTACACTAAAAGGTGTAACTAAAAACATAAAACTTGAGTTTGAAAATGGTGGAACTATCATAGACCCATCAGGCAATCATAGAGCTGGTTTTTCACTAGAGGGAAAAATAAAAAGAGCTGACTATGGGCTAACTTACAACAGTGTTTTAGAGGCTGGTGGTTTTGCTATTGGCGAAGAGGTTAAGTTAGAGATTGAGATAGAGGGTGTAAATATTAGATAAGTCCTAGAAAAAGGATTTTATTAAATAAAATCAAGAAATCTTTTAGTATAATAAACTTCTAGTCTGGGTAGTTCGAGATATCGTAAATATGAGGGTTCTACATTTTCAAACAGTGAACAAGTAGAGTTTTTGTGTGCAGTGTTATCGCTTGAGATAGTTAACTCTATCGAGATGATGCAGCCGTTAGAAAGCTCTCTCTTCACCTAAATACGGCTTTTAGAACCAAGCCAAATACGAGACGGCTACTCCGGGCTATTGCTAAGGTTTTCACCTACGCAAATCCGACTATAACTTTTACAGGAAAAACAATCAATGAAAATATTAATTTTAGGCTCAGGTGCGAGAGAGTACTCCATAGCTAGAGCTATCTTAAACGAAAAAGAAAATCATGAACTATTTTTTATGCCTGGAAATGGCGCTACAAACAATTTAGGTACAAATATAAATATTAGCGATTATAATGAACTTGCTACTTTTGCAAAACAAAATGGCATTGATTTAACTATAGTAGGTCCAGAAGCTCCTCTTGTTGATGGGGTGGTTGATGTTTTTAAATCTCACAACTTAACTATTTTTGGTCCATCAAAACAAGCTGCTCAGCTTGAGGGTTCAAAAGTATATATGAAAAATTTTCTTGCAAAGTATAATATTCCAACAGCTCGCTATATAGAGACTGCATCCATTGAAGATGCCTTTAAATTTACGGATTCCCTAAGTACACCAATAGTTGTAAAAGCTGATGGACTTTGTGGCGGAAAAGGCGTAATTATCGCGCAAACTCACGACGAGGCAAAAGTGGCAATCTCTGAGATGCTAAGTGGAAAAAGCTTTGGAGATGCTGGACTTAAAGTCATTGTTGAAGAGTTTTTAGACGGTTTTGAGCTATCTATGTTTGCTATATGTGATGGAGATGACTACATACTCCTCCCAGCTGCACAAGATCATAAAAGATTAAAAGATGGTGATGAGGGTCCAAATACTGGTGGAATGGGAGCGTATGCTCCAACTCCTTTAGTTGACGAGGAGCTTTATGAAAAAGTAAAGACAAGAGTCATCCGCCCTACCCTTGATGGAATGAAAAAAGAGAATGCTCCATTTGAGGGTGTTTTGTTTATTGGCATCATGGTAGTAAACGGTGAGCCAATTACGTTAGAGTTTAATGTTCGTTTTGGAGATCCAGAGTGTGAGATACTAATGCCACTAATGACTTCAAGCGTTAGCGATATGTTTTATAAGGCTGCTACAAATAGACTAGCTGAGATAAAAGTGGAGTTTTCAAAGCAATTTGCAGTTGGTGTAGTTATGGCGAGTGAGAATTACCCTTATGGAAGTTCAACTCCAGCTGAGATCATTGTTGATGATGTAAACCATGAGATAATAGAAAAATATACTCACATCTCGTACGCAGGTGTGAGCTTAGAAGATGGCACCCTTTATGCAGATGGTGGAAGGGTTTTAGTCTGTGTTGGCTTGGGAGACTCTATAAAAGAAGCAAGAGATAGAGCCTATATGAGATGCGGCCAAGTTCATTTTGCTGGTAAGAAACTTAGAACTGATATAGCATATCAAGCTCTAAAACAATAAACATTTGATCATTAAAGAGATTTTCACTATATAAGGACATCATTTGAATGATGAGATACAAAACAGACTCCACAATGAGGGAATAACTCTAGCAAGTAACAAAAAAAGAGCTATGGCTTTTTTTATAGATGAGATGCTACTCTCCTTTTTACTTATTATCTCTATATGGGACTCTTTTGCCAATGCTACTACTACTGAGGAGATTATAAATCTTACAAATGAATTTGCCTTAGAATTTATGCTTATGAAGGTTATATATCAAGCTTTTTTTGTTATGCAGTATGGTGCTAGTATAGGAAAGCTCATTATGAAAATACGAGTTATTGACACAAAAACCATGCAGACTCCAAATGTTATAGTCGCACTAAACCGCGGGATATTTAGAGTTATTTCTGAGCTATTTTTATATTTAGGATTTTTGTGGGGATTGTTAAATCCACAAAGACAAACTTGGCATGATAAAACTGCAAGCACTTTGGTTGTAGATGCTTAAAATATCTCTTATTTTCTTGATGCTAACATCGTTTATATATGGTGATGATGCAAAAGATAAGGTAGAGATTTACTCTACAAATATGAGCTCAAAAGACAATATCATAAAAGCAACAGGAGAAGTCACCATAGTCTATAAAGACTATTTTTTGAGTGCTGATGAAGCCATTTATGATAAAAACACCTCTGACTTAGAACTTTTTGGAAATATCCGTGCCAATCAAGCAAATCAATACAAACTCCTAGGGGACTATGCAAAACTTAACATTGCAAAAAAAGAGAGAGTTTTTAAGCCTTTTTACATGCTTGAGAAAAATTCACAAGTCTGGATTAGTGCTGATGAGGGTTGTACTTTCGATAAAGACTTTGAGATATCTTCTGGAGTTATGAGCGGTTGTAATCCAAATGATCCACTTTGGAAACTACATTTTTCTTCATCCACATACAACTCTGAGGATATGTGGTTAAATGTCTACAATGCCAGAATATATATCTATGATATACCTGTTTTTTACACTCCTTATTTTGGATATTCTCTAGATACAAGAAGAAGAAGTGGACTTTTAACTCCTGCTTTTGGTACCTCTGAAGATGAGGGTTTTTATTACGAGCAGCCTATCTACATCGCTGAGCAAAACTGGTGGGATTTAGAACTAAAACCACAGGTTAGAACTTCTCGTGGCTATGGAGGTTACTCTACATTTAGATTTGTTGACTCTGCTATTTCTCAAGGAACATTTACAACTGGATATTTTAAAGAACAAGAGGGTTATTTTAAGAACAATGACCTAGCTCATGATACTCACTATGGATATAACTTTTTATATGACAATAGTGATGTTATAAATCAATGGTTAGGGACAAAATTAGAAGGTCAATCTGGACTATATATTGACGTTAATCACATGAATGATGTTGATTATATTAACCTTTCTACAAACGACACCTTTCTTAATGCGACTTCTTCTCAAGTTCTCTCAAGAATAAACTTTTTCTACAACAATGACACAAATTATTTTGGTGCATATTTTAAATATTATCAAGATTTAACAAAAGTTAGTAACGATGAGACTCTTCAAAAAATACCAACCATTCAATATCATAGATATTTAGATACTTTTTTTGATGACCACCTGATATATAACCTAGATATGCAAATCAATAATATTTACAGAGAGATGGGAAAGCACGTAACTCAAACCAATCTCAATGTACCAATAAGTCTACAATCTAGCTTTTTTGATGAGTATCTAAATGCTTCTTACAAAACTTTTTTATATGCCCAATACTCGAAATTTAGCGGTAAAGAGGATGTGAAAAGTGCTGAATGGGAGAATGGCTATTATGCAAGAAACCATCATGTTTTTTCTCTATCTTCGCAATTAAGTCGTGCTTATGAAGATTTTACTCATGTTATAGGATTTGGTTCTACATATAAAATAGCTGGAGGCGAAACTAAAAGTGGATATTATCAAAACTGGCAAAAATTTTGTTCTGAAGCTGAAAATCAAAATGCTCCCCAGTGCGAATTTTATACCATATCGGATGTCGAAGAAGAGCTTGAACTCGACTTTTCTCAGTATGTTTATGGCGCTTCTGGTGATCAAATACTCTATCATAGACTAGCTCAAAAGATAAACTATGATAATGAAACAAATCGTCTAGGAGAGCTAGAAAATGAGCTTGAGTATCAAATCACTTCTAGCATAAAACTATATAATAATCTTTTATATAATTATGACAAAAACAAATTATCAAAATTTTACAATCTACTCTCTTACAATACGGGTAGCTTTAACATCTCTTTATCTCATCTTTATAAAGATACTTTTATGCAAAAAACTGCAACTACCACTCCAATTACAAGCTATCTCACATCAAGTGCTAGTTATACTTACAATAAGCATTATTCCTATCACATAAAATACGACTATGATATAGAGATGAGTTTAAAAAAGAGTGCTGAGATAGGTTTTTTATATCAAAAAAGATGTTGGAATTTTGGTATAAAATATCTTGAAAACAACAGACCACGCTTAACTGAAAGTGGTTCAAAATCTATCAATGATAGATATGTCTATTTTACTATAGTTCTAAAACCAATGATGAGTCCAGATAGTGGGCCCCTTTACGAACACAAAATGCCAGAGTAATTAAGGACTCTAAGATATGAAAAAATATAAGCACATACTTAAAAATAGGCAAGATGCAGCAACTAAGCTTATGGATGTTATCCCTATGCAAAGGCTTAAAGATGAGTCTTGGAAGATGGTGGCCATCTCAAGAGGTGGCTTAGAATTAGCTTACTTTCTTAGAAAAAAACTTCCAAATGCTCTTGATTTTCTCTTCTCAGAAGCCATTTTAGCTCCAAATAATGATGATTGCGAGATCGCAAGAGTAAGCGAGAGAGAAGAGATAGTTATAAATGAGCAGTTAGTAAAAACATTTGATATTCAATATGACTATATTTATGGTGAAGCTCAACGAAAACACGAAGAACAAATACTTAGCTATGTCTACCAATATAGAAAAGGAAGGCCTTTTGCATCTATGAAAGATCAAATAGTATTGCTTATAGATGAGGGAAGCGAGACTGGACTTCGTTTGATGACTGCAGTAAAAACCATTTTAGCAATGAAACCAAAGGCAGTTTATATTGCAGTTCCTGTTTTACCGAGTGATACGCTAGAATTATTAGAGCCTTTTGCAGACGATATATATTTTTTATATGACATAGATGATTATGTTGAGACTGCTCTATATTATGAAGAGTTAGAAAAAGTTGAAGAAGAAAAAATAGAAAAATACTTAGGAGAAAAGAATGAAATATGATGTAAATATAGGGTTAAATGATAATACAGAGAGTTACTCATTTGGTGAAGTAGCAAAGCAAGCAAACGGTTCAGCGTGGCTAAAATCAGGCGATAGTGTAATACTTGCTACCGTAGTAATAGACGAGACAGAGGTAGTAAAAGATGACTTTTTACCTCTAACAGTTCAGTATATTGAAAAGACGTATGCAGCGGGAAAAATCCCAGGTGGCTTTTTTAAACGTGAGACTAAACCTAGTGATTTTGAGACTCTAACTTCTCGCATTATTGACCGCTCACTTCGACCTCTTTTTCCTAAAGGTTTTGGACATCCTACTCAGATAACTATTTTAACTCTTAGTGCAGGTTCTGATGCAGACTTACAAGCCTTAGCTCTAAAGGCTGCTTCAGCGGCACTCTATACTTCAGACATCGATATAAACACTTCTGTTAGTGCTATAAGAGCGGCTCGTGTTGATGGAGAATTAATTTTAAACCCAACTCTCTCGGAGTTAAAAAATTCAACTCTAGACTTATACTTATCTGGCACAAAAGAAGATCTTTTGATGATAGAGATGCGTTCTATCGGTACAAATGAGCAAGAGCTACAAGAGAGCTTTATTATAGATCCTATGATAGATCCAACTCTTAGCACTCCAAATATCTCTATCCACCAGTCAAACGCTATCCCAGAAGATGAACTGATAAAGATTTTACAACTATCTCAAGATGCCCTCTTTGAGGCTAATAAAGAGTATGAAGCTGCCTTTATAGCGTTTAAAAAGCCAACAAAAGTAATAGAGTACAAAGCGCATCTTATCAACAGTGAGATGGTAACTTATGTAAGAGATAACCATTTAAGAGATATCGCAATAGCTATGAATCAGATGGCAAAATCAGAGCGTTCAACGGCTCTTAGAGAACTAAGAAAAAACATTATAAAAACAAAAATTGAGTGGGCAGAAGTTGAGGCTGAAGTCTCTTTAAAAGATGCGATAGAGAGCGTAAAAAAAGAGCAAGTAAGATCTCAAATACTTCAAACAAAACTACGCGCTGATGGTAGAAGTTTAACTGAGATTAGACCTATCTCTATCTCTACAAATGTTCTTCCAAAAGCTCATGCATCGTGCCTTTTTACAAGAGGACAGACTCAAGCTTTAGTAGTTTTAACTATGGGCGGAGTAAAAGATGGGCAGATGTTTGAGAGCCTAACTGATGAGGGCATCCAAAACGAAAACTTTATGGTTCACTACAACTTTCCAGGTTTTAGCGTAGGCGAAGCGACACCTATTATGGGAACAAAAAGAAGAGAACTCGGTCATGGAAACTTAGCAAAAAGAGCGCTAGAACCTATAGTAGATCTAAACGGAGAGACTATTAGACTTGTCTCAGAGATACTAGAATCAAACGGCTCCTCTTCAATGGCTACAGTTTGTGGTGGCTACATGGCTCTAAGAGCTGCAGATATAGACACAAGTGATGTTATCGCTGGTATTGCTATGGGGATGGTCTCTGAGGGAGATAACTACGCTATTCTCTCAGACATTATGGGGCTTGAAGACCATGATGGAGATATGGACTTTAAAGTGACAGGTTCCAAAGATGGTATCACAGCTATGCAGATGGATATAAAACTAGGCGGCATCTCACTTGACATCTTAAAAGAGGCACTTTACCAAGCAAAAGAGGGACGAAGCCATATCATAGATATCATGATAGATGCTGAGAAAAACATAGAGTTCAATGATGGTGTTCTTCCAAGTACAGACTTTTTTCATATAGACCCAAGCGTAATAGGTGATGTGATTGGTCAAGCTGGTAAGGTTATTCGTGAAATTATTGAGAGATTTGAAGTAGCAATTGATATCGATAAAAAAGATGGAAAAGTAAAAGTTACAGGTAAAAACAAAACTGGAGTGATGGGTGCAAAAGAGCATATACAAGACATCGCAAATGCCCCAAAGCAGGAAAAAATAAAATACCAAGTAGGTGATAAATGCGAAGGAACTGTTAAGAAAATAGTTGATTTTGGCGCATTTATAGAACTTAGTGATGGAACTGATGGACTTCTGCATATCTCTAAAGTCTCAGAAAAAAGAGTAGAGAAAGTCTCTGATGTGCTTAGCGAAGGCGATAAAATTCTAGTTGAGATTTTAGAGTTTAAAGGCAATAAAATATCTCTAGGAAGAACGGATAGTTTGTAATTCAACTCTACTTTAAACTAAACTTTAAGACTTCTTCTGTATAATTCGCCATCATTTTCTAGTAGGGAAATCATGGCATTTATGTTGTGGTTGCTTCATTTTTTATGAGGTTACGCTATCCGAAGGAATCTGTAATAATTATATTTGGAGAAACTATGAAAAAAGTTCTATTTTTAATGCTAGCTCTTACTACTGCTGCTCTTGCTGCTGATGGTGATGTTGCTAACCAAACTCTTAAAGCTTACTCAATGATCGCTGCTGGTCTTGGTCTTGGTCTTGCTGCTCTTGGTGGAGCTATAGGTATGGGTCATACTGCAGCTGCTACAATTGCTGGTACAGCTCGTAACCCAGGTTTAGGTGCTAAACTAATGACAACTATGTTTATCGCTCTTGCGATGATCGAAGCACAAGTAATTTACGCACTAGTAATTGCACTAATCGCACTTTACGCTAACCCTTATTTAGGTTAATCAAACCTCTCTTAAACCCTTTTGGGTTTAAGATTTTTTCTAAATTTATGCGATCGTGGTGGAACGGTAGACACGCTACCTTGAGGTGGTAGTGCCCTAGGGTGTGAGAGTTCAAATCTCTCCGATCGCACCATCTTACACTTCTCTTCTTTACTTCAACACAAAAGATAAAACCATATGTTAGATACTCGTAGACACTTAAAGAAATTTTTTGATGAATTTTATAAAAATTCCTTACAAAATTCTTTTATTACATTTTTTCTCTCTTTAGTTATAGCTCTAGCTATTGCATATATTCCAACTTACACCCTTTCAGATGCGGGAGTGACAACACTCTTTATCCTTCTTTTTGCAGCAGGGTTATGGATAAGTGAAGCGATTCCTGCTTTTGCAGTCTCTTTGCTTGTTATCTCTTTAGAGATTGTTCTTTTAGGCTTTAGTGATTTTGATTTTGCAAGCGGTTCTAAAGAGTGGGAATACTATCTCTCACCTTGGTCTTCACCCTTGATATTCCTTTTCTTAGCTGGCTTTATTATGGCTAGTGCAGCTTCAAAAACAAAGCTTGACTTGTGGTTAGCAAAGAGAGTTCTGTTTTTTGTAGGAGGCAGACCTAAAAATATAGTTACGGGTCTTATAGCTATTACATTTGTGCTATCAATGTTTATCTCAAATACTGCAACCGCTGCGATGATGATGACCGTTCTTACACCACTACTGCTTCATATTAAACCCTCAAACCCTTTTAGTAAAGCAATGCTTCTTAGTGTAGTAGTAGGAGCAAACTTAGGCGGAATGGCAACCATTATCGGGACACCACCAAATGCTATTGCAGTAGGACTTTTAGGTATGAATGCACCATCTTTCATAGGATGGATGGGATATGCTCTTATTCCTGCCATCATAGTAGTTGTGATACTTCGTTTTGTGATTTTAAGGCTCTATCCATCAAATGAACCTTTTATAAATTTAACAAGTATCAAAGATGTTAATCATTTTGATGATTCTACAAAAGAGTTTACAAAAGTCCCAGCGATACCTAGTTGGAAAAAAAACATAACAATTCTTATTTTTATGATAACGGTTTTAATGTGGCTTACAGGTCCTCTTCACAATATCCCAACAACCGTTATATCTTTTATCCCTATCATAGGTTTTACCCTCTTTGGAATCTTAGATGCTGATGATATGTGCAATATCCGCTGGGATGTTATTATCCTTATCGTCGGAGGACTAAGTCTCGGTCTAGCAGTCTCAAAAACAGGTCTTGATATCTGGTTTGCAACACTTGTAAATGTCCAAAATATGGAGCTATTTTTACTTATACTTGTATTTACTTTTGTAGTAGTTATCATCTCAAACTTTATGAGTAACACAGCAGCCGCAAACATTATGCTTCCTATTGTTCTAGCTGTAGCTGCTACACTCTCAGAAACAGGAAGTATTTATGCTGTAATTGCAGTGGCCCTTAGTGCTTCATTTGCAATGAGCCTGCCAGTATCAACACCACCAAATGCCATAATCTTCTCAAGCAAAAAAGTAACTACAAAAGATTTTCTAATTATAGGTCTAATATCTGCTTTTGTGGGGCCACTTGTAGTAACTGCATGGTTCTATCTTCTTTCATTTTTTTAAGAAAAAAAGCAAATTAGGTGTTCTAAATCATTATTAGGTTGGATCCTGAATCAAGTTCAGGATAAGTGGAATCTAGTTTATAGATTCATCAGAGGGCTTAACTATTTAAGCTCCAAACTCTTAGAATTTATAAAAAACTTTTTAGACCAGATTGCTTCTCTTAGATCGAGGATAGAGTGGACTTCATCGTTTACAAGGCGATAATAAAGTTTAACCTCTACACCTGTTGCATCCGCATCTCTTTTTACTTTTAGTACTCTTTTTCCATATGCAGGAATGCTAATATCTTCTGACATCTCTTCTGCTAGATGTGGTATTGTTGGCTTGCCTTTTCTTCTTGTATAGTGTCTCGTTAAAGAGATAGATTTCGTATCAATTACATTATCAACTTTCATATATGATATATCTATGATTAACTCTCTTGAGCCAAAACCACTTGGGATATTATGTGGCTGAGGATTTTCAAGAGCTATTAAAATTTCATCTTTTTCTTGCCAAACATCAAGGTTTAATGCATTTACCCACATACTCTCCGTATGAGAACCTTCAAAAGTATGCCTTCTGACCTCTCTTGTCTTTGCTTGTCCATTATCTATCTTAAGTGTGGACGCTACTCCTAAAGTTTTTTCTCCCATATGACAATCAACACAAGCTTTATCCTGCTTCTTATATCCAGCTTTCATATCTGTAAAAACTAAACCATTCACAGATCTGTCATTTGCGTGGCAAACAAAGCAGAGTTCATCAGACTTTTTATCCATAAAATCCCTGTGTTCTGTCTTATGATAAGGAGAGACAGCATTATCAAATGGTCCTACCATCACACCTGATTTTGTCCAACTCACACGGTCCATACCGCGATATATGTCATCTCTATCGTGGTGTATTTTATCTATATTATGACATACTACACAGTTTATGCCCTCATTTATAGCACTACTTTCTATGGCTTTGTTTACTTTTGAGTTTTTATCTAAATCCATTAAAACTTGAATCTCATAATCCAAGCCCGTATCAGTAACTTCGATACGCGGGTTATGACAAGTAGCACATTGTACTTTTACACTGTTTGAACTTTTTCTAGTCTTTCTAGCCACATATTCTATACTTTTAGAAAAGTATTCATCTTTATCGTAGTGGCTTTTTGCATGCCAAGATTCTTCCCAACTTTTTACAATCTCTAAGTGACAAGCTTTGCATTTTTCAGATTTTTGATACTCTTTTGAGACTTCTACAACTTTTGCACTATATAAAGTAGATGCAACCAAGACAACAATTAAAAAAAATTTCATTATTTACCTCTTTTTCTATCTAGCCAAACCATAAGCCCTTTTTGAGCGTGAAGTCTATTTTGTGCTTCATTAAAAACCATTTCCGAATGCTTTTCTAAAACTCCCTCACTCACTTCTAAACCTCTGTATGCTGGTAAGCAGTGTAAAAACTTTGCATCTTTTGCAGCTAAGAGCATTAGTTTTTCATCTACTATATAGCCTTTAAAAGTTTTGATTCTTTGCTCTTTCTCTTCTTCTTGTCCCATAGAAGTCCAAGTATCTGTTGTGATGACATTTGCGCCAGAAGCAGCTTCATTTGGATCATTCATAGTCTTTATCGTCGCCCCACTCTCTTTAGCTAAGATAAGCGCTTCTCTTAAGATGACATCATCCACTTCATGGCCTTTTGGAGTAGCGATACGAAGCTCAAATCCGAGCTTTGCAGCTAACATCATCCATGAGTGAGTCATGTTGTTACCATCACCAATATATGCACAAACTATATTTTCCTGAGCCTCGTACTCCACTAAAGTCATGTAATCAGCTAAGAGTTGCACAGGATGGTATG
>CAYWVG010000008.1:0-29615 GCA_964461645.1 uncultured Sulfurimonas sp. | reverse complement strand
TATGAGGGAGAAAATAGACTCAACTCCATAAGAGAGCAGAGTGAGATGATAATGAATCAGATGGTACTCTCATCTAAGAAAATGAATGAGTTAGAAGAAAAAAATAGTGGCTTACACGATATCTATACAACGATAAAAGATTTAGTAGGAGAGATAGAACATATAAAATCTGACTATGTAAAATCTCAATCACAACTAAGCTCTATAGTAAACAACCTAAGCAGAGCTCAACAAGAAGAGATAGATAGCGTAAAAGAGCAGATGGAAGATCTTATAGTTATACTTACAAAAAAGATAGATAATTCCCTAGATAAACTGCATGAGCACTATCATATAGCATCTCAAGACATCACAGACAGCGTTAAAATTTTAGCAAAAAAAGCACAGATAAAAGGTTATACAGATCTAAAATAAAGAGCCATCAAGGCTCAAGATAATGAAAATAGGGTAGGTCAATATCCCTAAGTATGGTAAAAAACTGTTTATAGGAGCTAGTAAGATTAAGCTTAGTTCATGAGATAGTTGTTTTCTTGTAAAAACTTGTTCAAGTAGTAAAATTTTAGTAGCTATATCGGTTGTTTTTATAAGTAAAATAACTATAGAAGCCCAATGATAGTCTGTTAACATAGCAAAACCGATAGAAAAGTAAAATGTAGGCTGCATAACAAAAAATAAAAAGATACTTCTGCTATAGTACTTATGCATGCGAATTAGCATCCCCATAATAGTAGGAGCTTTTTGCCAATACACTTCATATGCCTCTAATAAAACAAATAACACTACATAGTTTAAAATAGATTCATTTATCATGATGGAAGTTTACTATAATAAAAGAAAAATATAGAGCATTAAAAAATAAGAACATGACTTTTAGATTTGTGAGGATATATTTTATAAAAGTAAAGTATTATGGTAGTTAAAATCTATATGCTTAACCTAATTTTATTCAGCAAAATTAAATAGATATGAAGGTAAACTTTTTTGAAATTTTAATATTTTATATGGTTTTAAAATATATACAGCTGGCAATAACAACTGCAGATTAGTTGATTTATAGAATAAAAAGCAATAGTTCATTTGAGTAATGTTAACCTTCTTAATTACATATAAACAATGAGTTTTTTAAATACAAATATATATACAAAGGAAAAGTGTGAAAGCATTTATAAATGGATATGAATCGAACTCATGTGTGGGCAGTACTAAAGAGCTGATGGAGTCAATATATAAACAACAAACTGGAATAACAATAGATACATCTTATATGCCAGAAACTCCAGTTGGACTTGGAAAAATGAAATATAATGATTTTTTTGAAAATCTAAATTCTGTTGTTGCTACAGTTTTACAAAAATCAAATTTAGAAAATTTTCACGAAACTTTACTTATTGTTGGCTCTTCTGTAGGTGGGATGCAAGAGAGTGAACAGCACTATTTCAAAGATAAAAACTATAAAAACATAGATACTTCTCGACATGCAATTAGCGTTATATCAGACTCTTTAGAAAAAGGGTTCAACTTCTGTGATAGTCGTTCTATCTCAACTGCATGTACCTCAAGTGCAAATGCTCTTTTATTAGCAAAAAGACTTATAAATGTTGGTGCATATAAAAATATCTTAGTCGTAGGTGCAGATGCCTTGTGTTATACAACTGTATGTGGTTTTTACGCTTTAGGTGTACTCTCTTCAAAAGTATGTACACCTTTTAATGAAAATAGAGATGGGATGAATGTAGCTGAAGCAGTAGCGGTACTTTTAGTTCAAGATGAACAGACAACTGATTCAATTGAACTTATTGGTGCTGGTGCTAGTAGTGATGCTTACCATATGACAAATCCAGACCCAGAGGCAAATGGAGCCATAGCTTCAATGAGTAATGCTTTAAAAGATGCTAAGCTAGATGCTGCGGATATCGACTATATAAATGCACATGGCACTGGGACAATGGCAAATGACACAGTAGAAGGTTTAGGAGTTGAAAAATTATTTAGAGATGTTTGTATAAGTTCAACAAAAGCGATAACAGGACATACTTTAGGAGCTGCTGGAGCTATAGAAGCTATTATCTCTTGTGAAGTTATCAAGCAAGGGATGATTCCTGCGCAGACTAACTTAAGAGATGCTCAAAACAAGAGCATAAACATCCCAAATGAAAATATCAAACAAGATGTAAAATATGTTATGAGTAACTCTTTTGCATTTGGTGGAAACAATACATCGCTTATCTTTGGAGAAATAAACTAATGTCAAAAAAAGTAGCAGTAAACATAATCAGTGCTTCAAAAATATATGCACCTAAAAAAATAGAAGATTTAGAAGAAAAACGAATAGTTCCAAAGATGATAATAAGAAGACGCTTAACAAGAAACGCAAAGATAATGCTCTATATTGCAGATAAATGTGCTTTTACTAATGGTAAAATTGTTTATGCTTCTGCATTTGGAGAGTTGCAATCTACTGTCGGCATTACCGATGCTATACTCAATGAAACACAGATAAGTCCGACACTTTTTCAAAATAGTGTTTACAACTCTGCTCCATCATACTTCTCACTTTTAAATGAAGATAAAGATGAAATTATAACTATATCATCAGGTATGAAAAGTTCACTAGACGCTTTGAAAACCGCTGCACTGCAAGCTCTTGTATCAAATGAAAAGGTATTATGTGTAGCGACAGAATGTTTAGATATAAACAATATCGAAGAAGTAAATAACTGTACCAATTATCTTGAAGCAGGCGCTGGTGTGGTTCTTGAAATAGCTCATGATGAAAGTGGCGCTGTTGAGATTGAGGAGTCAAAAGAAGAGGGCTTGATTGATTCTCTCTTGGATTTAGTAAAAGTTGTAAAGATGTGGGAAAATGGATATAAGAAGGTATTTATAAACTTGTAGGCTATAGCAGTTTGTAAAGCTTATTAAGCTTCACAAACCATAAGTGTATGTCCAAATCCTAAACCATTAATCTCTTCAATAACTTTAAGTCCAGCTTCTTCTGCAAACTTTTTAAATTCACTTGCTCTGTACATCTTGCTTGTTCCATTAGCCATGGCTGTAAAATAAGGAGATGTATTAATAAGACAGTACGCACCTATTTTATGGCTCTGTCTATCCCAAAACGGTTCAACAATATATACTTTGCCATTTTCATTAAGTGCCTCTTTAGCTCGTTTTAGAAGATTTACAATATCTGATGGAGCAAAACAATCTAAAAACTGACTCATCCAAACTCCATCAACATCAGATGGAAATGGTTTTGAATGATCTAGCAGATCAAGAGGATAGCCTTTTACCCTATCTTTTACTCCTGCTTCTTCTGCATTTATAAATGCTTCATCTATCTGTGCTTTATGATCTAAGATAGTCACTGTAGTCTCAGGAGATGCACTAGTTAGTGCAATAGACCATTTTCCAGTGTTTCCCCCAACATCTAAAAGATTTTTGATCCCTCGTTTACTCATAATTTTGACAAGTGATTTAAATGCAGCATCAGAATAGAAGTGGTCAAAACCAAACCAACTATCTTTGGCTTTTTTTGGTAATGTTGTCAGTATAGGATATATAGTTTCTTCTGTTTTTGAAAAAGTATGATGCAAGCCTACAGGTTTTCCCTCTTTAAGAGATTCATCAAGATAAAAAAGACCTTCATAGTTTACGTCATGGTTATAACTCATGTTTGCTCTTGTCATTTCGTCGTTTTCTAAGAAGTATCCTATTCTAGTGATATTATACTTTTCATCTTCAAAACTAAGCGCTCCCATACTAAATCCAGACTCACATAAAACCTGCGTAGCATAAATTGTTATGTCACACTCTTTTGCTATCTCTTCTATACTCAAAGGCTGTTTTTTTAATTGAAGAAGGTTAAATACTCCCCAATCACGAAGAAGTCTGGCACACTGAAATATTACAGGTGCAAAAGCTATTTTCTGAGCCTCTAAAAGGGCCTGTTCCCCTGAGATGTTTTTGGTGTTAAACATAGTTATCCTTAACAAATTTTAATGGTAAGTATAACATAAAAGCTAATTTTTTATTAGAATAAATATTAAAGTTTAATGTAAGATTTGGATTTTGATTTGCGGGGATAATACATGTTCAGCAGAGTGAACATGTACGTATTAGATTATTTTATATAGCTATCTGAAATTACTTTACCTTCTTCAAATGAAACGATAAAAGTAGTCCATCTATTTCTCCAGTAAGTCCATGTATCTGATTGTAAATTTGGCGTACGGTGTTGCGGAGGTGTACCTAGAGATAGTAAAACAGCCTCTTTACTCATACCTTTAACTAAACCAGCTGAACTGATAGCTTTTTGCTCTGCTTTAGAATATTTTGAAAGGTTCACTTTTTTAGTTGAGAAGTATTTTGATGAAACATCAGAGATATCTAAACCTGAGTATTTTGCAATATTTCTCAATGTGATTGTTTGACCTTTATATAAAAAAGTAAGCTGCTTTGCGTTTACATCTTGCATAGTAACCTCAGAATTAACAGGAATCAAAGTACCAACTTGATAGTTTGTTGTATCTATAACTAAGGCATTTTTAGCCACATTGTAGTGCATATTCGTTTGCGTGTACATTACCGCTTTTTCTTGAAATGTCTTAGCAACTTCCGGAGTCAATTTTGCTGCTCCACATCCACCCATTATAAAACTTAAACCTACTATAGCCATCAACATACTTAAATGTTTTATCATTGTTTATCCTTGTAATTAGTCTAATTAATTATAGCATAATAAAATATTAATATTATGTAAAATCACTAAATCTTATCTATTTAAAAGCATTAAAAGAGTACAATTGAAGTTAAAATTATTAATTTAAAAAGATGAAAATGAAAAAAGTATTAGTTGTTTATTATTCACAGACAGGGCAATTAGAAAATGTTTTAAAAAGCTTTACCTCAAAACTTGGTGATGATGAAATAAAAGTAGATATGAGGCCTATAGTACCAAAAACAAAATATCCGTTTCCGTGGCCATTTTATACCTTTTTTGATGAATTTCCAGAGGCTGTTCAGATGGACGGCTGTGAGATAGAAGAACTTGAAGAACTAGAAGATGATTATGATTTAATCATCTTAGGATATACCGTTTGGTATATGTCACCTTCTATTCCTATGACTGCTTTTATGCAGTCTAATCAAGCAAAATATATATTTAAAGATAAACCAGTTGTAACTGTTATAGCTTGTCGTGATATGTGGGTATTGGCACAAGAAAAAATGAAAAATATGATAAGCAATCTTGACGCAAGACTTATTGACAATGTAGCTCTTACAGATCAAAGTGGCTCAATTTTAAGCCTTGTAACACTACCCATGTGGATGTTAACAGGTGATAAAAAATATTTTAGCGCACTGCCTCAAGCTGGTATTACACAAGAGAATATAGATAACTGTGCAAGGTTTGGAGAGCGCCTAAATAGTGCACTTAAACAAGACAAAGAGAAAGAGTCAGAAGCAATGCTAAAAAACCTAAATGCTGTTAGTGTAAATGCAAAACTTATTGCAACTGAAAAAATTGCACATAGAAGTTTTTTAGTTTGGACACAACTCATTAAGTGGTCAGGTAAAAAATATTCAATTGGTCGAAAAATAACTATAACTATATATTTTGCATTTTTAGTACTTTTATTAGTGAGTGTTGTTCCCATAAATATATTAGCGCGAAAAATTTTAAATATTTTTCAAAAAGAAAAATTAGAAGCTATGGAAGCTAGATATGAACTTCCAAGTGGCAAATAGATAGGGCGTGAATAATATGAGAAATGTATATATCAATAAAATTGCATCCTTTTTGCCTAATGAAGCAGTTGACAATGCAAATATAGAAAAAGTTCTAGGGCAGGTAGGTGATAGGCCATCACGTGCTAAGAGAATCATACTGCGTTCAAACAAGATTGAGACAAGATACTACGCAATAGATCCAAAAACTCGTAAAGCTACTCACACGAATGCCGAGCTAACCGCAAGTGCAATTAAAAAACTAGAGGCTGATGGACTTGACTTAGATAGTGTTGATTTACTCTCTTGTGGAACAACGATGCCTGATCAGCTTATGCCTAACCATGCAAGTATGGTTCATGGAGAACTAGCTTGTGCTTCACTTGAAGTTATGTCTACAGCTGGTATCTGTTTGAGCGGTATAACAGCTTTAAAGTATGCATATACTGCAGTGAAGTCTGGCGAAGTAGAGTTAGCAATTGCAACTGGAAGTGAGAACTCATCTGCAGTTATGAGAGCTGAAAATTTCACTCCTGAGATTGAAGCAAAAGTAGATAATCTTGAGAAGCATCCTGAGATAGCATTTGAGAAAGATTTTTTAAGATGGATGTTAAGTGATGGGGCAGGTGCTATCGCTTTGAGTGCGAAGCCAAATGCAGATTCACTCTCTCTTAAAATTGACAAAATCTTTTCAACTTCGTATGCAAATATACTTGAGGCCTGTATGTATGCAGGATGTGAAAAACAAGAAGATGGCTCTATTAGAGGTTGGAGAACTTATGCTCCAAAAGAGTGGTTAAGTAAGTCTATCTTTGCAGTAAAGCAAGATGTAAAACTGCTCAATGAAAATGTAATGGAATATACGGTAGCAAAAGCACTTACTACGATGCTTGAGAAAAATATGTTTGATCCTAAAGAGATAGATTGGTTTTTACCTCATTACTCTTCTGGGTTTTTCAGAGATGAAGTATATGAAAAAATGAAAAAGGCAGGTTGTGATATACCACAAGATAAGTGGTTTACAAATCTCCCATATAAAGGCAATACTGGCTCTGCATCTATCTATATAATGATAGAAGAGTTGTTTAACAATGCTAAAATTAAAAAAGGCGAAAAAATCTTGTGCTACATACCAGAGAGCGGCAGGTTCTCTACTGCATTTATGCTTTTAGAGGCAGTTTAGTATGGATGCTAGTAGTGTCCCTCAGGATGATAGTTCAACATATGCAAAAAATAAAAAAGCGATATATGCAAAAGATGAAGATGGAAGTGTAAAAGTAGTTAAATCGAGCGGCTGGAGTGCTGAGGAAACAGTTACAAAACAAGCTTTAGAAGAACTTCTTGAACATGAAGTTGAGGCCTACTGTGAAGTAAAAAAAGGTTTAAAATCTCCTTTGTATTATTATATGTACTCCATAAGAATGGACTTGCAGGTTCTATCTGAATCTACAGGTTTTTTTAAGTGGACGATAAAGAGAGACTTTAGACCAGAAGTATTTGCTAAAATCAGTCAAAAACGCTTGAAAGTTTATGTGGAAGCTATGGGAATATCGAGTGAGAGATTAAAAGTATTGCAAGAGAGAGATTATGAGTGTAGTTGAGTTTAAACATACACATTCTGCACATTGTGAAAGTGGTGTGATGTCATCAATGTTAAGACATTATGGGCTTAATCTTAGTGAACCTATGGTTTTTGGTCTTGCAAATGCGCTTACTTTTGCTTATCTTCCATTTCTAAAAATGGGTGGAATGCCACTTGTTGCATATAGAAGTATGCCTAAGTCAATTATAAAAAATATTCAAAAAAATTTGAATGTTAAGATGAAACTTGAGACATTTTCAAGTAAAGAAAAAGGTGAAGCAAGACTTGATGAGCTACTAGCTGATGGTAAAATAGTAGGTGCTCAAACCTCTGTATATTGGCTTCCATATTTTCCAGAAGAGATGCGTTTTCACTTTAATGCACACAACCTTTTAGTTTTTAAAAAAGATGGTGATTCTTATGACGTTAGTGATCCTGTTTTTGAGTTTACCCAAAAGTGTGACAAAGCATCTCTTACAAAAGCAAGATTTGTAAAAGGTGCTATGGCTCCAAAAGGGCTTCTTTATTATCCTATAAGTGTACCAACAGAGATAGATTTGAAACCTCTAATCATAAAGAGTATCAAAAAAGTTTCAAAGACTATGCTAAATACTCCTGTTCCCATAGCTGGATTAAAAGGGATTAGATACTTAGCAAAATCGATCAGAAAACTAGATAAAAAAGATAAACGTTATGCAAAACTTTTTCTTGGTCATATTATAAGGATGCAAGAAGAGATAGGTACAGGTGGTGCTGGTTTTAGATACCTTTATGCCTCTTTTTTACAAGAGTCTAGCCTTATCTTTGGTAATGATGAAATGCTAGTTGAAGCATCTGAGATGTTTTTAAAAGTTGGTGATGAGTATAGAGTTTTTGCTCTTATGATAGCAAAAGTTGTGAAGTCAAAAAACGAAATCAATTATGAAGAAATTGCTCAAAAATTGGAGTTTATATCTGATGAAGAGAAAAAAGCATATCAAAAGTTATTAGAACTGTGTGCAAAGTATTAAATGATAAAAATAACGAACCTAACAAAATCTTATGGAAAGAAAAAAGCACTTGATGACTTATCATTGGAGATAAAAAAAGGTTCTGTTTTTGGATTACTTGGCGTAAATGGTGCAGGAAAGACAACACTTCTTTCTATCTTAAATGGACTAATATCACAAGATAGCGGTATTGTAGAGATTTTTGGCCTAGACATAAATAAAGATGCAAAAAAAGTAAAAAATATCAGCTCAATCATTCCTCAACATCTCGCTTTTTATGAAGATTTGAGTGTGAAAGAGAATCTAGATTTTTTTGCAAAAGTACAAAATGCAGAGCAGGAAAACTATGATAAAGCGGTAGAGATAAACTCTTTAGAGTCAATATTGTCACAAAGATCATCAACTCTCTCAGGTGGACAAAAAAGAAGACTCAATATTGCAATAGGTCTTTTAAATAACCCAAAAATTATATATTTTGATGAACCAACTGTAGGTATAGATCCAAAGAGTAGAAATGAGATACTTGATTCTATAAAAGAGTATAAAAACTTTGGCATTACAGTTGTTTACACGAGCCATTATATGAATGAGATAGAGAAGATCTGTGATGAAGTTGCTATTATAGATCATGGGAAATTGATAGAACAAAACTCTGTTGAGAATCTAATTACAAATAAAAATAGTGATAGCGTGAGTGTTGAAGTAGTTTATTCAAAAAATCTTAAAGAACTTGGATTTGATATGAGTAGTGAGACTACTATACGAACGAAAGAGGCAGAGCTTTTTACTATGTTGGAACTATGTAAAAAACATAATATCTCTATAAAGCAGATTAATTATGGTTCGAGTAATTTAGAAAAACATTTTTTAGATATTACAGGTGCTCTTAATGTTTAAAGCGATGATAAAAAAAGAGTTTTTGCTTGTCCTTAGAGACAAACATGCACTCTTAGCTCTTTTTGTAATGCCTGCAATTTTTATACTTATAATGTCAGTGGCTATGAGGGATCAATTTACAAATGATAATATTGAGTTTACACTATATGTAAGCGATGCAGATACGAGTAAAATGAGTAAAGATTTTTTGCAAAAGATAGATAGTGATAAAAAATTTCATCTTATAGACGATAGAGAAGCTGCACAGTTTATAGTTACAATTCCAAAAGATTATGACAAAGAGCCAAACTCAAAGCTAAGCATTGATGTGCGAGACTCTATAAAAAGTGACCAAATAGAAGCGTTTAAAGCTATGTTGTTTGAGCATGTCTTGAGTGCAAAACTTGATAATATGGTAAGAAATGTTGAAGATATATCCCCTCAAATATCAAAGATACTAGGAGAGTTAGAAATTTCAGTTGATACTATGTATGAGGTGCGTTATAATAACTCCATTCATATACCAAACTCAACTCAACAAAGTGTACCTGCGTGGATTGTATTTGGTATGTTTTTTATTATAATTCCCATGTCAACTATTTATGTTAATGAAAGAAAACAAAACACCTTAGCACGACTAAACTCTATGAATGTTTCAATCTTTGCTATGAGTATCTCAAAAGGCATTCCTTACCTTGTAATAAACCAGTTTCAAGTTTTAATAATGCTTGGTGTTGGGATGTATATAGTGCCACTATTTGATACTCCTGCTTTAGTTATCAATGGTTCTCTTTTTGCACTTGCTGCCATTTCGGTGGCACTAAGTATTGCAGCTATTGGTATCTCTTCTTTGATTGCTGTGAGTGCTAAGTCTAGTGAACAAGCTACAACTATAGGTGGTATATTAAATATACTTTTAGGAGCGATTGGAGGGGTTATGGTACCTAAGTTTATCATGCCTCCAGTGATGCAAAAACTGACAGAAATATCTCCTATGTCTTGGGGAATTGATGCTTTTTTAGATGTTTTTTTAAAGGCAGCAAACTTAACTATGGTACTAAGTAATGTACTTATGCTTATCGCATTTGGATTGCTGTCTTTAATGTTATCTATGTTAATACTTCATGTTAGTATAAAAAAAGGTTTTTAAGTGGATATAGAAAAGTTAAAATATAATCTAAAGAGTATGATTATACAAGAGTGTGAAAAAGAGGATATCTCACCAGAAGATATAGCTGATGATGTTGAACTTTTTTCAGATAAAAGTGGCTTAGAGTTAGATTCATTAGATGCTCTACAAATATCGATGGGCTTACAAAATAGATTTGGTATCAGACTTGTAGATTCAAAGGATTTTAGAAGAGTGGTAACAACAATCGATAATTTAGTAGCTTACATAAATGAGCAAAATGCATAGCGTAAATATTTTAGACTACACCTTGCTAAGTTCACAAGGTAATACCCAAGAGACTCTAAAATCGATTAAAAATCTTAGCGTTAAAGTTTTATGTAAAGAAGTTTCAACTCTCAATGAACCAGTTAAAATTCCATACTATCTTTTAAGAGATAAGATAGAGGAAAACAATGATGAAATTAAAGAAGCTATAAAAAAACTCATAGAAAACTTGTCTATAAAATTAACAGCGCAACAAAGAGCTCAAACAGCTTTACTTATAGGGACTTCACTTATAGATAGAAATATAGTTGAGTCAATTGAGAGTAGTGTCTATGAGTATAAAAAAAAGCCTTATATTTCGAGTAAAAAAAGCATTGACTCTTTTGCGAGTGAAATATCTAAAGAGTTAAAATTAAACCCATTTACAATGACCATCAGCACAGCATGTACGTCAAGTATAAACGCAGTTATAGAAGCAAGAAACCTTATTAATAGTGGTGTTGTAGAGTACGCTATAGTAGTAGGAGTTGAGATATTTTCACAGATGATGAGTGATGGCTTTAGTTCGATGAAGCTACTCTCAACTGACACTCAAAGACCTTTTGATATAGATAGAGATGGACTCATCTTAGGTGAAGCGATAGCTGCTGTTTTAGTTGGTAAGGATAGTTCAAAGTGGTCATTAAAAGGTGCTTATTCAAACTGTAACTCTTTAAATATCACCTCAGTAAGTCCTAGTGGTGAAGAGTATGCAGAAGTTATGGATAAGGCCATGAGTTTTGCAAAAGTGACTGCAAAAGATATAACAATGCTTAAAACTCATGCTACAAGTACACTTACAAACGATATGTCAGAGATTAATGCAATTAAAAAAGCATTTGCATCCGATGTGACCTTTACTGCACTCAAACCTTATGTTGGACATACTCTTGGGGCTTGTGGTGTTTTAGAGTTAGCGATGATTATGTCATGCATAGATGATGGGTTTATTCCACAAACACTAGGTCATAAAGAATCAATCATAAAAGAGTATATACCACTTCAAAAACATAAAGAGTGTTCTTCTGGAATTTTCATGCTAAATTATTTTGGATTTGGTGGTAACAACACATCTGTAATAATTCAAAAAGAGTTGCAATGAAACTATACGTAAAAGCACAAAGTAGTTATAGAGGAGCTCTAGATGCGAGCGAGATTAAAAAAGAGTTAAAAACTAAGTATAAACTCGATACTCGCAGACAAGATACTTTTATCCATTTAGCCGTATATGGTGCTCAGTTGTTAAAAGATAAGGTAGAGATTAATAGTAGTGATGAACTATACATCACAAGTGGTGTTGGAAATATTGATGTTTTACAAAAAACTAACAAGTATGTATATGAAGAAAAAGAGTTTATAAAACCTTTTGACTTTATAAATATGTTGGGAAATACTACTAGTTACTATGTTGCAAACTCTTTGGGCATAAAAGACAAAAACACATTTCAAATTTCAAATCATTTTACTTTTATAAATACGCTAATTTCAGTATTTGCCTCACTGAGTATATCTCAAAACGAAGCAATCTTGGGTTCAGTAGATCTGTGCACCAATCCAAATGAAGTGATTAAAAGAGTCTTGGGCCTTGATGAAGCAGCAGAAGTGACTAGTAGTGTTAACTATCAAAAACTCTCACTCTCGGCATCTGGAGCTATTGCTCAGGTGGAATTTTGTACAAAGATATACTCTTTACAAGAGATTCAAGAAGTAGTAAAAAACAGCGACTTAAGCGTGATGGCATCTTATAGATGTGAATTTTTAGAGTGTTTTAAAGATAGTGAGTATTTTGAGACGATGCCGAGTTATTATCTTAACAAAACAGTACAAGAGAAGAAAAATTTACTCTATATAGATTGTTTTGAAAATAGTTATAAAATAATAAAAATCATTAGTTTAGTATAGCTTAACAAGAAGTCTATTATAATTTAAGATTAAATTGCATAGGAGTGATTATGAAAGAAGTAGATGTATTTATTATAGGGGCAGGTCCTGCTGGATCTATCGCTGGGGCAAAATTAGTAGAAGATGGTTTTAGCGTAAAGATTGTTGATAAACTCAGGTTGCCAAGATTTATGATAGGTGAATCTCTACTCCCAAGATGTAATGAACTCTTAGAAAATGCGAATTTACTTGATGTTGTTAAAGAAGCTGGATTCCAGTTTAAAGGCGGAGTGGCATTTAGAAATGAAGCTGGTGATTTTGCAGCACTTGATTTTTCACAAAATTTAGGTCAAAAATGGGGAAGTTCTTTCCAAGTAAAACGTGAAATTTTTGACAAACTTCTAATAGATGAAGCCCAAAGAAAGGGCTGTGATGTTGAGTATGAAGTAGAAGTTATAGCTTATGATGAAGATGAAAATATCATAAGAGTGAAAAACCTAGATGGTAGCGAAGAGACTTATAAGGCAAAAAAAGTTTTAGATGCTTCAGGTTATGGTCGTGTATTACCTCGTTTACTAGGTCTTGAGGCTGACTCTCATCTAGCACTTCGTCGTGCAACTTTTGCTCGTGTAGATAAAGATAATCGTCCAGAGGGTGAGCAAAATGGTTATATTTTTGTAGATATAGTTGGAGATAATGATGCTTGGATTTGGAATATTCCATTCTCTGATGGAGTAACTTCAGTTGGTGTAGTGTGTACTGAGGAGTACTTTAAAAAGCATAATATGAGTGATGAAGAGTTCTGGGAACATATTATTTACAATAATCCATCAGCCTCAAAAAGATATGCTGAGTCTAAAAGAATTGTAGAGGTAAACTCTTTGAGTGGATACTCAGCTGCCGTTACAAAACTTTTTGGTAAGAACTTTATTTTAACAGGAAATGCATCTGAATTTCTTGACCCAGTTTTCTCTTCTGGTGTAACACTAGCTTTGGAGTCAGGCTCAAAAGCAGCAGAACTAACTGCAAGAGAGTTAAGAGGTGAGAGTGTTGATTATAAGGTTGAGTTTGAAGATTATATGATGTTAGGTATAGATGTGTTTAGAGACTATGTAAATGGTTGGTATGATGGCACACTACAAACTATACTTTTCTCACAAAAGAAAAATCCTCAAATTACAAAAAAAATTGTATCCATCCTAAGTGGTTATGTTTGGGATAAAGAGAATAGTTTTGTATCTTCTTCAAAATATGCTCTTGAGAAAACATATGAGATGCTCAAATAATGATTCAAAAAATTATAATCTATTTGTTTTTAGCAAGTTCTCTATTTGCGCAAACTTATAACTTTACAGAGCTCAGATATAGCGATGCCATAAATCGCTTTACGCAACTAGAAGGAAAGATAAGCTTTAATACAGATGGGTTAAACATTTCATATGAACAAAATGCTAGAGAAATTGACTATAAAAACGGTGTTTTACTTTACTATGAAAATGGTAAGGAAGTATCACTTCCTGATATGCAAGCTAGTAAAATGATGCAATACTTCGATACTCTTTCGCTCCTGCATCAAGGAGATGAGAGTGAGTTAGAAGCTATGTTTGAGATAGAAAATCAAGCTAATATAAAAATCCTAAAACCACTTGGTGTTATAAAAAACTATATAAACTTCATTGAACTTCGCAAATATGAAAATAAACTTCAATATATAAAGCTTTTTTTAAAAAATAACGACACGATAAGTATCAATATTAATGATTAAATATGCTAATTTTATAATACTTTTTATACTTCTATCTTTTGGTGTTTTGCTCAAAGATAGTATGAGTATATCTACAAACTTGCTTTCACTCTTTGCAACAAAGGAGAGTGTTGAGAAGCTAAACATTGCTAACAATCTGGGCTACTCTAAAGAGATGCTCATAGCAATAAAAGGCTTTGATGCTAAAGCTAAAAAAGAGGTTCGTGAAATCTCTAAAAAACTACAAGAGCTAAAACAGATAAATTTTGTACAGTCTAGTATAGTACCAACACAAGAGATACAAGATTACTATAAAAAATATTATCCCATACTTGCAAAATTTAATGATGCCAATATCACACAAGAACAAGTTTCACAAAGCTTACAAGCACTCTATGAAGCACAACTCTCTAGTGTTTTTTACTCAAGTATAGATAAAAATGATCCCTTAACTCTTTTTGAATTACAAAACATTAAACACTCCACTATCTCACATAAGGGTGAGTTTATAACACTAGGGGAGTATGGCTTTTTAATTCGTGTAATGACAGATATATCGCCATCACAGATGGATGAAGCTAAAGAACTTTATGAAGATGTACATGCTCTACTTAAAGAGTACCCAGAAGTAGTGGCATTTGCTCCATTTTTTTACACAGTTGAAAACTCTAGTAAAATTAAAGCAGACGTACAGTGGATAATTATCCTCTCTACAGTTATCTTACTTCTTATCTATTATGTTCTTATAAAAAATCTTAGACTTCTCTCACAAACTGTAATAGCGCTTATCTCTTCAATGCTTTTTGCAAGTTTAATTACTACTATATTTATTGAAAATTTCAATATTTTATCTTTAGCGTTTGGGATGAGTTTAACAGCTGTAAGTATAGATTATCTTCTACATTATCATTTTCATAATTTTTATGAGACTTCTAAAAAGATTGATAAAAATGTGCTCTATGGATATCTCACAACTCTATCGGCATTTGCGATATTCTCTTTTATTCCCATTCCTTTGATTTCACAGATTAGCTCTTTTGCAGTTTTATCGCTCACTTTTGCATATGTACTTTTTACTTTTGTATTTCCATATCTTGGGCTTAAAAGATATGAAGAGCCTAAGAAAGAAGAGAGTGCAAATGAGATGAAAAAAGTTCCAGCTCTTGTTGTCTTTGTTCTATCTTTAGCACTTTTTATATATAGTGCATATAACTTTAAGCTAGATAGTAACATCAGAAATCTAGATTATCAAAATCTTCATCTGCTTGAAGCGGAGAGCCTATTTAAAAATAATAGTGGAGCTAAACTAACTCCTGTAATAGTAGAAGCTAAAACTCAGGATAAATTGATAGAAAATCTACATGAAGTAAAAGCACTATTTCCAGATACATTCTCTCTTGCTTCATTTGTTAAAGATAAGCAGAGTTGTAAAATAAGACAAGAAGAGTTAAAAGCTTATGATTTTACAAGATTAAATAGACTGATAAATGAAGAAGCATCGAAGATAGGCTTTAAAAAGGGCTACTTCGAAGATGCTTATGCTTTTGTGTCGCCTTTGGCTCTTTGTGATGCTGTAGAGTTAGATATATTTAAAACCTATGGACTATCCCTTTATCATGATAAAGATATTTACTACACTATTGCACTTGTAGGCGATGTAAAAAAAGTACAGATGCTACCTTTTGTCTCTAGTATAAATGTAAAAGAGATGTTTGATAGAGCTACACAGAAGATGTATGATGACCTATTATATTTTGGTTCGTTTGTGTTTGCTATTATCTTTGTTCTACTGTTATTTAGCGCTCGTGCACATTTTATCTACGCCATAAACTATATACTCTTTCCTCTAGGCTTTACCATGGCAGTACTTGTGAGTATGGGTGCTATAAATATTATGCATCTCTTCTCTCTTATAATCCTTATAGCTATAGGCATAGACTATGGTATATATATGAGCAATTCTGAGAAACCTAGCAACACAATGCTAGCTGTAAAATACTCCATCTTAAGTACATTTGCTGCCTTTGGTGTACTTATCTTTAGCACTATTGTGGCTTTAAATTCCATCGGGATTGTTATTGCTTTGGGATGTTGTGCGATTTTTATATTGATTAAGGCTATGCGATGATTTTAGAGTATATTAATTTAGATGGAAGCAGGGAGATAGTTGACTTAGAAAAAAGCACAGTTATCACATCTCAGTGGCACTATATACAAACAAGTAATAAACTAGAATTTATCAAATCTTTTATACCAAAGTATCTAAGTGGGCAAAAAATTGTACTCTTTGATGCCAATCATAAGCAGTTACTAGACTTTTACAATAGCAATAATATTAATGATTTTGTAGGTATAGACAAGGCAGATGAAAACTCTAAAATCCTCTTTTTTACATCAGGAAGTAGTGGTTTTCCTGTTGGTGCTTTTAAATCAAGTGATAACTTACTCCTAGAAGTGCAGAGTCTAAAGAAGATAGTAACAAGTCGTGATGTAAAAAGAGTGGTTGTAAGCGTTCCTTTCGTTCATATCTATGGCATCTTAGCAGGCTTACTACTCCCAATGGCACTTGATGGAGTCACACTTATAGTCAAAGAAGATTTTTTGCCTTATGAGCTTTTAGATGAGGCTATGAGTGAAGATACTTTAGTCATTACAACACCTGTGTTTATAAAAGCAATGGCAAAATTACCAGAGAGTAAAGACTTGTCTCACTCACTTTTTGTCTCTTCTACAGCACCTTTAGCTTTAGAAGATGTAGCTACATTTGAAGATAAATATTCATCAAGTATTGTTCAGCTCTTTGGTTCCACTGAGACAGGCGGCATAGCATATAAAAAAGGACAAACATCAGAGTGGACAGCTTTACCTTTTGTAGAGATACAGAGTTGTGATGATAAGCTAAGTGTAAAATCACCTTTTATATCCAACTATCTTTTAAATGAAGAAGTAGTAGAACTTGAGCAACCTTATGTCACAGAAGACATAGTTGAAATTAAGAACAATACTTTTACTCTTATAGGTCGTAGTAACAAGCTTATAAAAATCGCAGGCAAAAGAATATCTGCCACTTTAATAGAAAATATCTTAGAAGAGATACCACAAATAAAGAGGGCTATAGTATCGTTAGTTTATAAAAAAGAGCTTCTTAGAAGTGAGCAAATTCTTGTCACACTTGAAGCCACGGGGGAGGTTGATAAGCGTCTTATAAAGGAAAAAATAGGACAATACTATGGTATTATAACAATTCCATTTAATCTTAAATATGTAGAGAAAATCGATTATTCAGCCATGGGTAAAAAAGTAATATTCAACTAAAAAAGGAAAAAAATAATGATAAAAATAGAAGAAGTAAAAGCTAAAATAATCGAAGGCTTAAACCTCGAAGATATAACAATAGATGAGATAGAAAATGATATGGCACTTTTTGGTGATGAGGGTTTAGGACTTGATTCTGTTGATGCTATAGAGTTAACGCTTATTTTAGAAAAAGAGTTTGGTGTAAAAATTACAAATATGGCTGAAGCTGAAAGTATATTTGCATCATCTGCATCTCTTACGCAGTACATAAATAACGAAAAAAAATAGTTAAGCTATATGACTGAAATAAAGCTTCCACATCTTGCACCTATTAAATTTGCAAAGTATACACTTAGTAAAGATGAAAAATCTGCTGATGTACTTATAGAGTATGAGCAGATACCAACACTCCCAATGCTAGTTGAAGCTGCTGCTCAAAGTAGTGCTTCATTTAGAGTAAATGACAAAGAGAGTGCATTTTTGGTTAGTCTAAAAGGTATAAAACTTTTGCAAAAACCAACTCAACTAAAACTTGTAGCACATGTAACAGATGAACATCGTCTTGATAAAATGAGATATGTTGGATTTGAGATCTTTGAAGATAAGATGACTATAGCTACAGGAACACTTGTTATAGCGGTTCAATAATGCAGTATGATACTATTATAATCGGTTCTGGAGCTGGTGGACTAGCATCTGCTTTGTGTCTTGCTAGAGAAGGGCAAAAGGTAGTTGTTTTAGAGCAGCACTATCTTCTTGGAGGCTGGTGCCATAGTTTTTCTCTCCATGGAAGTAGATTTACTCCTGGCGTTCACTACATCGGTCTTTTAGCTGATGGAGAATCTTCAAGTGACCTCTATAAAGGTCTTGGAATTGCTAATGATTTAACATTTGTTAGAATGAATCCACAAGGGTATGAGCATTGTTGGATTGGAGATGAGAGATTTGATATTCCTGCGGGATTTGATAATTTTAAAAATGCACTTATTGAGAGATTTCCACATGAGAAAAAAGGTATAAACAGGTACTTAAACACAGTTCGTGATGTAAGTAGAGAGTTACAACTCATACCAAAGATGAATGGCTTTTGGGATAAGGTCACAATCCCTTGGCGAACTCGTCATTTAGGAAAATATGGACTTTTTTCTTTAAAAAGAGTTATAAACTGGCATGTAAAAGATCCGCTACTACAAAAGATCTTAAATGTTCAGTGCGGAGATCATGGACTTCCTCCAAAACAAGCAAGTTTTCCTCTTCATGCAGCTGTAATGGAGCATTACTTAAGTGGTGGTTACTATCCTGAGGGTGGCGGAGCTTCTATTGTAGATGCAATGACTAAGGCTATACAAAATCATGATGGTGAGATACGTACAAGAGTAAGAGTAAAAAAGATTTTACTTGATGATAACAAGTCAGCAATCGGCGTAGAGCTTAGTAGCGGTGAGAAAATCTATGCCAAAAATATAGTCTCAAATGCAGATCCAAAAAAAACATATCACGATTTAGTAGGTAAAGAACACCTGAGTGAAAAACTAAATGCTAAGTTAGATGCAAGTAAATACTCATGTACGTCTTTAATGCTCTTTTTAACTGTAAATATGGATGTTCATGCTGCTGGAATTGACTCTGGAAATATATGGATTATGCCAGATAGAGATATGGATGATGTTTATGAGGAGATGATGAGTAGCGATATCCTCTCACAAGAGTATTTTTCCGGTCTTTTTATTAGCTGCACAACACTTAAAGACCCAGCTAGTTATAATGGTAAAGAACATACTTTTGAAGTGATTACTTACATTAATTATGAAGCATTTAAAGAGTTTGAGGGTGAGACAAAAAAACGTTCAAAAGAGTACTTAGCGTTTAAAGAGAAGCTGATGGATAAAATGATAAATACTCTTAATCGTGCCATCCCAAATATTAAAGAGAGTATTGTGCATAAAGAGTTAGGTACACCTTTAACAAATGAGCACTTTATAAATACAACACAAGGTAGTGTTTATGGCACTCAAAAGAGCTTAGACCAAATAGGCCCTAACGCTTTTAGGGCTGTAAGTGAAGTGAAAAATCTTTATCTCTGTGGTGCTAGTATCTTAGCTCACGGTGTAACAGGGGCTACTTACTCTGGAGTTGATACTGCTGCGAGAATTTTAGGATGCAGACAAGAAGATTTGATTAAACCTATTGAAGGTCAAAATTTAAAAATAATAGATATAAAAAAGGGTCAATAATATGTTTGAGGGTCTGTATGAACTTATCTCAAAAAGTGAAAATGAGGCAGTTGTAAGATTGAGTGATAAAAAACATCCCATTTTTAAAGCACATTTTCCAAGGCATCCTATCCTTCCAGGATTTGTACATTTTGAAATTGTTGCTGATGTTTTTAATTTTGAAGTCCAAACTATTAAAAAAGCAAAGTTTATGAGTTTAGTTACTCCAAAACAAACTTTGACATATATAAGAAATGATAATAAATTTAGTGTCTTATGTGAAGATAAAGAAGTGGCAAGTTTTAGTTTATGAAAATCTCTATTGTTGTACCTGTTTATAACTCTCCTTTTATAGATGAGGTTATAGAAGATCTTTTTAAGTATGAGTATAAAATCATAGTTGTAGATGATGGTTCAGATGAGAAAATCACTACAAGTTATGATGCCATAGATATTGTAAGACATGATGTTAATATGGGAAAAGGTGAGGCTATCTTAAGTGGTGCAAAGCGTGCTAAAGAGTTAGGTTTCGATGCTATCTTGACATTTGATGGAGATAAACAGCATCTAAGCTCAGAGATAGTTAAGCTGATATCTCACTATAAAGAAGGATCTATAGTAATTGGCAATCGTGATTTTAGCTCAAAGAGCGTGCCAAATAGCTCAAAGTTTGGTCGTAAGTTTAGTAACTTTTGGGTCTTTTTAGAAACATTTAAATCTCTAGGCGATACTCAAAGTGGTTTTAGAATATACCCAATAGATATCTTAGATCTAAGTATAAGAAATAGAAGATTTGACTTTGAGATAGAAGTTCTTGCTTTGCACTCTTATAGAAAAGGCAAGATTATTGATGTTGAAGTTGAGTGTTATTATCCTCCTAAGGGTGAGAGAGTTTCTCATTTTGATAAGTTTTATGATAACTGGCGCTTGACTAAGGCTCATACGAAACTTATGCTTCAAAGATATCTACTATTAAGAGGAATTTTATGGGTATAAAACAGTATGGCAATGCATTGGGGCATAAAATAATCTTGGCAATATACAAGGTTTTAGGATATAGATTTGTATCATTTATTTTAAACTTTGTTGCACTTTATTATGTTGTATTTACGCCTTTTGTAAAACGCTCTTTAGAGAGTTATTATGAACATTTAGGACTAAAATTAAATTATGTAGCTTATTTTAAGCATATAAAACTCTTTTCACTCTCAATTTTTGATAGATTTATCTCAAGAATAAAACCAGATGAACTCTCTTTTGAGCGTGAAAACAGAGAAGCTTTTATGTCGTTGCAAGATGGCGGTATAGTTTTACTTTCTCACATCGGTGGATGGGCTACTGCTGGGCACTCCATGAGAGCAAATATACCACCTATGAATATAGTGATGTATGAAGCAACAAAAGATGAAATAAGTGAACTTGAAAAGTCTAAGCAACGCCAAAATGAAACAAATGTAAAAATTATAGACCTGAACAAAGGTGCAATTGCAGCAAATATACAGATTGCTAATGCTCTTATGAATAAAGAAGTTGTTGCTATGATGGCAGATAGAGTAACTGATCCTAGAAAAGTGATCTCAGTTGAATTTTTAGGCTCGCAAGTACAAATAAATAAAAATCCATTTGATATAGCTTACAGATTTAAAAAACCACTTGTAGCTACCTTTGTAGTCCTAACAAGAGAGAAACATTATAAGTTAATATTTGAAAATATTGTAATAGGTGAAAAGTCGCTAGAAGAAATAGCCCAAGAATATGTGAATATTCTCACAAAAATAATTAAAATTTATCCTAACCAATGGTATAATTTTTACGATTTTTTTAATCCGAGGAAAATAGATGTTAATAAACAATAGAGTAATTTCGTACAAAAATTTTTTACATGATAGTAGTGTAAAACTAGACGATAGCAAAGAGTTTATCGATTTCATAAATGCAGGCCATGATTTTCTTATAGAAAATATTTCTGCAGGACGACCAATTTATGGTGTAACAACAGGTTATGGTGAAGCTGGGCAAAATTATGCAGCATTTGAAGATGCGCAAGAACTTCAAAAAAACCTTTATAGTTTTCATGGTTGTGGTGTTGGTGCTTATCTAAGTGAAGAAGTCTCTCGCATCATGGTAACAATTCGTATGATTAGTCTCTCAAAAGGCAAGAGTGGAGTTAGCTATGATTTGCTTAAGCGTTTTGAGATGCTTCTTCAAAGAAAAATCTATCCACTCATTCCTTCTCAAGGCTCAGTTGGAGCTAGTGGTGATTTAACTCCACTTTCATATATTGCGGCTGTAATCGCTGGTGAAAGAGAGTGTTACTATGAGGGCAAGATTAGAGATACAGCAGAACTCTACCGTGAATTAGGAATTGAGCCATATGTATTTAAGCCAAAAGAGGCTTTAGGCATTATGAATGGTACGGCTACAATGAGTGCTATTGCAATCGATTCTATTGAAAAATTTGAGACAATTTTAAGAACTATGGAGTCTTTTGTGGCTTCAATATTTGAGCTTCTTTTATGCGATACAACACCTTTAGAACCATTTGTTCATGATTCTAAACCTTTTGATGGTCAGCGCGCAACTGCTGCAAATATTTTAGCAAAATGTGATGGCTCAAAGCTTACTCATGAGGCATTTGGCCGTTATGATCAGTTTCACCTTGAAGCTGAGCAAAATATTCAAGACCGCTATTCTATTCGTTGTGCTCCACAGGTTTTAGGTGTAGTACATGATAATCTTACACTTGCTAAAAAGTGGATTGAGACTGAGATAAATGGTGTAAATGATAACCCATTGATTGACCCTATCGATAGAAAGATTTACACTTCTGGTAACTTCTATGGTGGGTATGTTTGTCACGCTATGGATACTATGCGTATCTGTGTTGGAAATGTTGCTGACTTACTTGACAAAGAGTTTGGACTATTGGTTGATCATAAGTTTAACAAAGGTCTAGGCGAGTCTCTAAAGCTTAATAAAAAATCGACTCATCATGGTTTTAAAGCTATGCAAATCACACTCAGTTCACTCACCGCTGATGTTATTATGAACACAGTTCCTGCATCTCTACACTCTCGTCCTACAGAGTCTTTTAACCAAGATAAAGTAAGCATGGGAACAACAGCAGCACTACACTTTGCTAAACAACTCCCAGATTTAACAAATATGTTAAGTATAGCTATGATAGGTATGGCTCAAGCTGTTGATTTACGTGGAAAGTCTAAGTGTTCTGAGTTCTTACAACAAAACTATGACAAAGTTCGCGCAGAAGTTGAGGCTTTAGAGTTTGATAGAAGAATGGATATAGATATTAAAGTAGTTTACAAGATGATACTTAGCGGTGCTTTTATATGAGTATGAAAAAAGTTTTAGTTACAGGTGCAACAGGTGCTATTGGCGAGGCTTGTGCAAGATACTTTCATGATAATGGATATTTTGTATATTTAAACTACAGAAGCAACGAGGCAAAGGCCAACGAGCTTCACGCTGAGTTAGTAAATTCTCAAACACTATATTTTGATATTACTAAAAAAGAGGAAGTTGCTTCCGCAGTAGAGAGTCTAGAGTTAGATGTATTAGTAAATAACGCTGGCATTACAAAAGATAATCTTTTTTTCTGGATGAAAGATGAAGAGTGGAGTGATGTAATAGATACTTCTGTAAATGGTACATACTATGTTACAAAAGCAGTTCTAAAAAATATGATTGCAAACAAAAAAGGTGCAATTGTAAATGTTGCATCTGTCTCAGGTCTTGTCGGAAATGCAGGTCAGACAAATTATTCAGCGGCAAAAGGTGCAATGATAGCATTTACAAAAGCACTCTCAGCAGAAGTTGCTCGTTATAAAATACGTGTAAATGCAGTAGCTCCTGGGCTTATAGAGTCTGAAATGACAAAAGATTTACCTCTAAATGAGATGAAAAAAGGCATACCTCTTCGTCGTGTTGGTGTTGCTCACGATGTTGCAGAATGTGTCTTTTTCTTAGGAGACAAAGCATCTTATGTGACAGGTGATGTTATGAACATAAGCGGTGGAATGGTTCGATGAATATAGCAATAATAGGAGGAGGACTTAGTGGACTTTTATGCGCACTTATGCTTCAGAGCAGAGGTTACTCTCCTACTATTTATGAAAGGCTTCCAAAATTAGGTGGTGTACTAGACTCTTTTAAAAGAAAAAAAATACTTTTTGATATAGGTTTTCACTATTCAGGAGCTTTAAAAGAGGGACAATATCTACATAACTCTATGCAAGAGTTAGGGTTGTTAGACAAGCTAAAGCTTGAGAAGTATGATGGTGCATTTGATACTTTATACATTGATGATGAGATTTTTGAAGTACCTCTTAGCTCTTTAGAATTTAAAAAGCAACTTCAAGCTAGATTTAAATCTGAGACTGATGCCATAGAAAATTTTTTTCAAAAGTGCTATGAAGTAAGTGCCATCAGCTCTAAAGCTGAAGAGTTTGTAAAAATCGATTCTCGTAGTTTAAAAGATGTTATGAAAGATATAAAAGATGAGAAGCTTAGAAAGATTTTTTTACATTTTACTATCTTTTATGCAACTGCATTTTATGAAGATGCTTCTTTTGATTTTTATGCAAAAATCTTTATAAATATGCTTGATGGCACTAGAAAATTTGAAGGTGGCGGTGGAGCAATTATATCAGCACTTAAAGACTCACTTTCAAAAACTACAATCAAAAAACGAAGTGAAGTTACAAAGATTTTTCAAGATGAAAATGGTGTAAATGCACTTCTTTGTAATGATGAAAAAGTCGCTTATGATGCAATCATCTCTACAGTTCATCCAAAAACAACACTAAAAATGTTTGATGATTTAGATAAGAAGCAAAAACGTTATAAAAGTCATATAGATGACCTTGAAGAGTCTCCTTCTTTTTTCTCAATATTTTGTCTTATAGATGCAGAGATAAAGTCAAATCTTTACTTTTACGGCGATGAGTTTATCTCAGTCTTGCCATCTCGAATGTATGAAGGTAAAACAGTGGCTACAATTCTTGCAGGAAGTTACTATAGCGAGTATGAAAATCTCTCTAAGGATGAGTACAAAAAGAAAAAAGAGCAAGAGTGTAAGCATCATTTAAATAGAGTTAGAGAGTTATATGATTTTGGAGAGATTGAAGTCATAGACAGTTCTACTCCTTTGACAAAACAGCACTACTCAAATGGTTGTGATGGAAGTATTTATGGTGTTTTATGTTCAGCTAAACAAAAAAGTTTATCTGTTGTGATGCCAAGAACAAGAGTGAAAAATCTATACTTTGCAGGTGAAAACATTATCGCACCTGGCTTAATAGGTGCTTTTTTAGGCGCTGAAATACTAATGAATTATTTTGAGGAGAAAAAATGAGAAGAGTTGTAATTACTGGTGTCGGCTTAAACTCACCACTTGGAAATTCATACGATGAACTATATGAGAGTTTAAAGGCACAAAAATCTGGAATCGAGTATGTTCCTGAATGGGAAATCATCAAAGATTTAGGCACAAAAGTAGCTGGTCGTGTTAAAAATGTTGATCTTAAAGCTATTCCTAGAAAGTTTCGTCGTTCTATGGGAAGAGTTGCACAACTTGCAGCCATCTCAACAGGCGAAGCTATAGCAGATGCAAACTTAACTCCAGAAATGCTAGGTTCTAAACGCTGTGGTTTGGCTTTTGGCTCGACTATGGGTGGCAATGAAACAATGTTTGAGTATATGCCAGAAGTTCAGGAAAAAATGAGCTTTCGTGGTCAAAATTCAATGGCATTTTTAAAGATGATGAGCCATACAGTTGCTGCAAATCTTGCACAAATGTTTGAGATAAAAGGTCGTAATATTCCTACTTGTTCAGCTTGTACATCCTCTTCTCAAGGTATTGGCGCTGGATATGAGAGTGTAAAGTATGGCATGAGTGATATTATGGTTTGTGGTGGTGCAGAAGAGCATCACTACCTCTCCGCTGGTGTTTTTGATGTGATGGCTGCCGCTTCAACTAAACATGCAGATGAGCCACATCTCTCATCAAAACCTTTTGATGAAGCTCGTGATGGCCTTGTTGTAAGTGAGGGAAGTGGTGCTTTGGTTTTAGAAGAACTTGAGCATGCTCTTGCTCGTGGAGCTAAAATCTATGGTGAGATTATAGGATATGGAACAAGTTGTGATGGCGCACATATTACTACACCTTCCAAAGAGGGAATGCAACAAGTGATGGAGACATCTTTAGAAGATGCAAAACTAAAACCAGAAGATATTGAGTATATCAATGCTCATGCAACTGCAACGCTTAGAGGCGATATTGCGGAATCACATGCAACATACGCTCTTTTTGGCTCTGATACTCCTGTTAGTAGTACAAAAGGTCACATGGGACACCTTCTTGGTGGTTGTGGTGTTGTTGAGTCAGTTATATGTCTTATCGCTTTAAATGAGTCTTTACTACCTAAGACAATGAACTTTAAAACATTAGATAAAGAGTGTGCACCAATCAATATTTTAAGTGAAAATACTGATAAAGATGTAAGCATTGTTATGAATAACAACTTTGCTTTTGGTGGGATAAATACCTCTTTGATATTTAAGAAGTACAAAGCTTAATGTTGGGTGAAATAGTCTTTATAAATCCCCCATACGAACAAGTTTCTGCTGGTACTGATTATCTTAAACATATAACCAACAGATCCCCATCTATTGGACTATTATTACTCGCTTCAAAAGCTAGAGAGATAGGTTATGATACAGAGATTATAGAGAGTGATTTAGAGGGACTCTCACCAGAAACTGTAGCACAAAGAGTACTTGATAAAAATCCAAAATTTGTAGGAATAACACTCTTTACTGTTGGCGTTTTTAATGCTTCAATCATCGCTAAAATCATTAAAGAAAAAAATCCCAACATATATATTTTAGTGGGTGGACCACATATCTCTTCTATGGGCTATGAGACGATGGAGCGTTTTGGCGAGTTTGATGTTTGTGTTATTCATGAGGGTGAGTTGATTTTAGAAAACTTACTTAGCACTATTGAAAATGGAGAATCTTTAGAGGGAGTAAATGGCATTATGTATAGAGATGCCAATGGGACGATTCGCAAAACGCCACCACCTCCAAGTATAGAAGATTTAGACTCTCTTCCAATTCCAGCATGGGATTTGTTGCCAAACTTTCCTCATGGATATCTACCTGCTATTTATGACTATCCAAGAGCTCCAGTAGCTACATATTCAGCTTCAAGAGGTTGTCCATTTCTTTGCGAATTTTGTGACACATCTACTTTTGGTGGGAAGATAAGATATAACTCTCCTAAACATGTTCATGGTGTTATGAGGCATTTGAGTGAAGTCTATGGTGTAAAACATCTACAGTTTGTAGATGATCTTTTTGTAGCACATAATGCAAGAGTTATAGAGTTTAGCAAACTTCTAATCGAAGATAAAATAGACATGACATGGAGCTGTACAGCTAGAGTAAACACTGTTAAACCTGAGACTTTAGCACTTATGAAAGAAGCAGGTTGTTGGGAGATTAGTTTTGGGTTAGAGAGTGGTTCAGACTGGCTTTTAGATGAGATGAAAAAATCACAAAGAGTCAAAACAGCAGAGCAGGCTGTTAAATGGACTCACGAGGCTGGTATCAAAGTTAAAGGCCTTTTTATGTTAGGTTATCCTGGTGAAAATCAAGAGAGTATAAACCTTACAAAAGAATTTATCAAAAATATACCGATGACTACAATGAATCTCTCAAAATTTACACCATACCCAGGCTCTCCAATTTATAAAAAGCTTTATGGTACTTCTATTAGAGAAGAGGATTGGGATAGACTAAATGGTATGAACTTTGTATATCAAGCAGAAGGGTTTACAGAAGAGCAGTTAGACAGTGAATATAAAGAAATTATCAAGTCTTTTTATAAGCGCCCACAGATATTGTGGTACTACACGAAGATGTCTTTAGCGAACTTAACCCATCTTAAAAGATTGGGCATGTTCTTTTTAGGTTTTTTAAGGTCTAAAATTAAAATATAGTAACATATTTAAAGAGAAAATATGAAACAATAGATTACAATAATCGCATTAGTAATTAAACAAAAAAAGGAAACAGATTGGCAACACAAGAAGAAGTATATAGTAAGATAAAGAGTGTATTGATGGACGAATTTGAAGTAGAAGAGGAAGCTATTTCACTTCAAGCAAACTTATTTACTGACTTAGAACTTGATAGCTTAGATGCAATTGATTTGATGGTAACATTAGACAAAGAGCTTGGTATTGAGATAAAAACAGAAGAGATGCAAGACTTACGCACTATTGAAGATGTATGTAATTTTGTTTTATCTTCTATACCTGCTGATGAGTAGTGTCCTAACACTACTTTTCGCCCCTTCATTTTTACTTTTAATCCACTACTTTGATTTTAAAAAAATTGTTTTAACATATATTGTTATATCACTTGTTGTTTTGATATATGCCTTTAAACAAAAGAAAAAAATCGAAGATTTTGTAATACTGAGTATCTATCTTGTCTTACTCACTATTGCATACTTTTATGTAAGTTTAGAGACTATAAAGTTTATACCTGTATTTACTTCTATGGCATTTTTTACAATTTTTGCAGAGTCGGCTATAAAGAAAAGAGGGCTTATATATAAATTTACACAAAAATTTTATAAAAAAGAGTTTAGTGAAGCAGAGAGTAGGTTTCTAAAGAGTGGAGATGCATACTGGGCAATCTCTATACTTGTTTATGCCATAGTCCAAGTAGCATTGGTCTTTGTTGCAAGTGATGCTGTCTGGGCACTCTATAGCTCTGTTGGTTGGTATATTTACTTTGGCCTTATTTTAGGCGTGCAGATTATATATGGAAGAGTCTATGCGATTAAAATGTCTTCTTAGCATCTATGCTTTTGTACTTTTTTGGGGAACTATAGGTCTTTTTGTATTGCCATCACTTCTTATATATTTTTTAGTTTATCCTTTTATGAAGTACCCACAAGATGTCTTTCAGTATCTCTCTTCTATCATATATAAAATCTTTTTTAAGCTCCTCTATGTGGCAGATTTGCAGTTTGAAATTGCTCAGGATTTACCAAATGGCGCTATATATATTGCAACACATCAATCAAGCCTTGATTATCCTATTTTAGGAAGTTTTATAAAAAAGTATTTAACGGTGACTAACCTTAACTTTACACAAATCCCATTTGCATCGTATGTAGGAAAACTCATAGGTGCAAGAACTGTAAATAAAAACAAGCTAAATGATATCGCAGTTATGTACAAAGAGCTAGAAGATATATTAAATGACAATAGGAATATCATAATTTTTCCAGAAGGCACAAGAAATGATGGAACTAAACTAAAAAAGTTTAAAAAAGGTGCTTTTAGGTTAGCTATGAAGACAAACAAACCCATCATACCTATCATAATTGATGGCTCAGCAAAACTATTGGCAAAAGGCGATCCCTGCTTTAAAACTACTTCTAAAACAGTAGTGAAAGTTAAAATCTTAGATGCAATATATCCTCAAAATTTTGAAAATGAGATCCAAATAATGAATTTCGCTTGGGATATAATGTCTTATAAAAATAAATAACAATAAAAGAAAATATTTAGGAGAAAAATTGAAGATACGAGTCTATTACGATTACCCATCTTTTCCTACAATTGCCGGAAATAGTACTAAATAAAGGATCTCTCTTTTAGAAATTTCTTGTATTTTAAGAAATTAAGTGAAGCTTAGTGTCTGTTTTTCTACCTTGAAAAGTTGCCCCAAAAATCCTAAAAGTTTGTGGAACTTTTTAATTTTTACTTTTTGAACACTTTGTGGAACACCTAAAACTTGTGTTCCAGAACTATATTCCAAAATCTAG
>CAYWVG010000007.1:0-31306 GCA_964461645.1 uncultured Sulfurimonas sp. | reverse complement strand
TTTTCCTCTAGAGGGTGATATTTCAGCAGAAATGCTATTAAAGCTAAACCCTGATGTCCTGATACTTTCTAAAAATATGAGCCAACAAGTAACACCTGAACTTATCAAAACTAATCCTATGTATAAAAACCTAAATGCAGTTAAAAACAACCAAGTTTATGTTGCTCCCATTGGCGGATTTTGGTGGGATAGACCATCTCCTGAAGCAATTTTAGGAATTATTTGGCTAAATAAAATCCTCTACCCAGAGCAAACAAAAGATATAGATCTTTTTACTCAAACACAAATATTCTTTCAAGAGTTTTATAACTATGAGCTCAAAAAAGAAGAATATAAAACTTTTTTCACATCTTCAAAGGAGTTTAGATGAAAATAGGCATTTTTCTACTTACAGAAAATTACAATAACAACACACAAAAGAGCATTTTAGATGATCTTGAGTTTGGTGTTTTAGCAGAAGAGTTGGGTTTTGATGAAGTTTGGTTTGGGGAACATCACTTTAACCCTTTTAGCGTTATACCAAACCCATCTTTGATGATGGCATCTTTGGCTGCGAGGACTAAAAACATCCGTATCGGTGCTGCTGCTTTTTTAGCTCCTTTTTACAACTCAACAAGACTAGCAGAGGAGATCTCTACACTTGACAACCTCTCAAACGGTCGCATAAATACAGGTTTTGCAAAGGGTGGGTTTACTCTAGATCTAGAGTACTTTAACAAAGATGTAGAAGCTTTAAGAGGCGAACTTTACAAAAGTGTAAAAGAGATAGAACAGAAACTATATGAAGATCCAAAGTTTGAGCCAAAGCCCATTCAAAAAAAAGTTCCTGTCTTTATAGCAACTTTTTCAACCAAAGAGACTATAGAGTTTGCCGCTAAAAACTCTTATGGTTTGATGTTTTCTCAAGGAGCAACTCTTTGTGAATGCGTAGATGCGCAGGAGTTATACAAAAGCATAGCTGGGTTTTACCCAGAGACTATTCTTATGAGAGTTTTCTCAGTAGCAGAAACTGTAGATGTGGCTCACAGCACTGCAATTATAGCGACTGACCACTTTGTAAAGTCTATGCGAGCAGTTAAATCAAAGCAAGACCAACCAGAGTTTAACAAACAAAACTATGAAGAACTACTAGCTCAAAGATATGAGTTTTTTGATGCCACAAAGTTTATGGATGCAGCAATTATAGGAGATGCATATGGGTGTATAGAGCAGATTAGAGAGATAAAAGCGAAGATAAAGAACTTACATTTAGTTCTAAAGGTAGCTTCATCTGATATGGATGAGAGTAAAGAGATGCTAAGAGTTTTTAGCCAACAGATAAAACCAAAAATATAAGGAAAAACAAAATGAAAACAAGTGCAAGAAATGAGTTAAGCGGGATGATAACAGAAGTTAAAAGTGGTGGTGTTATGAGTGAAGTCATCATCAAGATAAACGATGAGATAGAAATTTGTGCAACTATTACAAATGATGCAAAAGAGTCTTTGGCTCTGAGTGTTGGAGGAAGTATCTCTGCTATCATAAAATCATCTTTAGTCATTTTAAGTAAAGAGAGAGTCTATGCATCTGCGAGAAATAACATAAAAACGCTAGTAACTGAGGTTATAAAAGGTGCAGTAAATAGTGAAGTGAAGCTAAAGATAGCAGATAAAAGTCTTTGTGCCATAGTTACAAACGATGCCATAGAAGATCTACAAATCAAGAAAAATGATAGCGTTTATGCGATATTTAAAGCATCAAGCGTCATCTTGGTAGCGTAAGGGGATAGGCATGAAAAAAAGTTTCATAGCACTATCCTTAGCGGCTTCATTAGCACTTGCTGATGGGAGTTATACACTTGGAAAAGTAAGTGTTCAAGCGGTAAATACAGAAAACATCAACATGATTGAGCAAACTATTACATCTGTTGACATAGCTCAAAACAATGAAAGAACAATTGCTGAGTCACTTGATAATGTGAGTGGTGTTAGTATGAATGATTCTGGTCCTCGTGGTGAAGCAAAGGTGAGTATTCGCGGGCAAAGTGCGAGTAGAATAGGTATCTTTATAGATGGGATTCCAGTTTATGTTCCTTATGATGGAAACTTCGACTTTGGTCGTTTTTTAACAAATGATATTGCAGAGATTGACATCTCAAAAGGCTTCTCTTCCATCGCTTATGGTGCAAATACTATGGGTGGAGTTGTAAATATTGTCACAAAAAAACCAACTAAAGAGTTAGAGGGGAACATCAGAGGAGAGATAATCCTAGATAGTGATGCAAAAATAGCAAGGCATCTAGAGAGTATAAATGTAGGCTCAAGAGTAGGAAATTTTTACGCTCAACTTGGTGGTAGTTATACTAAGCGAGATCATTTTCGCATGAGCAATAGTTATAGTCCTGTAGCTGGATCTGAACAAGAAAAAGGAGATAGATTTCGCTCCCAAGCAAGGGATCAAAAAATAAGTTTAAAAGTTGGGTATATAGCGGATGACGCAAGTGAAATTGCTCTCTCTTATGCAAAACAAGAAGGGCAAAAACAACATCCTGTAGAGGTAAATCCAAACCCTCGTCATATGGACTCACCATTTTGGGATAAAGAGACTTTTTCAATTTCAGGACAAAAAAACTTTGCATCTAGCTACATAAAAGCACTTGCTTACTACGATAAGAGTGAAAACACTATGTATTTTTACAAGAATAAAACATATACTACTCTTCAATTTGACCCATCTTATTATGATGACTATAGCTATGGAGCAAGAATTGAATATGGCTTAGAGGTAGGCGGCAACTTCTTAAAGCTTGCGGCAAACTATAAAAAAGATGTTCACCAAGATATTGATTTATTTACAAATGTTCTTAGTAAAAAATACGAAGACCACACCATTTCTCTAGGAGCTGAGGACACGTATAAAGTCACAAATGATTTGGAGATATTAGCAGGCATAAGTTATGACAGACAAAGAGCTGATAAAGCTTATGAAAACACTTCTAACGCTTATGTGGGCCTAGATACTATGTCTGCTGTAAATCCACAAGCAGCCATCATATATACACTAACCTCTGAGTCAAAACTAAGAGTAAGTGCATCTCAAAAGACATACCTACCTTCCATGAAAGATAGATTTTCTGGAGGAATGGGGAAAAAAGAACCAAATCCTGATTTAGATAAAGAGATATCTACTAATTATGAGATTGGCTATACTTACAAAACTAAAGAGTTTTTTATAGCAACAAATGCTTACTTTACTCAAGTAAAAGATGCCATTAGTAGTGTAAAAACCAATACGCTCCAAGATGGTAGTACTACAAAATATAAAGATCAAAATCAAAATATTGGTGATTTTGAACATATAGGTTTTGAAATAGATGCTGCATATACTTTGGATAACACTAAAGTTGGAGGAAACTTCGCTTTCATTGATGTTCAAGGAAAAAATGAAAGTAGTGAAAAACGGACAAACATACCAAAACATCAAGCCTTTGCATTTGCACAACAAAAGTTAGGTGCAGGTTTTTCTATCTATGCCAATATAAAATACCGCAATGGTGCGTATGATCAAGATGATAATTATAACTATGTAAAAATTGGTTCATTCACAACATTTGATGCAAAAGTTATATATGAGCCTATGAAAGAACTTTTACTTGAAGTGGGTGTTAAAAATCTTACAGATAGATTGGTAGAATACAGTTTTGGCTACCCAGAAGCTGGTCGTGAATATTTTGCAACGCTAAATTATAAATTTTAAGGAAAAAAGATGTTTTTAGAGCCGATTGACTTTGCAAAAATGTACACAAAACACAAGCAAGAGAGTGTTTTTAAGGGCAAAAAGAGTGAAGACTGGGACAAAAAGTCAAAAGAGATGGCTCCAAGGATGCAAAAATCTCACTATGTTGAGGACTTTATATCTAAGATGCAGATTGACAAAGATGATGTGGTGCTTGATGTGGGTTGTGGACCGGGAACACTTGCTATCCCGCTTGCAAAGAGAGTTAAGCATGTTATCGCCATAGATTTTTCTCGTAAAATGCTAGATGAGTTAGAGTCATTTGCTGCATCTGAGGGTGTGACAAATATCACAACTTATCATATGGGTTGGGATGATGATTGGAGTGAGATAGCAGATGTAGATATTGTCGTGGCATCTAGAAGTATCGAGGTTATGGATATAAAATCAGCACTTTTAAAAATCTCCAATCTCGCTAGAAAAGCTTGCTATGTTACATATATGGCAGGTGGAAGTTTTGTAGATATGAAGATTTTAGACTACATCGGCAAAACAATTGTCACAAAACCTGACTTTTGGTACTTGCCCATCATACTTTACAAAGAGAGTTATCTACCAAAAGTGGACTATATCCCAACGAGTAGCGGAAGTGTTCGTTACACTGATATAGATGAGTTTGTAAAATCCCTCATCTGGAGTTTAGGCTCTTTAAATGAAGCTCAAATACAAAAAGCAAAAGAGTATTATGAGCTATATGTAAAAGATAGCATTCAAGCACCAAAAGATAGTGTTTGGGCATTTATATCATGGAACTGTGATAAAGATTAACCTCGCATAAAAGGTTTCAAAGTAGCACTACGCGAAGCTAAAACTTTGTCCTTTTTAGCCGATATGTAAACTATAAAATTACGGAGAAAATTATGAACACTTCTTATGGGGTAAATACTTACAGAGCACATGACCTTAATATTGCTATGAAAACTTCTAGTGGTGATGTCATCAAGATGGACTTTGCAAACCATCAAAGTGCATCGATGAGTCACCAACAAAATCAAAATGGCTCTAAAACTTCTATGAGTTTTTCATCTATGCAGTCGTTTAAGTTCTCTATACAGAGCAACGGCATAGATGCACAAGATCAAAAAGAGATTGAGGCTTTTATGAAAGTGGCTCAACCTTATATAGACTCATTTTTAAAAGAGTTAGAGGATGTAGCTCCTAAATCTCCTGTATCTCAATTAGCTAACAAGATAGCTAGCATATTTGAGCCAAATAAAGAGAGAGATGAAAATGCTAAAAACATCATCAAAACAAATATAGTAGAGATGTTTGATAATTCTATGAGAAAGTTAAAGATGCCAGAAAAATCAGAGCAACTAGATCCTACTGAACTTATGAATAATATCTTTGAGCAGACTAAAAAACTTTTAGAAAAAACACTTAAAGAGTTTGATGAGTTTAACAAAAATCTATATGCATAAAATTAAAAGGTAAGCTTTTTTTGGTATAAAAATTGCTTACATTTTTACATGAAAACATTAATTTTGATCCTTTTTTTATCTCTAAGCATCTTTGCTTCTACTATAGAGTTAAACTATCAAGAGTTAAACAAGCAAGTAGATAAGATTGCGCCAAATCTCTCTGCTGAAGAAAAGGTCTCTTTATACTTTCTTTTACTCTCCACACACGAGAACATTACAACCTCACTCTCACTAGATGAGACAAGAAGTTCTTTGCTTGATGGGCTAGAGAGTCGCACACTAAAAGCACTATCACAGCTTCACGAAGAGAACCAAAACATAGATGCAACCCAGATAAGAGAGATGCAAGAACTATATACAGAGATGGTGCGTGATGCCAAAGAACTTATAAAAAACAGAGATACAAAAGAAAAAATTGTATATAAAGATAGAGTTATTTATAAGGATAAGATAGTTTATAAAGACAATATCGTTTATAAAGAAAAGGTTGTAGAAAAAACATCCGTTCTTTTTAATATCGTCTTTGCAATAATTGGGATACTTTTAGGTTTAGTTGTAGGTTTTTTTATCTTTAGAGCTAGTGCAAAAGAGAGTGTTGTTGAGACTAAAGAGCGAGATTTATCTGATGAAAAACTAAGTGAGAGTCAAGTTAAAACAAGAGAGTTAGAAGAGCTAAACGAGAACCTAACCAAAGAAGTTGAGTCACTAAGAGCATCTGTTTCTTATGTCTCAGAGCTTGAGAGCAAAAACTCTACACTACAAAGAGAACAAGAGCAGATGCAAGAGTCTCAAAAGACTCTACAGAGTCAGTTAAACGATAAAATCCAAAAACTTCATGAGCAAAAAGAGAGTCTTATAAAAGAATCCCTCCAGCTACAAAAATCTCAAGATGAAAAAGATGTAGTAAGAGAAGAGTTTGACAACAAAGTAGAAGCTCTCCAAGAGCAGTCAAAAGATATCTTTAGCATCTTAAACACTATCTCAGATATAGCAGAACAGACAAATCTTTTAGCACTAAATGCTGCCATAGAAGCGGCCCGTGCAGGTGAGCATGGACGAGGCTTTGCCGTAGTTGCTGATGAAGTGCGAAAACTATCTGAGAGAACTCAAAAAACACTCCAAGAAGCAAGAGTAAATATATCTAGCGTTGTTGATACTCTTTCTAGTTTAAGGTAAAAAATGACATCTAACATATTTTTTTGAAAGCTTTTTTTATTATATTTTTTGATACAATCCATGTCATATAATATTTTATTATAAAGGCTTAGGATATGAAAATAAATAAAACTTTAATAGGTACAGTAATTGCAACACTTTTTAGTGCTTCACTTATAGCGCAAAGTCATGCTACTCATTGGGGATATACAGGGCATGAAGGCCCTGAAAATTGGGGTAATTTATCAACTGATTACAGTTTATGTAAAAATGGCAACTCTCAGTCTCCCATAAATATTTCAAAAACTGTTGTTGTTAGCACCAAGGGCTTAGAAGAGATAAAGTTTGATTATAAAACATCTGCATCAGAAGTTATAAACAATGGTCATACCATTCAAGTAAATATTAAAGATGGAAGTAACATTGAGATAGATAAAATTTTATTTTCTCTAAAACAAGTTCATTTTCATACACCTAGTGAAAACCAAATAGAAGGCAAAAACTTTCCTCTTGAAGCTCATTTTGTTCATGTTTCACAAAAAGGTGAAATAGCTGTTGTTGCATTAATGTTTGAGGATGCTATTGAGAACCAGATAATTAAAAAGATTTGGAATAAAATGCCGCATTATGTTGGGACTAAAGTAGATTTTACTCTATCAGCAGAGCATATAAATAGTCTTTTGCCAAATAATAAATCATACTATAGATTTAATGGCTCATTGACAACTCCACCGTGTAGTGAAGGTGTTAGATGGTTAGTCCTTCAAAACTATTCATCTATATCTTCAGCTCAAACGAAAGAGTTTTTAGACATATTTCATCATGGAAACAGCAGACCCGTTCAATCAATTAACGCTAGAAAAGTGATGCAGTAGAAGATTGTTTTATAACTCTTTTTAAAGTGCAGTATGAGGGTGAAAATTATTTGCACATACCATCTTTAGCATGTGCAAATTACTCTTTGTTAAAAACTTAGGTTTTGGTAATCTTTGTTAAGTAAATTTCCAGCTACCATTGGAGGTTTTGCTACTGTTATGCCCTCTAGTAAAACCGAAGCATCTTTTGAAGCGTTTGGTAAGTATAGTGGACAAACTTCTACTTTAGCACCCATCTTTATGAGCATTTGAAGGTTTTGTTGTGGTGAGACTTCACTGCCATCAGGTCTTTTTACAGGCGCGCTTTTGATGTTTTTATCTGCTAAATCTCCAGCTGCTCCACATAAAACGATGCTAACTTCTTTCTTATGTTGTTTGATAGTCATCATAGATAAAACCATAGCCATAGCTTGAGTTTGAGGCTCTGGTGAGTTTATCAAAACATTTAAACCTTTTGCCGAGTCTGCACTCAAAACACTTGGTAAAACTAATATAGCACCTAAGGCTAAAGTTGAGATTATTTTTTTCATTTTTTTCCTTTATATTTGTATTTAAAAAGATTATACAAAAAAATAACATTATCTTTACTTAATAAATAAATTACATTGGATTATAATTATAGATATAATTGAAGAGATTTAAAATTGAATTTTAAATCAAGTTCACTATGACGTTTGTGCTGTCATAGTGAATTTGAGACAAAATCTAGTTTTATAAAAGGTTTAGTTTCTTTGTAAATGATACCTCTAGCTTTTTGTTTTCTAATAACTCTCAAACAAGCGTCCAATCTTACTAGCATCATGAGTTAGAGTGTGAAGTGGCTTAGCATCTTTGCCTCTTATCGCCTCTTCAAACGGTACTGTACTATTTTTATTTTTATAAAGAACACCTATGGGCATAGGGATAGTCTCATAAGACTTTTTTACAGCTCTCTCAAAATCACTCGCATCATAAGTGTCATCTAAAACATAGCTATTTTCGCTAAACCAATCATAGGTATTTACCTTGTTAAAGGTGACGCAAGGCTGTAAGATATCTACAAGCGCGTAGCCCTTATGTAAAAAAGCCTCTTTTAAAACCTCCTTTGCATGTTTTATATTGCCTATATTTACTCTTGAGACAAAGCCTGCTTTTAAAGATAAGGCGACTGCCAAAGGATTAAAAGGCTCATTTATAACTCCTCCAACCTGCACACCAGTTATAAAACCTCTCTGGCTTGTAGGTGACGCTTGGCCTTTTGTTAGACCATAGACCATATTGTTGTGAACGATGTTGACGATATTTACATCTCTTCTTATGGTATGGATAAAGTGATTGCCACCCTCTCCGTACATATCGCCATCTCCGCCCTCAGCGATTACATGAAGATTTTCATTGCTTAGTTTTATGCCAGTTGCAACTGGGAGTGCTCTACCGTGAAGAACCCCAAACATATTTGTATCTACATAGTAAGGAGTCTTTGCCGCCTGCCCAATTCCAGAGACTATAACACAATCCTTTTTTTCAAGCCCTAGCTCTTCTAAAACCTCTTTTACAAGCTTTAAGATACCAAAGTTACCACAACCCGGACACCACGCAACATCCACATCTTTTCTATCAAATAGATGGCTCATAATATCTCCTTTATTGACTCTTCAATCATCACGCTTAGCTGATCTGTAAAAAAACTAAAACCGTTTGATTGCAAGATTTGATCGTAAATTTTTACATCATGAAGTCTTAGCTGACTTGCGAAGGCGCCATCAGCATTGTTCTCTACTACTATGATGTGAGAAAAACTCTCAAGTACACTCAACTGCTCCTTTGAGAGCGGATAAACCCATGCAAAATGAACTTGCGTCAAACGAGGGTTATTAAGGTTTTGTAAGACTTCAAAGATAGCGCCTTTAGTTGAGCCCCAACCGACAATAGCAATATCTCCATCTCCAAGAACTTCAGGTGCGACTATCTCTTTTATAAGCTCATCATATTTGCGAGCTCTTTTTGCAACCATCTTCTCTCGCATCTTGTAGTCTTCTGTAATCTGCCCTCTCTCATCATGCTCATCACTCACCGAGCATATCAGCCCATCTCCAAACCCAGGAACTCCTCTTGGGCTTATGCCATCTTTAGCATCTGTGTATCGCTCATACTCTTTTTCTGTCTTTACTATATATCTGCGCTGCTCATAAGATGAGAAGTCAATATCTTCTATCATGGAGACTGTATCTGCTAGGTATTGGTCACTCAAAAAGATAACAGGAGTCTGAAATCTATCAGCCAACTCAAATGCAAGATAACCATAGTCTATAGACTCTCTTAAACAGCCAGGTGCTAAAACCACGCGCGCAAATGGGCCATGCCCAGAGTAGATAGCCAGGTTTAAATCACCCTGCTCGCTTCTTGTAGGAAGTCCTGTTGCGGGTCCTGGTCTTTGAGCTAGATATATCACAGCGGGAGTCTCTGTCATGCCAGAGAGGCTTAAAGCTTCGCTCATCAGAGCAAAACCTCCACCAGATGTTGAAGTCATGGCTCTAGCACCTGCGTACCAACCGCCAAGCACCATATTTAGGGATGCTAACTCATCTTCAGTCTGTTCCACAGCTATATCAAAATGTTTTGTCATAGATGCCATAAAGCTTAACACTCCAGTTGATGGAGACATCGGATAGGCGGTTAGCATATTACATCCGCCTGCTAAAAAGCCAAATCCTGATGCAGTAGTTCCATCCATCTGGTGGAGTTTTTTTACACTCTCTATATCAACTTCTGGTAGCTCAAAATTGACTTTATCTTCTAGTTTAACACCCTCTTCATAGCCAAGCTGGGCAACCTCTTTGTTAACCTCATCATCTTTAAAGTGCTCTGCAATACTCTCTTGCAAGAAATTTTTATCAATACTAAGTAGTCCAAAAAGCATACCTGCAATATAGGTGTTTGCATATTTTGCATTACCAAACTTTTTTGCACTCTCTTGCATTGCAACTAAAATGGCGCTATCTGTGCCAAACGCCTCATCTGCAAAGATCAAAGTACCTTCATGGCATCTGCCCTGCATATGTTTTAGTGCAAGTGCATCTAAGGCTACAGATATATCAACTTCCCAACATGGCGCTTCAACTAGGGCATCTGAGATTCTAATTAGTGTAGTATTGCTTCCACCTCTCACCCTAGACATAAACTCTTTTGTTGAGTAGACATAAAAGCCACTCTTTTTAAATGCACTACTTAGTATACTCTCAAGGGTAGCGATGCCCATTCCTGCTGCACCGCCTATTAAGATAGAGATGCTCTTAGGAGCGTTTTTGTTGGCAATTCCTGATTTTACATGCTTAGACACAGAGACGGCTTCCTCTTTTGCAAGATATTCCTCTTTTGCAGGAGCTTCATCAATCACTGACCCCCAAGTGATTTTACCACCGTAATATCCTAAAACCATCACATTTATACCTGTTATAAGCACAATAGCGTGATAGACTATTCCTCCAGATGAGTACCCATATATAACTTGAGGATCTGCATTGTAGATGCCAATAGCAACTAACCCTAAGAGAAGCGTAATCGTGGAAACTACGAGCTTTATAACAAATGCCCTGCCCATATAGAAGTTATAATTTATCCACCAACTTAAAATCCCAGGAATCATAGCAACAAACCCCATAACCGTTGCAACAAAGAAAGAGTAAAAGACCGCCACAGCGTAAGTCTCTTTTGGCATCATTAAAAAGAGTGCATCCATACCAGCGGCAAACAGATGTAAGGCTATGGGAAAATGCACTACTGCAGGATGAGGATGATACTCTTTATACCAGTCCCTTAGTTTGGACTTTAAAGACTCATTGGATTTGGCCTTTGGTTCTTGAGTTTTTTCACCCTCTTCAAGTCTGCCGACAACTTTAAACCTCTTAAAAACCTCAGTGCTATGCGGCGCATCTGGGAGTTCAGAAGTCAAATCATGTCCTGCGGTATGACTTCCTTGATGGTTGCCCTCTTTCCAAAGAGGGCTATCTGTCACATCATATACTACATTTTTGTAAGCGATATAAGCCTTCGCACCATTTTGACCATTGTGCTTCTTAAGTTCGTCTATTGTCATCTCAATATCCTTTAACTCAGTAAATTCTAATACAACCATATCTTAAAAAAATAATTTACTAATAATTATGCCATATTAGCAAATAACTTTAACTTATAAAGCAGATTGTTATAGTTTGAAAATATGTAAGATAATTTCCAACTCATTTTTGTTTGTAAAATAAAAGATCTTAACTGATTTATTTTACTAACACTTATCTCTCAAAGTTTATAAAATTAATGTAAGAAACATCCCTTTTTCAAAGATACCTTTGGTAGAATTTCGGATTTTAATTTTAAGAGAAAAAAAGCACAAACTATGAATAAACAAATCCAAATAAGTGTCAAAATTTTACTGCAAATAGGAAAGTTACTCTTGCAACATGGTTCCGAAACTGAAGTTGTTGAGATGGGTATAAAAAGAGCTGCAAAAAAGCTCGGGTACAATAGCGTTGAACTTTTAGTTCTTCCAAATACCATTATGGTAGGATTGACTCACGATGACCAATCTTTTACAAAAACTATAAAAGCGGAGCGTCAAGATATAAATTTTAGAGTTGTTGATGCTGTAGAAAAAATCATTTCTGATATAGATCTAAATACAAATCTAGATAAATTGAACGCATTACTACTTGATAAACAAAATCTAAGTTCAGTCTATCCATACCAACTACAAAGGCTGATGGCAGCTTTAGGTTGTGCATCTTTTAGCCTTCTTTTTGGTGGGGACTATTATATTTTCATAGTGACTTTTATCGCTTCCTTTATCGGTTTTAGTTTCAACACTATGCTACTAAAAAGATTTTTCAATCCATTTTTAGTTATTATTTTTGTATCTTTTACGACTGCCATAGTCTCAGGCCTACTTACATTAAATAACACTTCTTCAAATATTGCAATCTCTTCATCAATTCTATTTCTAGTGCCAAGTGTTGCTTTTATTAACTCTGTAAACGACCTCATAAAAGGACACTATACAAATGGTTTAACTAGGGGCATCCGAGGAATTATGGTCTCTTTTGCTATCTCTATAGGGATATTTTTAGCCTTACATATCTTAACAGTGGAGAAATTTATATGATAACCAATATATTTATAGCAACTAGCATCTCAATAGCATTTGCAGTGTTGTTTAATGCTCCAAAAAGAGCACTTCTACCAATTGTATTTTTAGCTATTATTGCCCTTTTGGTTAGAACCTATCTGCTGGGATATGGACAGAGTATAGAGTTTTCTACTTTTATGGCATCTCTATGTATAGGGATAATTTCTATCTTTTTCTCATCTAAACAAAATATACCTATTTTAGTCTATGCAATATCAAGTTCCATTGTTTTAGTTCCGACTATCTACGCATATAAAGCGCTAATAGGACTCTTACAAATTTCTACAAATCAAATAATGGATCAGGCACTTATCATTCAAACATTTCATTATAGTTTAAAAACTTGGTTTATTTTTGGTGCAATTGCCATAGGAATAATACTTCCAACGCAGTTTATTAGTAAACATAGATTTAAGATTTTATAAAATTTGAATGACTCTACACTTTAGCAACATTAGTAGTGATGACATAGCCGTCTCTTCCATTTTCTTTTGCTTTGTAGAGCATCTCATCGGCTCTTATCATTAGTATCTCTTCATCTAAATCTTCATCGGCCTCGCAACAAACTACTCCTATGGAGATGGTTAAAAATTCGCCTGCTTTGCTTGACTCGTGCTTTATCTCTCTTGCTTTTATGTTTTGACAAATCTCTCTTGCGAGCATTGCGCTATTTGACTCATCTACATCTGTGAGGATCGCGCCAAACTCCTCTCCACCTAGCCTAAAAACAAAATCACTAGGTCGCTTTAGTGTGTCTTTTAAAACCTTTGCAACGCTCTTTAACGCAAAGTCTCCCTCAATATGCCCATAAGTATCGTTATACTGTTTGAAGTAATCTATGTCCATCATCATAAAAGTTATGTAAGATTTTGTTCTTTTTGCTCTTTTTAATTCTCTGTCATATACAAAGTTAAAATACCTTCGGTTGTGTAGGGATGTAAGCACATCTGTGTAAGATACATTTTCAAGTTTTTTATTTGCGCTTTGGAGTTTTTTAGTAGTTATTTCAAGTCTTGTATGGTCTTTTTGGATGCTTTTAAAAACATAATAAGATATGAGAAGAACTCCAATAATCGTAAAACTTAAGATGATTCCTATATTTAAAATAATCTTATCGTACGCACTTAGAAAATTTTTTCTCTCGTACTTTGCTAGTTCAACCTCATAGTTTATAAGTTTTTTGATTATGTTATGGATATGTTCTATCCTAGCTTCTAAACTCTCCATCACAAGGTTATCTAAGGCTATATCTAAAGCCATTTTTCTAAAAAAGCCATTGATTGCTTGAACCTCTATAGCCGCATACTCTACATATTGTAGTTCCATATCTCTTTTAAAATGAGACTCATAATTCTTCCACTCAAACTCTATCTTTGTGATGGCTTCTTTTATCTGTATGCTTGCTAGCTCTTCGCTAATTTGAGAGTTTTTTACTTTATAGATAGTGTTTGAAATTTTTCCATGATAGATTTGAAGTATGTCATTTAACTCAATGACTGGAACAAAGGAGCCAAAATAAATAGTATCTAAGTTTTTTTTCACTGAAGCGGTATTTGAATAACCCATAACTCCCACTAAAACAAGTCCTAGTGTGATAAGTATAAAAAGTAACAAAAGTTTACTTTTTAACCTAAGTGCTTCAATAAACTCCATTTAAATCCCATATTATATTATTTATTGTTCATAATAACTCAGCAATTTTTATACCACTATTTTTATGCTAGAATACTTGCAATAATTCATATAGGGTAGAAACTGTGGCAAAAAGAGAATTTAAAAATAAACGGATCAAAGAGATTGTAAAAAACATTGCTGATGATTTTAGATACTCACAAGAGATGGATGAATATGCTCTTCTTTTTTACAAAGCAGATAGTGATGGAATGATAAGTGGTGCTCAGATTGACAAGATGTTAGAATACGTCACAACAGGTCTTGATGAACTTTGTAAAAACATAGAATGGCGAGAAGAATTTTTAAAAGAAAACTCTGGTGTCGATGAGATTAAAATGCTACAAAACATGAAAAATATAGAAGAAGAATACATTGCTCTAAAGGAATTTTTGAAGAAATGATTTCTCAAGAAAAAGTCGAACTTATTAAAAGATTGAGCTTATTTAAGTCACTAAACAATGAGCAGATTCAAGATATTAGAGAGATTTCTTCTATAGTTGAGTATCCTAAAAATTCTATTCTTTACTATGAAAATGATTCCTATGACAAGATATTTTTCTTAATCTCAGGCGTTTTAAAAGTTTACAAAATAGATAAATTTGAAAATGAGATATTTTTATATCATATACACAAAAGTTCTTTAATTTCTGAGCTTACAAGCCTAGAAGAACGCTCTATTTATTGTTATTCAAACTCTGAGTTTATGGAAGATAGTATAGTTTTAGAGGTTGATTTTAAAGAGTTTAAAAAAAGGTTTTTATCTAAAAACTTACTTAATGATGAGTTTATAAATGAGATACTACTAAAGACTCACCAACTTCACTGTGTGGTAAATAGAGAACTTGTTTTTGATGCCACTGCTAAAGTTGCTTATATGCTTAGTGATGATTTGGAAATGTTTAACTCTCTAAAGAGACAAGATGTTTCATTTATGTTGCACATCCAGCCTGAAACCCTTTCAAGAGTATTGAGCAAGCTAAAAAGAAGTGATATAATAGAAGTAGAAAACTCAATTGTCTCTATCAAAAATCATGATAAATTAAATCGCATTTATAGAGGGGATATGTTATGAAAAAAGTCACAAGTATAAGCACTAAAATAAAGGTGCTAGGAGCTTTACTCATTGTTTTAATGCTTAGTGTTATTTCTATCACTATATATCTAAATCAGCAAAACCAAAAAGATGCACTTATCATAAACATAGCTGGTAAACAGAGAATGCTTACACAAAAGATGGCAAAAAACATCTTTTATATTCATTATAGTTCTAACAAGGATTTTTATGAACTTAATGCAGCAATAGATGAATTTATAAAAGGTTTAAATATTTTAAGAAATGGGGATTCCCAGAAGAAAATCTCTCCAGTTCCAACATATCAAATCTCCCTTCAACATACAGAGATAAATGCACTATGGGATGTTTTTTACAAAAATATACAAAACTTTAAGCTTTATACTAATTCAAATGTTGATAAGAGCCTAGAACTCGAAGAAATTGTCGCTACAATCTACAGAGATAACACAAAACTACTTGATAATGTTGACAAACTTGTCACAATGTACACAGATCATAGTGAGAATAAAACAAGCTTTATAAGAACATTCCAATATGGTGCAGGAGCTACATTACTCTTACTTTTCATATACTCTCTGCTACAACTCCGCTCTATTGAGTCTCATGTAGAAACTATTATGCAGTACTCTAAAAAACTCATTAATAGTAAAGATATCACAAAGCTAGAACCCATAGAAGTAAAAGCCGAAAGCGAGACTGAAATACATGAAGCAAGTGACACTATAAACTGCTTTATTCAAAAGATAAACTCCGCTATGGACTACTCGAATGAGGCACTTCTACAGTCTGAGAGAGCATCTGCAAAGCTCGGAGAATTAACGGATGAGTTTGACTCCATCATAGATGAGTTAAAAGATAAATCTATAGCAAATAAACACCTAAACAATAGTGAAGACATAGTTATAGAATCAACAGAAGAACTTATGAATTCTACTAGAAAACTTTACAATTTAAAACTAGAACTTGAGAAACTTACAAAGAGTTGTCAAGATACACAAACATAATATTAATTTTAAGTGTTACTTATACGCCTCTTTTCTTTTATAAAACTAAACTTAAGCCTTTTTCCTAACTATTTGACATAAGTCAAAGATTTTTTACCATTCATCCTGCTACTATTGAAATGTTAATGGACACCTTAACAAAAAAGTTGAGATACAGCAATTTTTAAATGCTAAGTCTTGAAGATTATCAAAGAGGAGAAAATATGTCACTTTCTAGAAGAGAATTTCTTAAAAGTTCAGCGGCAGCATCTGCAGCAGCAGCTATTGGTATGAGTGTACCAGCAGAGCTACAAGCAGCAGCTAATCAAGCTGAGGGCGACTGGAGATGGGATAAAGCAGCTTGTCGTTTTTGTGGTACTGGTTGTGGAATCATGATGGCTACAAAAGGCGGCAAAATCGTTGCAGTCAAAGGAGATCCAGCAGCACCAGTTAATCGTGGTCTTAACTGTATTAAAGGTTACTTTAATGCTAAGATTATGTATGGTGCAGATAGACTTACAGAGCCTCTACTTCGTGTAGATGCAAACGGTAAGTTTGATAAACAAGGTAAGTTTGCTCCAGTTAGCTGGGAGAGAGCATTTGATGAGATGGAATTTCACATCAAAAAAGCACTAAAAGCAAGTGGTCCTGAGGGCGTTGGTGTATTTGCATCTGGACAATACACTGTTATGGAAGGTTATGCTGCTCAAAAGATGATGAAAGCAGGATTTCGTTCAAACGCGATTGATCCAAATGCTCGTCACTGTATGGCTTCTGCAGTTGTTGGTTTTTACCAAACTTTTGGTATCGATGAGCCATCTGGCTGTTATGATGATATTGAGCTAACTGATACAATCGTATCTTGGGGTTCAAACATGGCTGAGATGCACCCGATTTTATGGTCTCGTGTAACTGATAGAAAATTATCAGATCCTGAGAGAGTAAAAGTTATAAATATGTCTACTTATAAACATAGAACTTCAGACTTAGCAGATGAAGAGATTATCTTTACTCCAAACACTGACTTAGCACTATGGAACTATATTGCAAGAGAGATCGTATATAACAATCCTGAAGCTATTGACTGGGATTTTGTCCAAAAACACATCGTTTTTTGTGCATCACCTGTAAATATTGGTTATGGTATGAGAAGATCGGATGAGAAGTCTATCAAAGAGGGTAAATATACAGCTCTTGAGATGCAAACGATTGAGAAAGAGATGAAAAAAGTTGTCTCTGCTACTGAAGCACCTGCTCTTAAACCTTATGGTTATAAAGAAGGCGATGTTATGGTAAATGAGAATGCTGGACTTAAACACTGGCACATCAGTTTTGAAGAGTATAAAAAGTTCTTAGAACCATATACACTTGATTATGTAGCTAAAATCTCAAAAGGTAACCCAGATGAGGATATCAATGAGTTTAAGAGAAAACTACAACTATTAGCAAATCTATATGTTGAAAAAGATAGAAAAGTTGTAAGTTTCTGGACTATGGGAATGAACCAACATACTCGTGGTACATGGGTAAACACTCTAGCTTATAACGTTCACTTCTTACTAAATAAACAAGCAAAACCAGGTTCTGGAGCGTTCTCGCTAACAGGTCAACCATCAGCTTGTGGTACAGCTCGTGAAGTTGGAACTTTCTGTCATAGACTTCCAGCAGATATGATGGTAGCAAATCCAAAACATAGAGAGATTACTGAAAACAGATGGAAAGTACCAAATGGGACTCTTAACCATATTGGTAACCAGCATATCATGAAAATTCATCGTGATATTGAAGATGGATATACTAAGTTTGCATGGGTAAACGTTTGTAACCCTTACCAAGATACAGCATCTGCATCTCACTGGATTAAAGCAGCTCGTGAAATGGATAACTTCATAGTTACTTCTGATGGATACCCAGGAATAAGCGCAAAAGTTTCTGACCTTATCTTGCCTTCTGCTATGATTTATGAGAAGTGGGGAGCTTATGGTAATGCAGAGCGTCGTACTCAACACTGGAGACAACAAGTTCTTCCAGTAGGTCAGGCGATGAGTGATACTTGGCAATGGGTTGAGTTATCAAAAAGATTTACAGTAAAAGATGTTTGGGGTGCACAACCACTTCGTGGTAAAAATGCTGATGGCGCTCCTAATTCTCTTCCAGATGTTAGAGCTGCAGCTCATGCGATGGGTTATACAGATGACACAACTATGTATGAGATTCTTTTTGCAAATAAAGAGGCTCAATCTTACAAAATCGACTTAAAATCATTCCCACAAGCTGGATATGATAACTCTGAGTGTAATGGTGATGTGCGAAACGTTGTTGGCTCTGATGGTAAAGTATTTAAAGGTTATGGATTTATGATTCATGAGTACCTTTTTGAAGAGTATGCATCATTTGGTCGTGGTCACGCTCATGACCTTGCAGACTTTACAACTTACCATAAAGTTCGCGGACTTAAGTGGCCAGTTGTTGATGGTAAAGAGACTCAGTGGAGATTTAACTCTCAGTACGATCCTTATGCTGCAAAAGCAAACAAAGAAGCTGGGACTACTAACTCTCACGCATTCTATGGAACACTTGCTAAGAGTCTTGCACAAGGTAACCTGCTGGGTATTACAGACGGTACGCAACTACCTCTTGATAACAAAGCTAAGATTTTTGCTCGTCCATATATGGATCCTCCAGAAATTCCAGATAAAGAGTTCGATACTTGGTTATGTACAGGTCGTGTACTAGAGCACTGGCACACAGGAACTATGACTATGCGTGTACCTGAGCTATATCGTGCAGTTCCAGAGGCACTTTGTTATATGCACCCACAAGATGCAAAAGAAAAAGGCCTAAAACAAGGTGGACTTGCGTGGGTTGAATCTCGCCGTGGTAAAATTAAAGCTAGAGTTGAGACTCGTGGTAGAAATAGACCATCACGTGGGCTTGTATTCGTTCCATTTTTTGACGAAAAAGTATTTATCAACAAAGTTTGTGCTGATTATACTTGTCCACAATCTGGTCAGACAGACTTTAAGAAATGTGCGGTAAAAATTTACCAAGCATAACAAAAAAATAGAGAAAGGGAAGTATCGTTTTGAGCGAAAACAGACCTATAATTAAAAAGAAAAGACAACCAGTAAGCGATAGACGAAAGTTTATTTTAAACATGGCTCGTGGTGCAGGACTTGCTGCCATGGGTGGATTTATATGGAGTGCATATATTGATGAAGTTACAGCTTCAACACTTGTGCTTCGACCACCTGGAGCTATAAAAGAAGAAGACTTTCTAAAGACTTGTATCAAGTGTGGACTCTGCGTAATTGCATGCCCATACGATACTCTAGTGCTTGCTAAACCAGGAGATAACAAACCTTTAGGGACTCCATATTTTATACCTAGAGATATTCCTTGTTATATGTGTCCAGATATTCCATGTGTACCAGTATGTCCTACTGGTGCATTGGATGAAGCTAGTGTAACTACTGATGGAGTGCTAGATATAAACATCGCTGAGATGGGCTTAGCTGTCGTTGATGCCGATAGTTGTATAGCTTTTTGGGGAATACAGTGTGATGCTTGTTATAGAGCTTGTCCTATTTTAGGCGTGGCTATAACTATTGAATATGAAAAGAATGAAAGAACGGGTAAACACGCTTTTATGAAGCCTATAGTACATAGTGAAGCTTGTACTGGATGTGGTCTTTGTGAGAGAGCTTGTGTAACTGAAAAACCAGCTATTTTCGTACTACCTCGAGAGACTGCAATGGGTAGAGCTGGAGATTACTATATCAAAGGTTGGGATAAAGATGATGAGAAGCGTTTAGAAAACGCATCTGAGATCAAAACAACTACTGAGATTAGTAAACAAAGTCCAATGGACTCTTTAAATGATTCGGGGGATTTATACTAATGGCAACGCTATGGAATAATTATAGATACCTCATCTTAAGAAGAGTGACACAAGTTAGTTTGCTAGTTTTGTACTTTGGTGCAAATGCGTGGGGATGGACCGTTTTAATGGGAAATCTTAGCTCATCTAAAGTTTTTGGAATCATACCTTTGAGTGATCCGTTTGCAGCTCTTCAGATGCTAGCAGCGGGAGCAGTACTTGCTGCAGATTTACTTATCGGTGTAGTACTTTTATCGTTATTTTATTTTATCATAGGCGGTCGAGCTTTTTGTAGCTGGGTTTGTCCTGTCAATATGATAACGGATAGTGCTAATTTTCTAAGAAGAAAACTAGATTTTGATCGTGTTCAAGGGATTAAACAACCTGCATCTAGAAATATAAGATATTGGGTTTTGGCTCTTAGCCTTATCATCTCAGCGGTTATGGGTGTAACAGCTTTTGAGTTTTTATCACCTATATCTATGGTTCATAGAGGTATTGTTTTTGGTTTAGGCTTTGGTTGGGCAGCGATGCTTATCATTTTTCTTTTTGATCTATTTGTCCTAAAAAATGGTTGGTGCGGACATATCTGCCCACTTGGTGGATTTTATTCTATCTTAGGAAAGTTTAGTCTTATTAGAGTACACCACACACAAGAAAATTGTACTCTATGTATGAAGTGTAAAGTTGTTTGTCCAGAGCGTCAAGTGCTACATATGATTGGTAAAGAGAGTCTGCCTGTACTTTCAGGAGAGTGTACAAACTGCGCTAGATGTATAGAAGTATGTGATGATGATGCCCTTGGATTTTCAATAAAAAATCTAGTGAAAAATAAAAAAACGGGAGAGTAAAATGAAATTATTAAGCAAAATAACAGTTAGTTTATTTACAGCGGCACTTCTATTTGTTGGTTGTGGCAATGATGCTAAACCTACATCTCAAGAAACAGTTAAACCAACTATTTCTGAGGAGTCTTTAGGGCTTAGAAAAACTAACCTATATGCAGAGGGAGCTGAGACAACTGGCCATCAAGCCAACTACTCAACAGCTGTAGCAGGAAGTGGCAATAAAATAAAAAGAGCATTTCAAGATGCTCCGCCTATGGTTCCACATGATACTGAGGGAATGTTAGATATTACTATAAATGACAACCAATGTACAACATGTCATATGCCAGAAGTAGCTGAATCTATGGGAGCTACACCAGTTCCTAGTTCACACTTTATGGATTTTAGACCAGCAACTTCTGTAGATGCTGAAGGTCACTTAACTAAAAACGGTAAAGCTATAGTAAATACAACCAATGTAAATATGGAAGATGTTTCTATCAAATCTACTGGTGATCAGTTAGCTGGTTCTAGATTTAACTGTACACTATGTCATGCTCCACAATCAGGAGATGATATAGCAGTTAAAAATAATTTTGAACCTGATTTTACTAACAAAGATGGCGCAAGTGCATCTAGTTGGAGCGGAACAAAGTTAATGGAGGGTTTAGATACTATTAACGGTATCTAATTCTAAGATGCAAAGGAGAGAGCTTTTTAGCTTTCTCTCTTCATCCATCAAAGGTGAAGGGAAAAAGGCAAAAGAAATCATACTAAGACCTCCCTACTATGAGGATATATCTCTTTTTCACAAAGAGTGCATAGAGTGCGATGCACCTTGTAGCTCTATTTGTGAAGAAGATATCATAAAAATAGCAAGTGATAAGACTCCGTACTTAAACTTTTTAAGTAGTGGTTGTACCTACTGTGATGAGTGTGCAAAAGCTTGTCCACATGGAGTTTTAAAGTTAAGTTATAAAAAAGTAATAGATGCAGATGTTATAATAAACAAATCAAAGTGTATTAGTTGGGAGGGTGTGATGTGTTTTTCATGTAAAGACCCTTGTTTAGAAGATGCCATAGAGTTTAAAGCCATGTTTATGCCTAGCATTGATATGAGCAAATGCACAGCTTGTGGGTTTTGCATAAGTAGATGCCCAACTTACGCTATAGAGATAGAGCCAAAAAAGGAACAAAATGTTTTATAAACTTCTAAGCGTATTATTCTTAGTTAGCAGCCTTTATGCTGCAAGTATCAACCAACCAACACAGAGTATGCAAACGAGCGGGTTTGTAGTAGATTTAGTTGTGCATGATGGCAAACTTTATTGTGCAACTGATGCTAGTAATCTTGATATTTTTGATATTGAGAGCAAACAATTATTAAACAAGATAAAAGTAGAGCAAATTACGGACTTTATGGGAGACATCATAGACTCTAAGATCTACTCTGTAGATGTGGTGGATGATATGATTATGATACTATCACAAGGCGAAAAAGGCGCTAGAAGAGTTCATATCTACCAAGATAAAAAGCTCGAACTTATCATTCCTTATACTGATGGACTCTTTATTGCAAAAGCAAAGTTTTTAGATAAAGACACATTAATGCTAGGACTTTTAAGTAACGAAATTATCTCCTATGACTTAAAAAATAAAAAGCAAAACTATAAAGTTCAAGTATCTCAATCAAAGTTTTCTGACTTTGTTCTTATAGAGGATAAAACTAGAGTAGTAGTAGCAGATGAGAGTGGTAATCTAAAAATACACAACACTGCTGATGGTTCATTTAGTAAGATGCTAGGTGGTCAAAACTTAGATAATGTTTTTCAAGTAGATAGCAAAAAAGGTATCATCGCTACTGCTGGCCAAGATAGAAAAACGGTAGTTTATAACATTAACAATGGCTCAAACTATTATAAGATGGCTAATTTTCTTATCTACAGTGTGGCAATCTCACCAAGTGCAGAGTTAATTGCATACTCAAGCGATGAAGAGGGTAATGTAGAGATTTTTAAAGTATCTACTCATGCTACAGTTGGGTACTTTGGAGGGAACAAAGGAACTATTTCAAAGATTCTTTTCTTAAATGAAAATGAGTTTTTTATAGCAAGTGATTCCACAACTCTAAACTATTACAAAATCAAATAAAAGGATGAACATGCAATACAATCAAAGTGAGTTTTTGTTTGAAACAGAAGTTCCAGCAGAAGAGATGATCATCTCAAGAACTGACTTGAATGGAAACATCACATATGCAAATGAAACATTTTGTGAGATAAGTGGATATGAAGCAGATGAGCTTCTTGGAAAACCTCATAATATTGTAAGGCATCCTGATATGCCAAGCATTGTTTTTAAAGAGTTATGGGAAGCCTTACATAATGGTGAGCAATGGAGAGGCGTTGTAAAAAATCTCAGAAGAGACAAGGGCTACTATTGGGTTGATGCTATTGTCTCTGGGGTTTTTAAAGATGGTGTTTTAGTAGAGTACAAATCTATAAGAAGCCCAGTTAGTCGCGAGGAAAAGATAAGGCACCAAAAGTTATATGATAAGATGCGCGAAGAAAATGGCGAGAAAGTAAGAAAAATAACTTATGAATAAGTAACTTTACGCACTAAAATAAAAGTTAATTTTAGTGCGTAACATCAATTATAAAAGGAAAATAGTATGAATGTATCAAGTATAGTAGTTAAATGTCTGCCAAAATATGTAGAAGAAGTAGTACAGAGCTTAAAGAGTTGTGATGTTTGTGATTACCATCTACACGATGAGATAGGTAGAATCATTATCACAATAGAGGGCGAAGGTGTTGCAGAGGAGCTAAAAAAACTCTCAGTTATAGAAGCTATACCTCATGTAATCTCTGCTGATATGCAGATGGCTTATAGCGAAGATGAGCTAGATGCTCATATGGAAGTTATAAACAATGCAGATGTAGTTCCAAAGATGTTAAATGATGACAATATAGATCCAACTAAGATAGTCTACAATGGCGACTTAAAGAAAAAAGACTTAGGAAGTTTTGCAAAGAGCTTCGATAACACTTCAAGAGGTAACTAAAATGGGTGTGGTCTTTGAAGCTATTATAAAAGTTGATGAAAAACTGGACTGGTATATTGTGCTAAAAGACAGTGTAGTTGATAGAAGTCACGACTGTTTAGATATGGATGAATTTTTGCAAAAGATAGAAGATTATGGCGCTGATTATGGTGGACATATCGATGAAGTAAAGTGGAGCAAAGATGACAATGTCTCTCCGCAAGCAATGGATGAGATAAGAATGCTTATGGCGCAGCATCAACAAGAAATAGAGAATGCAAAGGAACAAAAAAGTTGATTGCAAAGCTTATAAAAACAGATAACTATTTTGAGCATTATAAGACACAAGAAGTAAAAGAGAAAAAAAGTTGATTGCAAAAGCTATAAAAACGGATAAGTATTTCCAGCATCAAGAGATAGAAGCACATCTTAAAAATGTGGAGTTTATCATTATGGCAGCATCTGCTCCTAGCCACTTTAAGGATACGCCTATCCACTTTACTATCTTTTTAAACACAAGTGATGAGTTGCCACAAGAGATAAAAGATGCTGTGTTTGAGAAGTTTTTACAAGACTACAGTATAAAAAACCCAAAAGAGCTTATGAGTAAGCTTATGCCAGTTGGTTTTTCTATGAGCGAGCAAGATACTGCGATGCCACTTCTTCTTGTAAAGCCAGAAGATCAGAAAAATATCCCATACGCTCTTATGCATGTGATGGACTTCTTAGCTGATAGTGATGGCTTCGCTGAAGCAAAAGAGCATAAGCTTACGGGTTGGAGCTATAAGTATAACTCTTAGCTTCTTTTATTTTGAAGTGTGTACATTAAATAGCAGAAATCAAATAAAGTCTTTTTGGAACTGCGGACTTGTTCGTGGCGTAAGGCTTTAAAGATGCACTGTCCCCGAACTTATTTGGGTTCCGAAATGCACCAGCCTCATTACTATCTCAATTGCTTATGCACAAGCTAGAATTACTCTTAGCCTCTATCTCTTTTACACCCTTTACTATTTTTTTTGATAGATTTTTATGAGAGTTTTTAGTAACTAAGATATCATCTTCTATCCTGATGCCAATCCCACGAAACCTCTTTGGCACGCTCTTATCATCTTTACTTATATAGATGCCAGGTTCTATAGTTAGTACCATGTTTTTTCTCAAAGCTATCTCTTTTTTATCCGCATCTAGATATGGCGCCGCATCATGAACATCAAGACCCATCCAGTGCCCTATTCCGTGTGGATAATACTTTTTATGCTTTAGTTTTTTTATAAGCTTATCTCTTTTGCCTCTTAGGATGCCAAGTTTTAGCATTCCATCAACTAGTAGGTTTTCTGCTTTTTTTTGCAACTCACTTCTTAAGACATTTGGTTTTATCATCTTTATCACTTGCTCTTGAGTATCTAAAACCAACTCATAGAGTTCTCTCTGGGCTTCTGTAAACTTGCCATCTACTGGAATGGTTCTTGTGATATCACTCGCATAGTAGTTATACTCGCATCCAGCATCTATAAGGATAAGTTCTTTGTTTTTTAGCTCTTTATCATTTGAGATATAGTGAAGAGTATTTGCACTATCCCCACACGCCACTATGGAGGTATAAGCATCACTATATGCTCCATTTTTCTTAAATATATACTCTATTTTTGCAAGAAGTTCATTCTCACCTTTGCCACATTTGTTAAATTTCATCGCATCGTGATGAGCTTTCTTTGTAATTTTTATCGCTTTTTTTATAATTTCCATCTCTGATTTTGACTTTATAAGTCTCATCTGTTTTATAAAAGGTGAAATATCATAATGTGCTGCAAAACTTCTTTTTAGACTCTTTTTTATCTTTGGTGTTTCTATACTAAAATCAAAATATAGATTTTCTTTATCCTTACAAAGCTCTTCTAGACTCTCTTTAAGACTAGAACTAACTCTTATCTCATCAACTAAAAATCTTTTTTTTGCCTCAAATTCGCCCAATCTTTTACCGTTCCAAAGCTCTTCTTGTGCATCTTTTTTTTGTACGAATAGTATAGTTTTTGTTTTGTTGTCTAACTTTATAAAAACTAAAGAGGCATTATCTTCTTTAAAGCCTGTAAGATAGTAGAAGTTACTGTCTTGTCTATATGGGTAGTTAGTATCGTTTGAGCGAACTTTTGGCTCTGCGCTTGTGAGAAGTGTAACCGAGTTGTTTAAGAGTTTTTTTGCTAATTTTTTTCTTCTTTTTTTGTACTCTGTCTCTTTTATCATAAGCAAGCTCCATCAAGAAAATCTAAACCTTGACTTATAATCTCCCCCAACACTGAGTCCAATGCCTCGACTCCACCTGCCGCATCTAAGTTTTTAACATCTTTTTTTGCACTAAAATTCTTTGTAATTATAGTTTTATTTGTATTTGCATCTAAGAGAGTAAAACACATTACTATATTTACATATGACTTACTTAAATCATCATTATAATATTGCATAAAGTCTTGTACATTTATCTCCAATATCAAGTCGCTTTTGCTTCTAGATTTTGAATTTTGTACACTACTAAAGAGTTTTGCATCTCTTATAGCACAAAGAACTTGAGAAGATATCTCTTGGTTTGGAGAGTTATTCCAACGCGACTCAGAGTATGCATAGATTTTATGTTTGTCTTGCATATATTTCATCTCTAAAGTCGTAAGTGAGTTTGAACTAAATGCTGAAGATACTTTCAAAGATTTATCTTTGCAAGATTTTGTATAACTCTTTGAGGTAAAATCTTTTAAAGAGAGTTTATACTCCGTAATGGCAGGTTTTGTAATAGAACAACCTGAAAACAAAAATACAATCGCTATCATGAGGTAGTAAATTTTCATCATTTTTCTCCTGGGCCTTTTTTAATCTCTTCTTTTAAGAAGAGTATATCACTTGGGCTTCGCTCATACTGATTTAGTGTCTCTTTTAGTCTAATGATAAGATACTCAAACTCAAGAAATGCGTTATTCATAGTAGGAACCACATCGCTAGTTATCTCTTTTAAATTAAACTGACCGCTCTCAACCGCTTTTTTAAACTCATCCATTGCCTCTTTTATACCAGTGTAACTTCCCATAATAGACTCCAAGGAGCTAGACACTTTATTTTCCCACGCTATACTATTATCTACAAATATATCTATTTTTGGCATTAGTTTATCTAGTTTTTTAGATGCACTGTTTAAGTTTTTAAGTGATGCATGAAAATCTTCTATAGCCTCATCACTCATGAGTCTGTCCATTTTTTTCATAAAAGCTGCACTTGATTCTAGTAGAGTTGCTATCTCTTTTTGATTCTTTTCATCTAGTAGCTTTTCTGTTCTACTTAGCGTTTTAGAGAGCCTTGTAGAGACATTTCCAAATGATTCTTCAAGCTTCTCTAAAAATGAGACTTCAGTCTTTATAACTGGATAATCTTCATCATCTTTTGCCACAAGAAGCGGTGAGTCATTATCACCTAAACTAAGGTTTATATAACTAAGCCCTGTGATACCTTGAGATGTGAGTTTTGCAGCTGTAGTCTCTTTTATTGGAGTGGATTTTAGTATTGTAACTTGGACCTCTACCTGCTGTGAGTCTTTTGGGTTTATCCTAAGCCCTGTAACTTTACCAACATCTATACCCCTAAACTTTACAGCTGCGTCTTTGTTTAACCCTAAAACCGATTCATTAAAGAGTATGTTGTATTTTTGAACTTGTTCATTTACTGTTGGTTTGAGCAACCAGTAAGTAAAAGCAACCATCAAAGCAGCCCCAAAAAGCACTAATAACCCTACTAATGTGTAATTAACTTTATTGTTCAAAATCTCTCCTAAAAAATGTTTGTATAAACTTATTTGTAGAATTTTTAATATTTTTTAAATCACCCTCATAGATAATCTTCTTCTCATCTATAATAGCAACTCTATCGAGTGTAGCATAAATCGATTGCAAATCGTGTGAGACCATCACAATACTAAGACCTAGTAAGTCTCTTAGTTTAAGTATCAAAGCATCAAAATCTCTAGCTGAGATCGGGTCAAGTCCACTTGTTGGTTCATCCAAAAAAAGTAGTTTAGGATCCATTGCTAGTGCACGAGCAAGAGCTGATTTTTTCTTCATTCCACCACTAATCTCTGATGGATACAAAAGGGCATCGCTTGATTTTAATCCAACGAGATTTATCTTAAACTCTACTATCTCATCTATCATTTTTTGCGAAAGATCTGAATACTCTTTTAATGGTAAAGAGATGTTTTCTTTGATGTTTAAAGATGAGAACAAGGCCCCTGCTTGAAACAAAACACCCCACTCACTCCTTAGCTTTTGTGCATCACTTATTGAGATAGTGTTAAGATTATGTCCGAGGACTTCTATCTCTCCATCACTAATATCTTGAAGCATAACCATCTCACGCAAAACTGTAGTCTTGCCACAGCCTGATGGACCTATAAGTCCATAAATTTCGCCTTTATTTACTGTGAGGTTGAGCCCATCATGAACTACTTTTGTGCCAAATACAGTCCTGACACCTCTTAGTTTTATAAGACTTTGCATCATATCCCCAGATTTGTAAATATGATGGAAAAAAGCGCATCACATACAATAACCGCAAAGATAGACTCAACAACACTTTTTGTAGTGTTAAAACCAATACTTTGAGTATCATTTTTAACCATAAGTCCTCTATAAACCCCAATAGATGCTATCAAAAATGCGAAAAAAGGACCTTTTATCAAGCCTATATAGAAGTGCTTTGGAGCTACAGCCTCATTTAACCTCTCTATAAAGAGTGAAACGGAGATACCAAGGTCAAGGTATGAGACAATAATTCCACCGAGTAAACCCATAATATCTGACACAAAGATAAGTAAAGGCATTGTAATCATTAGTGCTATAATTCGTGGCAGTACTAGAAAAAGGTAAGGATCAAAACCCATAGTTCTCATCGCATCTAACTCTTCTGTTATCTTCATAGCACCTATTTGAGCAGTAAAAGCTGAACCACTTCTACCAGCTATTACAATAGCTGTCATCAGTGGTGCTAACTCTCTAAATATCGAGATGCCGAGCATATCCACTATAAATATATTTGCACCATATATCTTTAGTTGATATGCTGATTGATATGCTATTACTAAACCTATGAGAAAACTTGTTAGTGCTATAATTCCAAGAGCCTTTATAGCACTCTCATTCATCTCAAAAAATATCTCTTTATATCGTATGTTTTTTATGGAAGTGAGATAACTTAGAGTTGTTAAAAACACCTTGCCCAAAAAAAGCATAAAAGAGAAAAATCCACTATAGTAATTGTAAAAAATCTCACCTATGTGCTCTAAAGATGTACTTTTTAGCTCTTGTGGCAGAGGCTGAGATTTTTGCTTTGTTTTTTCTACTAACTCTAGCGCTTCAACTATATCTTTATTGCTTGTAATTATCGTAGTTTTGATGTTTTGTTGAAAAAATTCTTCTCTAAGGGAGTTTATAAAGATAGCAGCTGCTGTGTCAAAATAGACTACATCATCAAGAGTAAAATCAACCTCTTTGACTCCAAAAAGCTTGATTTTATCTATCTTTTTTTTATAAATAGTCACAGTGTAAAGCGTAAACTCTCCAGAAAAATTTAAAGAGAGTTTATCATCTAGGAGTTTATAGTTGATTAGAAATCTCTCTCTAGTAGTTTATTTACTTTAAGTATGGTTATGATTCTATCTTCTTGTTTACCAACACCATCTATCATCGTATTATCGCCATTTATCGTATCAGGAGCAGGTCCAATATTTGCTTTTTTGATTCTAATGGCCATTGTTAGTCTATCTATAACAAAACCAGCTACATCATCTCTATCTTTCATAACTATAAAACGAGTCTCATCACTATGCTTTTTTTCACTCAAACCAAATTTTAGACGAAGGTCTATAAGAGGAATAACTGCGCCACGTAAGTTAAAAACACCCATAACATACTTAGGAACTTGAGGAACTCTAGTCCATGTAAAGGGTTTTATAATCTCTTGGATAGAAAGAATTGGCACCGCATACTCTTCTTCGCCTATGATAAAGCCAACCAGTTGAACTATGTCATCTGATTGATCAATAGATTCGTTTTGTTGCTTATTTTGTCTGCTTATTACTTGTTTTAATTTATCGCTCATGATAAGAACTCCGATTTAAAGTTAACATTTCTTTGAACTACACTAGATAGATAGTCAGCTGAGTATGGCTTTGTAATATACTCAACCATTCCAGACTCTACTCCCCTCATTCTATCGGACTTACCAGTTCTTGAAGTAACCGCTATGAGAGGCATCTGTTTGTATCTATTGTACTTTTTAATCTCTGTTGCTAAGGTATAACCGTCCATTCTTGGCATCTCGATATCAATTAACATTGCATCAAAATTATAGTCACCTTGTTTTAAGATGTTTAGAGCTTCTAGCCCATCAGATGCTTCAACAAGGCTCATTCCTGTTGCTTCTAGAGACTTTCTCATAATCATTCTATCTGTTTTAGAGTCATCAACTATCATGATAGTATAGTCACTCGCTTTAGTTTTCTCACGAGATTGCGCTGACTCTGATTTTTGATCAGAAATCATAGAAGTAGCTTTTACATTTTTCGCTATCTCCATAAGTGCCACAACATCGACGATTAGGGTTACTCCACCATCACCACGGATTGTAGCTCCTGCAATTCCCTCTATACCTTTTAAGTATTCTCCGAGTGATTTGATAACTATCTCTTCTTGACCAACAAGTGAGTCAACTATAAGACCTAGTTTTTGAGCACCTAGACCTAAGACTACCACATAAGCATGCTCACTAGAGTCTAAGATTCTCTCAACCTCAAAGATGTCTCCTATGTGAACAAGTGATAAAACATCATCACGAAGTCTCATAACTGAGCGACTCTCAACTGTATATATCTCATCTTTTGAGATTCTAACTGTTTCTAAAACTGAAGAAAGAGGGATAGCATAAGCTTCTTCTTGAACACCAACTAAAAGAGCTTGAATAATGGCAAGAGTTAGAGGAATCTTTAGCTTAACACTACTTCCAACTCCTGTTTCACTATCTATATCTATGATACCATTTACTTTTTCTATATTTGTCTTTACAACATCCATACCAACACCACGACCTGAAACATTGGTCACAGCAGCAGCCATAGAAAAACCTGGCTTCATGATGAGCATAAATGCTTCTTTTTCTCCCATATTATCAGCTTCTTTTTCGCTAATAAGACCTTTTTCAAGTGCTTTACTTTTTAATATCTCAGCATTTAGGCCTTTTCCATCATCATCTATTTGGATAACAATTTGGTTACCTTCATTGTAAGCTTTTAAAGAGATAGTACCTGTTTCACTTTTTCCATTTGCAAGTCTTACATCTGGAGTCTCTATGCCGTGGTCACAAGAGTTTCTAATAATGTGAACTAGTGGATCGCCTATCTCTTCAACTATAG
>CAYWVG010000006.1:0-32508 GCA_964461645.1 uncultured Sulfurimonas sp. | reverse complement strand
TCCAGTATAGTTTTGCAGCAGAACTCTCAAGACGAAACACTTCGTTACATTTATTGCAAGACATTAAAACCCTCATTTTATTTTTATTATAGATAAAAAAAGGTTTTATTAGTACCCTTTTTTTGTTAGTTGATAAACTTATCAAAGAGATATTTTATATTTTTATCAGAGATATCATACTCAAAAATATCTCTTAAGATAACACTAAATTGCTCTTGAGTTTTTATGGTAATTTCTTCTGTATTTGCTTTAGATATCTCATGGTAGGAGTTGTTTTTTAGGGAGTAAATTTTTGTATCTGTAATCCTTGAGAGGACGAGATTGTTCACAAAAACCGCATCTTTATGCTTAGAAGAGTAAAAATGTCCCATCTCAAAATCTCTCTCATTGTGCTTAGTCAAATCAAAAGAGTAGAGCGTGTAGAGTCCTTCTTTAGATATTAGTGCCAACTCAAAGTTATTTTTGTCTAACTCTTTTACAATGTAGTCCCTACCAAATACAGTTTTTGTTGGAGCATCACCAAACTTGATGGCAGAAATTGGTGACATAAATGAAAAGCCTGCATCTACTATGTATCTCTCGCCACCTAGTGTTAAAAGCGTAAAACGATGAGTCTTTGGTACATCTATATTTTGGTTATTTAAAACTCTAGCAAAAGGAGCTTCAACTTCAAAACCAAAATACTTTAATGCTTCATAAAGAAGTTTATTATGCTCAAAGCAGTAGCCACCTTTTTTTTGTTGCAGCATTTTTTCAACTATACTCTCAATTTCTAGTGAAATTTCCTCATTTAACAAAACAGGAATATTGCAAAAACAGAGAGCTCGAAGATGTTTTTTTATAATACTGTTTATATCAGTTATGTTTTTTGGCTTATTTTCTACACCTATATTTTTCAAATAATGCTCGATTACTTGCATGTGTCACTCACTTTCGTTTAAAAAATTAAGACATTATATATGAAAAGGACTAACCTACTATTTAAGAGAAATGGGTATAATTAAAGTGAATTTTGATTTAAAGAAGCAAAAGAGCTAAATATGACTAACTCCATAGACATCTCAACAAACAATGTTTACAAAGAACTTTTGCGGATTGCTGCACAAAATTCTATACCCATCTCAAGACTCTACATACAAATCAATGCTATACAAACTTTTGCCAAAGGCAAAGAGGCAAACCTTACAAGTATAGATGATGCACAACTTAGTAAGTACGCTAGCGAAGAGTACTTAAGAGATGAAACTATTGAGTTTGAACAGCATTATGATATCACTGTTAACCCTTACTACAAAGGCTATCCTTTTTTAAGAATGATATGTGAGATAGAGTTTAACAAAGATGAAACTCTTGCCTACTTTGTGATAAAAAGAGGTTCTCAGATAGAGTATTATGATAATATTTATGATGATTTTCTAGATTATATAGATGAGAAAAAATTAAGAGCTGGCATCTTGTTTTATCTCTTTGATGTTGAGTTTGAGACAGCCATCGAAGAGTTTGTAAAAGCCATAAAAAGAGTAAAAAAAGTCACCTTTAAAGAGGATAAAAAAATACTCGTAGCAAAAGGCTTAGAGGCAGTAGAATCAATAGAGCCAAAGCTGCATATGAGCATAGAAGAAAACAACAGCGTAGGGGTAGAAGATAGTTCTGGCAGAGTTGATTACTCAAACAGAGGTTTTATGCTTAGCTGTATCGAAGGTGAAGAACTTTTTGAGTTTATTAAGCCACAACAAGGCAAACATGGTAGAACTTGTAAGGGCAAAATCATAGAAGTAAAAAGTGTAAATTTAGATGTAACCCCTACTTTTACAGTTGAAGATGGCATAGAAGTTCAAGATAGTTATGAGAACATAAAATACCTCTCAAGAAAGAGCGGTTATCTTGTGAAGAGTGGCGACAAATATGATGTAGCAAATAGTGTAGATGTAGATGAAATATCTTTTAAAACTACAGGCACAATAAACTCTAACTTAGACTCAGAAATAACTATAAATGTTGTAAAAAACAATCCTCTTGAAGATGCCATAGAAGAGGGGATGCGTGTAAAGGTTCAAAATATTTTTATCAAGGGAAGTGTCGGCCCAAATACTCAGATAGAAGCTAGAGAAGTCAAAGTTGAGGGGCAGACACATGGCGAATCTTCTATAAAATGTATAAATGCGTCCATCAGCCTTCATAAGGGAAAGGTCACAGCTAGAAAAGTTGAAGTCAAAAATCTTGAAGGTGGAGAGATTATCGCCGATGAAGCTATAGTTAAGCACGCTACACGAGGAAAGATTAGAGCTAAGAAGATAACCATTGAGAGTTTAGGCTCACATGTAACTATGGAAGCATCTCAATACATAGAGATAATAAAAGTCAGAGGTGAAGAAAATATATTTATCTTAGATTCTTTAGTAAATAGTGGTTTTGATGAAAGCAAATCAGATGATGAGACCTACTTTAAAAAGATAAAAGATGAATTCGATGAGCTGATGCGTGAGTTTAAAGATAGTGCAAGAAAAGTTAAAGAAAGTTTAGCATCGTGCCAAAAGATAAAAGATCTCATCATTAAAAACCAAAATGAAAAACAAGATATACCGGCAACCCTTATAAAAAACTTTAAAATTTGCAAGGTTATTAGAGTTAGATATAAAAAACTAAAAGAAAAACTTGATTATAAACAAGTGCAGTACGATAAAGTAAGAGATAAAATTCAACAAGCATATCCAAATATATTTGAAGCAAAGATAATCCTAGGTGAGCCTCTAAAAGGCTTCAATCATATAAGCTATATGCTTCACAATCCAGATAGAGAGATAGAGCTTAGAACAAATGAAAGAATGACTAAAAAAGGTTTTGAACTCTATGAAGATGATGATGGAGTTCTCAAAATCATCAACTCAAAACTAAGGGACTAATAAGATGGGATGGACTTGTCAACATGACTATCAAGGGCAGTGTAAGCTCGTTAAAAAACCTTGCGTTCCTGGCATGAAAGGCTGCACCTTAAAGAGCAGTGAGTATGTCTTTACTACAGGAAACTATGAAGAAGATAAAAAAGCAAAAGATGAAAACAAGCCGCAGGAGATTGATTTTGCAGCACTAGCTAGGAGTAACTAAGATTTAAGACTCTTTGGAACCTCAAAGCTGTTCGAGGCTGAGGGGATTTTTAAGTCTAAAAACCCGGATAAATTCTGAGTTATGTATTGCTTGGAACCCCGAACTTGTTCGGGGCTGAGTGGGACTTTTAAGCTATATAAACAAGATTAAATAACCTAATCCCAAAACTTTAGTGGATCTGGGTACAAAAAAGTGTAATTTAGCTCATCTATAATCTTTTGAGAGTTTACCGTGCGATTACTTTTACCATCAAATATACCTAACTCAAAACCAAAAACTTTAGAATTTTTTTTATGAACATCTGACCTTAGTGGATGCATTGGCGCTACAAGATTGTAGATACCACTTGAGATGCCTTGGGTTATTAGCTCTTTTGTGATGGCAATAACATCATCTCTATGTATATAGTTTACATAAGAGTCACTAAATGAAGAGACGCTCTTCCATCTCCCAGAAATCCTATCTTCACCCATAAGTCCGCCAAGGCGTAAAATGATAAGATTTTTATTTAATTTTTCCATCAGCATCTCAGCCTCTCTTTGAAGAGCTATTTTGGTTATGATGGAATTCTCATCAACTTTTGTTTCAAACTCCCTATAAACAGAGGTAGAGCTCATAAGTATGATGGTAGTTTCATCTACTGTAAGCTTAGAGATTTTTTCTAAAGTTTGCAAGTAGTTGTCTTTTGTGTTGATGGCTATAACGATTATGTCTCTTTGCCAAAATGAAGGCTTTGCATCTGTAATGACTCTCTTATAGCACTCAACATCAAAAGAGTCACGTAGCTGTTCGCTGAGGTTTTTTCCAAGCCATCCACAGCCAACAACGCCTATGGTTTTTCTCATCTCTTAGGGTGATTTATAGCGTAGCTATTTTTGATAAGGACAAGTTCATAAACTGAGATTTTCTCTCCTGCTTCTTTTATAAGGGCGTCTGTATCGCTATACTGACCCCTCATTTTTTCTATCGCTTTGTAGCCAGATGGTTTAATCTCACTCATAGCTATGTTTATAGCTGCTCCCCAGATAAGAACTATCGCCAACCAAACAATCTTTTTCGCACCAGCATAAACGCCTATGAAATGAAAAATTATGCTTAAAACTATTCCAACAGTTAAAATAATACTCAAACTCATCTATTTATACTCTCTCCTCGTGGTTTCATCTCAAGACCTGTGTCTTTTATCATCTTATCGCCAAACTTCATAACACCCATAGTTCCTGCTATCATTAAAACAATGACTAAAAACAAAAAAACAAGTGCCATAGAGTAGCGTTTTAGTATCTCTTTCATTCTACTTCAGGCTCAATGCCATCAAACTCTATACATCTAGAACTGTGAAAATCTCTCTCATAATCATCGTTCATAAACTTATTGTTTTCAAGTCTCCAACCCAATTTTTTAGAGAGTAAAACTGACCTTGATACGCTTCTTTGCATCTTGTTTTCACAAATAACAGTCTCACCATTATTGAAGATAGCTTGAACACCATCCATACGAGAAGTCGTCATAAAGTAATGTGCTAAAATCATAATAACTAGGATTGATCCTACGCTTAACATTCCTCGTTTAAATGCAACTTTTGGCATAAACTCTCTTGTTGTGACAACTGCTGTTACACTTAGTATAAAGATACCAATGACTATGTAAACAATCTCTAGTTCAAAAAATAGTTCCATTACGCTTTACTCCTTTGATGTTTTTCTTCCCACTCATCCATATCTTTAGTAAAGTACTCAATACGAACTTTTTTAAATTCTCTTGAGCTATAGAGTGGCATATGTGATTTTGATTCTATCTCTTTTGTCATATCGGCGATGATAGAATCGGTCTCTTCTTTTGTTTTTCCATGAACCATAGTAAATAAGTTATATGGCCAGTTTGGATATTTTGGGCGTAAGTAACAGTGGCTAACTGCGCTAAATGCAGCAGCAGTTGCACCAATAGCCTCACCCTTTGTCTCATCAACGTCCCAAACAACCATTGCATTAGCATTAAACCCTGCTTTTCTATGGTTTAGTATAGAAGCAAATCTCCTCATAATCCCAGACTCTTCTAGCTCTTTTAGGATTGAGAAAAACTTATCATAATCGATGCCAAGTTCGTCTATCATCTTCTTAAATGGTTCACTTACCATCTCTATATCGTACTGTGCAGCTCTTACTATCGCGTGATGCAGAGGAGTCATCTCTATCTCAGTATGAACAACTTTTTTCACCTCTTCTTTCTTCTCATCTTTACCAGTTGTGTTTAGTTTGACATTGATTTTAAAGAGTTTTAGAGTTGGTAGCATTATAAATTCATCAGCTTCTGTAAGTTTTGCTAAAAGTGAAACTGTACCATCAAGACCAAGCTTTGAGTGTGGTGGAACGGCTAGTGTAAACCAGATATTAAAGTCATGATTTCTCTCATAGTTGTGAGAGATGCCAGGATGTGAGTTTATAACTTTAACAGCAGCACTAATCTTTTCTTTTGGAATTTTAAAAGCCACTAAAGACGACTTATATCCGAGTCTTTTAGTGTCAAATATAGCAGAAGTTTGGCGGATAATATTTTTCTTTTTTTGCTCTTGTAGTATTGCGAGGACTTCATCTTCACTTATACCTAATTCATCAGCTATAACCTCAAAAGGTTTAGCAACAAGTGGAAACTTTTTTTGTATTCTAGAGAGGATTTCATCTGTCATTTTTATGTTCTTTGTGATTATTTTATCTAAAGATTGTAAGATAATCTATATTAATAATCGTTGATGTACATCAAGTTTGTCATTTTACCTATTATGCTATGATGTTGCAAACATTATAAAAGAGATAAATGTCCTATTTTCCAGCTTTTTTAAATCTCCATGCAAAACAAATACTTATAATAGGTGGCGGAGTTATTGCCTATAATAAGCTTGTTCATCTCTTGGATTTTACAAAAAATATCCATATCATAGCTCAAGAGTTTTGTGATGAAATGAGTCAGGCAATAGAGCAAAACTCACTCTCATATGAGCAAAGAGTATATAGAGTTGGGGATATAAAAGAGTACGATATTGTCATTATTGCTATAGATAATATTGTTCTTGCAAAAGAGATATATGAAGAGTCAAAAGGGTACAGATGTCTTTGTAATAGCGTTGATAGTTTAGAGCATTGTGACTTCACTTTTGCCTCTTATATAAAGCAGGGTGACTTAACTCTAGCTATCTCGACAAATGGCACATCGCCAGCCTTTGCAAAGCAACTAAAAATCTACTTAGAGAGCATACTTGCAAAGGATATAGCTGAGTTTTTACAAGAGATGAAAGAACTCCGTGCTACACTTCCAAAAGGTAAAGCGAGAATGAACATGCTCAAAGATAGAGCAAAAAATTATATTAAATCATGGAGAAGAGTATGAGCATAAAAAAAGGACTAATCTTTGGGCTACTTTTTGGGTTTTTAACACTAGGTTACATTGCTATGCAAAGAGCTACGCCAGATCACAAAGAAGAGAGAATCTATAAAGCTATCAAGGTTTATAGCCCGTATCAGTTAGAAAAAAGAATAGGTGGACTAACCATCAACAACACTCAAACAGGTGAAAAAGAAAAACCAAGTGCAGCAGAAGTACTGCATCGTTTAGATGAGCTTGATAAAACATGGGGTAAAACGCACCTACGAGTTGAGGCAAACGAGCTTTTTATACTAGGCGATAACAACCAAACTGTAGCAAAAATCTTTATAGAAAATGAAAAAGAGAGAACCTTTTTAAGAAATTTTTACGGTATTTAGTTGTTTAAAAGTCTAAGCTATACTCAGAAGAGTAGATATGTGTTTTTAAAGGAAAGAGATGCCAACATGCGAAGATGGACTATGCACAATAGGTGGTCATAGCGAAGAAGAAGTTAGTTTAAATATGGAACAAGCCCAGCTTTTGTATGTGGGTGACCCAATGTGTTCGTGGTGTTGGGGCATGTCAGATGAACTTAGAAAAATAGAAGAGTTTTGTACAAAAGAGGGTATAAAATTTAGTGTTGTTTTGGGTGGTTTAAGGATTGGGGGAGGTGATGAATGGAGTGAGCAGTTCAAAGACTTTTTAAGAAATGAGTGGCAAAATATTCATAAAAAAACCAATCAAAAATTTGTTTACACACTGCTTGATTTAGAAGAGTTTAACTATGATACTCAACCTGCTTGTTTAGCTGTTTTTATTGCCAAAAAAATCTTACAAGATAGCAAAAGAGTATTGGGCTTTTTCTCTAAGATTCAAGAAAAATTCTATGCAAATGCAGAGGACCCAACAAAGATAGAATTTTATCACTCTATTTGTAAAGAGTTTGGTATTAATGTAGATGAATTTGAAAACTATTTTAACTCTAATGAGATGAAAAAAGAGCTAGAGAGTGACTTTGCACTAGCATCTAAACTCGGTGCTAGAGGAATGCCTAGCCTTATCTATGTAAAACAAAACAGAGTTATAGATATGTCTGCTGGATATAGAACTTATGATGAAGTTCTAAAGATGCTTAAATAAAAGGCTCAATCTTTTAGTTTAAAAGAGTAATAGAGCGAGATAAAAAGCATAGCAGATGCTACGCTGTAAAGAACTGTGTAGCTAAAGAAGTGCAGTATCGCTCCTCCTAGTATGGAGAAAAAAAGTCCAAAAGATACAATGTTTATCTGTATGGCTACATATACAGGCCTTTTTTGCTCAGGTGCTATGGAGAGTATGAGATTTCCAGATGCTATGCGGTTTCCATCAAGTGCAGCTCCTATGAGGAAAAATATAAAAGCGTACTCGTAAAGGCTAGAAGCTACAAAAGCCATAAGTATGGCAATAATTTGCATCAAGATAGATATGTTTGCAGTTAGTTTGTTTTTGCCCTTTCCGCTAAGTCTTCCCCACAGAAAATTACTAAGCATAGCTCCTACCATTTGAGTCGTTATCAAACTACCAATAGCCACACCATCAAGCTCTATCTTTGTTTGTGCATCTAGGATGATAAAAGGAAGTGCTATAAGATAGGCATAGGCTAAGAGAAAGGTTTTTAGTTGGATTTGTAAATCTTTATCTTCTTTTAGAGTAAGCCATGAGTTGTGCAAAAACTTTTTAAATGAGTTCTCTCTTTTGCTTACATCTTCTTTTATAGGTTCATCAATAGTACCAAAAGCGATGTAGCCTAAGCCCATGATAAAAGAGCTAATCATAAAGAGATAACCGTAACTATATGGGGCTTCATAAGCGTGAAGTATCCATCCAGCTAAAGCACCACTTAAAAGTCCACCAGCTCCACTAAAAAACTGTCTATAAGCCATGGTTTTTCCACGAAACTTATGAGAGAAAATCTTAGCGATGATATCTTTGAAGTAAATCGCTCCAAAACCAGCACTAAAAGAGAATAAAAATAGCCCGAGGCCTATACAAAAAAGGGTGAGATTTGGACTCTCTTCGCCAAAGAGTACGATAGCCACACCGATGAAAAACCACGCCAAAAAGCGGATAACAAAGACTCGCCTCATATATGGCATCATAAGAGCGTAGCTTTGAGCTTGAAACGCAGCAAAGAGTTGAACAACAACCGCTCCACCACGTAAAAGTGCAGCAAAAAAACCAACCAGCATAGAGCTACCACCAAAGTGGTTTACGATGAGTGGCAAGATAGTAGAAGGCTCAGCAATAGTAGTCCCAATAGTTAGAAAAAACCCATGCAAGATGTTTCTTATATGGTTTGAGAATTTATTCATACTACTTCAACATCTCCCAACCATCATCGATGTTAGTTGCTTTGCCTGTGACAAAAAGATATAGAGCTGCATTTAGTTTTGCGAGCTTCATAAATTCATCTGATGGGTTCTCTACTTGTTGTAAGGACTCTTCAAGTGTGATGGCATCCCATGATTTTGTGTAGTTGATGCCATAGTGCTCAGGGTCTACGATAATCTCCTCAACATCTCCTTTATTGCAAATCCAAAGCCTAGCTTTACTAAAAAGTTCAGGTGTTCCCTCATTTCCTTGTATAAGCGCAAATCTTTTGTATCTGTCTTTGTAGACTTCTACATACTTTTGGACAAAAGGTTTATGAAAAACTCCAGTGATGGCGTACTCACTATTTGCTACATTTGGAAGTTTTTCTATGGTGTTTAGTCCTGTTCGAAGCCCTAGGTTCATGCGAATATCTGTTAGATCACTCATCTCTTTAAAAAACTTAGCTCTATCGAAGTAGTGAGCATTTTTGCTTAGACTTATATTTGTACAGATATTTTTTAGAGTGATTCCACCTTTTGCTGGAGTTAACTTGTCACCTATGAGGATGAGGTTTAGATTTGAGTCTTCTAAAACCTTTGCAACAAGTGGAAATATATAAGGGTTGTTAACCTTTCCATCAAAGGGATACCCTAGCTCTATAGAGTTCTCAACAGTTCTTTTTTTTATATAAGCATCACAAGCCTCAACCACACCTCTAAACTCTGTAGTTGTCTCAGGTTTGAGTCTCCAGCCCAAGAGAAAAGCAGCTATCTGCTCGTTTGGAACACTACGATCTAGCATCTGCTTCATCATATCTTTTGACTCATCTAAACTAAGGTCTCTGTTACCTTTAACGCCCGTCCCAACCGCATGTATATATTTGAAAAAATCCATCCCTCTTCCTAGTATTTAATTGTTAGATAACTTTACTTTTGCACTTAACTTCAAACAATGCCTGTATAGTGCTTCGCAGTATAGCAATTATAGGTGTAAAATCTTTATTTTTCATTACAATGTCATAAAGTTGTATTATTTTACCTATATTTTATAATTGAATGCTCTGAACAATTATTAGGTTAGATCCTGAATCAAGTTCAGGATGACGTATGTCTGCCATTTGTGCTTGACATCTGTTTGTGATTTCATGTTTGACACGTGTCTGTCATTCCGTGCTTGACACGGAATCTAGTTCATACCTTATCAGAGGGTTTATTTTGTTATAATAATTCTATGGATACAAATATTTTAAAAGAATTTTTAAAGCTTTATAATCAACTTCCCTGTGGTGTTGTAATCTTTAAAAATGAAGACTTGTACTTTATTAATAACCATTTACGAAATATATTGACATTGGAAAATCTTGATGTTGAGAACTCTCTCGATGTTATAGCTTCTATGTTACAATTGCCTTCTTCTAGTGCACAACTTCTTGCTTTCTTTTTAAATAAATCTTTTTTTACTTATAAAGAAAAGTATATTCAAATTTCTCACAAATCATATGAAGAGTATAAAATAATAGTTCTTATAAAACTAGATAGTTCTGTTTTAGAAGAGATTTTTATAAACTTTAAAGAAGAAACAAAGATTACGATGCAAGAGATAGAAGACTCTATTTCAGAGCCCAAAGAACAAAAGCAAGACTCAAAAATATTAGAATATTTTGAAAAAAATCACAATGTTAAAACAACAGGTATTGTCCTCTATAAAGGGGTGCCTCTTATATCTGAAAATATTGTGCTTAGAACTTATGGAAATTTACTTGTAGTAAAAATAGAAAATAAGCAAATGATTTCTTCGAAAATTGGTACTAATTGGATCATAAAAACAGAACAAGGCATAGTTTTTCAAGCTGTAATTACAAGTGTAAATAATGCTAAAAAATTCATATTTTTATCTAATCCTAAAATTATAGAAGATGGTTTTTATAATCGTAAATTGATAAGATACGAACTAAATCAATTTCTAACTCTTGAGATCTACTTAAACAAGAAAAAAATAATACTTGATATTGTAGATATTTCTGAAAACTCTTTAAAGGTACTCACAGACAACGCTAATATCCTCAAAGCCTTAACAGAAATAAAAGATAGTATCGAAGCTACTATAATGATAAAAGAAAAAATTATAAACTTAACATGTAGATTTCTAAAAGAGGGTAAAAGATACAATCAAAAAGCAGAAATTATATTTTTATTTACACTTGAAGAAAGTTCAAAAATAGTGTTAAATAAATGGTTAAATGAACAACAAATCAAAGCTATAAATGAGATACGCACATTCAAAGAAATATAAAGAGATTCTTTTGTTGATGAAAAACAATATATTTTTTATTTATTTATCTTATACTATATAAGAAAAAATAATAGGATATCTAAGATGAGATTTTTTATAGGTGCGTTTGCTTTTATAGTGCTTCTACTTTTTAGTGTATCTTTGTTGCTTCCTACAAAAGAAAAACGTGTATTTAGCGATGATTCACTGCGAGAAGCCGCACTCTCAAGAGATATGTCAAGTACTCCAAAAACTTACGATGAACTCTTAAAGCTTTTACAAATAGATAAAGAGAGTCTATTTAGAGAAAAGGTTGATCTAGGGCGAGATCTATACTTTGAAAAAGCACTCTCAAAGAGTAGTGATGTAAGCTGTGCAACTTGCCATGTCCTAAGCAAAGATCTAAAAGATAAAAATATCTACTTAGATGCACTAACTTCTAAAGTTAATGATAAAACAGACTGTGTAGTTTGCCATCTCTCCGACTTGAGCGCTACTGATAGGTTTGAGACATCTATCGGCGATGGCGGCAGAGAAAATCCTTTTCATCTAAATACTCTCACAACCCTAAATGCAGCTTTAGCGAAGTACCAAACATGGAGTGGGAGTGTTAAGAGTGTTGAAGAACAAGTTGGACTCTCTATAAGAGATGCGTCACAGATGAATCTTTCATCAGATGAAGCGGTTAAGAGATTGAGCCTAGATGTGAGCTACATGAAAAAGTTTGAAGGGGTTTATGGCGAATTAAATTTTAAAAACATAGAAGATGCCATCGCAGCTTATCTAAAAACGCTCATAACTAGAGGGGATTATGATAGGTTTTTAGACGGCGATAATGATGCCATGAATAAAAAAGCAAAAAAAGGACTAGCGCACTTTTTAAACTTTGGATGCAAGGGTTGTCATACTGGTGTGAGCGTTGGCGGGCAGAGTATCCAGAAGTTTCCACTAAGAGATTATAACTCAGTAGTAGATGTTACAAACTCTTTTAATGAGTCTCAAAAAGGGCGAGAAGTATCTACATTTGACTTCAATGCTAAGATGTACCATCCTTTTCCTTTTGAAAACAAGGGCGGATTTATGGGAAAAGATGGGCAGAGACTTTTTCGTGTTCCGATGCTTAGAAATGTTACAAAAACCTCTCCTTACTTTCACAATGGCGGAGTTGCAAAACTAAGAGAGGCTGTGCACCTTATGGGTAAACACCAACTTGGAATGAACTTAACAAACACTCAGATAGATGAGATAGTGGAGTTTTTAAGAGCACTAGAGGGCGATGTTGTTGAGTTTGAGATTCCATCAAAAAAGGGTGAATTATGAGAAGCTCATATATGAAAATACTTATTATCATAATGTTTTTAAGCGGGATTTTGCAATATAGCATCTTTGATTTGAGCTGGGAATATTTTAGAACTGTGCAAGCTATGCACATCATGGGCTCTATAGCTATTGCTCTTTTTCTGCTTATACCTTATGTAAATATGCACACTTATGAGTTTATGGTTGTAAAAAAAGTAAAAAGTTTGAGCGGGATAATGCTAGGCATCACTCTATTTTTTATCATAATAAGCGGCATCTATCTTTTTTTAGTTGGAAATAGAGGCGGAGATATTTTTGGCACGCTCTCTTTTTATGTGCATCTTTATGGCTCTTTTGTACTTTTGTATTTTTTGTTTTCTCATGCAAGAAAAAAGTTTCATGCAAAACCTTTAGTAGTTCTCTTTTTTGCTCTAAGTTTGACTTTTGTAGATAGCTCTTATGCTAATGAGAAACTAACAAATATCAAGATAGAAGAGGGGCTTGATGGGTACCATAATGAAGATTGGACATCATCTGCAAAGTGTAAAAGTTGTCATGAAGAGATATTTAACCAGTGGGCAGACTCAAATCATCATCATCTTGTTGGGACAAACCCTTACTATATGGTGATGGAAAACCTAGCTGGTGCAGATATGGGCGAAGAGTTTAGGCAGTGGTGCATGGGTTGTCACAATCCTAGTGCGGTGACAACTGGAGAAAAAAGGACTACACATGAGATGGATGGAAGTTTGATGCCAAATATCTTGTTTGAGAGCGGCTCAAAAAGGCTTTTAGAAGACTTTAAAGCTCATGGCAACTCAAGGTTAGAACAGGGCGTTTCTTGCGTAGCTTGTCATAGGATTACAGAAGCAGACTCAAAAGGAAATAGTGCTTATACTCTTAAAATCAGAGATAGAGAGAAGTACGCTTTTGAAGATAGCAACTCTGAAGTTGAGCAGTGGCTAAGCGAGAAGTTTATAAACTCAAATCCGCAAGTACATAAAGATAGCTACTCTAACAAACTATATAAAAAGAGCTCTTATTGTGCATCTTGTCATGATGAATTTTTACCAGATAGCTCAAAAAGGGCAGTAGTTTCCACATTTAAAGAGTGGGAAAAATCACCTTTTAATAACCCCAAAGATCCAACTAAGCATAAAGACTGCATAGATTGTCATATGACTTACTTAAAAGATGGAGAGTTTGCACCACTTAAAGGTCACTCCACTGATGGAGGAGTTATAAAAGATGATGTAAAAGTTCACTACTTCTCAGGATCAAATCACTTCTTATCGGGACTAAAGAGTAAAGAGCATGAAGATCAAACTCTGCAACTTCTTCGCACATCTGCAAAAATTGATATAGATATCGTTGATGGAAATATCTTAGTTGGTGTTAAAAATGTTGGAGCTGGGCATCACTTGCCAACAGGGGTATCTGACTTTAGGGAGCTTTGGCTTGATATTACCGTTACAGATGCTAAAGAAGAAGTAGTCTTTAGTAGTGGAAAACTCCAAGAAGATGGAAACTTAGGGCTAGATGCAAGACCTTTTATGAAAGTTTTTGGAGATGAAGACTCTAAACCTGTTGGGCTTATGTTTTGGAGATATAAAAAGATGATAAGTGATACTAGAATTCCAGCGGGGCAGAGACGAGTAGAGTCTTACGAGATAGCTGATGCAAAGAACCTAGAATATCCACTAAAAGCAGTAGTAAAACTAAACTTTAGAATCTATCCACAATGGGTGACAGATGCGGTTAAAAGAGCCTATCCACAACTTCCAAATCCAGATGTAGTAACACTTGAAAAAATAGAGAAAAGCTTTGGGAAATAGTATAAGAGTTCTACTCATATTTTTACTGCTTCTCTCTACTTTAGAAGCTCAACATGTTAAATGGCAAGGTGATTTTGACAAAGCCCATCAGAGGGCTTTAAAAGAGAGTAAAAATCTTATGGTTTTGCTAATAAAATCTAGAGAGTCTCAAGAGATACTAAAATCAAGTTTTATGAATCAAGACTATATAGAAGTGATAAATAAAAATCTTATATCTGTACTTATAATAAAAGATCAAAAGAGTAGTTATCCCATAGAGATGCTATATACGCTAGAGTATCCGTCACTTTTTATTTTAGATAACAAAGAACTTTTTGTGTGTGAACCTATAAGGGGAGAGATAACTCCAAGTAGGCTAAGTGCCTATTTGGAGAGATGTATTAAGTAGTTTTGTGCTTGTTACCTGTGAGCTTTATCTAAATTTTCTAGCTCACTTTTTATCGCACTACGCAAATCAGAAGTTTGAGAGTTGTTTGAAAACTCTAAATAGCCATCAAACATTTTAATAGATGAAGAGATGGTTTCGCCGCTACCAACTTTTTCAGCAATGACCTCATTGCTTTTAAACTTAGTGATTTTCCAGTTGGTTGTCTTGCCAGCTTTTACAATAGCATTTGCAACTTTTTCATAGCTATGATTGTTTGTATATAGCGCCTCTTTTGATGCTTCAGCATCCATAATTTTCCCCTTTGTACTACAACCTGCTGATAAGATAAGAGTAAGAGCAGATACTAAAGCTAAAGTTAAGACTTTGTTCATTTTATGATCCTTTTTTTGATTTTCTTAATAAAATATTAAACTTTATAAAGAAATTTAATCAATCAATGATATAATAACAATCTTAAAAAGAAATTGATGTAAGTCAAGATTTTTAACTACATATTTTGAAGGTAGAGAATGATTTTAGATGTTGTTATCGTGCTTACTATGGCAGTTCCAATGCTTCTCTTTGGAGTCTATCCAGGTCTTCTGCTGGGGGATATATTAGAGAAAAAATACAACATAGATGAAAGCCTAAAAAGAAAGGTAGTCATCATTACAACCATAATTTTTACTATAACTTTATCTTCTATTTTATATTACTATTAGTATAATTATTTTTTATATTATATTCTTCTCTTGTTCCATAAAGTAACACTAAATATAAAACTTTCCTTAAATATTAAATTAATCAATCAAATTGATTTATGTCAATCATTTTTAATATAAATAGCACTAAACTACCTTTGATTCTGAAAAATTACAACAATTACAAAGGAGATGCAATGATTGAGGAAATAGTTATGAGACAAGATATAGCCGTAGATGATTTCTTAACAATCTTTGTATCTTCAGCTCTTGTTTTAGTATTTGGAGGATTCTATGTTGGTATATATACCGCTGTAAAAGTTAATTTACTGAAAAAATGGACTATGCCTTTAGCATATATGTTTTGGATGTTAACTGCCTATTGTTTGTATTTGATGGGAAGTTTAATGCACGTAGGTGAATTTACAGCGAAGGCTTTAGTGGTTGCTGCAATTGGATTGTTATTACTTCCACACGCAGTCTATTTTATGCAGCATCAAGTTCATGAAGAGAATGAACATTGATTTACTGTTATATATGTCAACAACAATTTATAGGAGGGCACAGTGGCTAATAAAGTATCCGTATGGACCGATAATCGTTTCTGGCAACGTTCAGCAGCATGGGTTACAGGATTCGCAGCAGTACTATTGATTTGGCTAACGTTTGACACGTCAGCTCAAATTTCAATGGGTACAGATGCAGATTTACAAAATGGCGTAACTAAGAGGGTTCCAGGACCAACGGTTATTAATTATAAAATCACTTACGAAATGAGTGCTAAACGTGGACATGAAGTGCCAATCATTGGTGGTAATGATGGTAGTGGAATGTCTCTATTTCAAGAAAAAGAGAAGTTTTTTGGAAGAGATGATTATTCTGAAGAAGAAGCAGGTGCTTTACTTCACTTAGGTAAACTAGGCTCTCAAACTAAAAACTGTATGAACTGTCACACGCTTTTAGGTAATGGCGCTTATTATGCACCAGATTTAACTAAATCATGGTTAGATCCAGCGTGGCAAGATGGTGGCACTATGCAAGCTATGACAGGAAAAAGTACTAAAGAAGAAGCTATGGCTGAGTTCTTACAACATCCATCAACTTATCCTACTCACGCGCGTATGATGCCAGATCTTGGTATTACAGCAGAAGAGGCTAAAGGCTTAGTTGCTTTCTTGAAACATATGTCATCTATTGATACAAATGGTTTCCCAAGAAACTTTGGAAAAATACAAGGAGCAGTAAATGGCAAGTAATCACTTAACAGGTATTGGAAGTGAATCAAAACAGTTAGCAACGTGGTATTTTACTTTTGCTGCTATTTTGTTTGGTGCACAATTATTATTTGGTTTAGTTGCAGCAATTCAGTATGTAATGCCAGGGTTTCTTTTTGAAATTCTTGACTTTTCAGTTGCTAGAATGATACACATCAATGCACTAGTTGTATGGATGGTTTTTGCAATGTTTGGTGCTGTTTACTGGTTACTACCAGATGAGACAGGTATCGAGACTGTTGGTATCAAAATTGGTAAATTACTTTACTGGGTATTTGTGGCAGCTATTGTTGTAGTTGTTCTTGTATATATCTTCGTTCAAGTTGGGCCAGCTGATGAAACATCAATCTGGTTTATACATGAAGGACGTGAGTACATTGAAGCTCCTCGTTGGGCGGACTTTGGAATCGTTGTTGTAGCTCTAGGGTTTGTTGCAAACCTTTTCATGACAGGTATGAAAGGTAAGCGTTCAGGAATCGTTACAGTTTTAATGGCTGATATGATTGCTTTTGCTGGTCTTTACTTAACAGGTATGTTCTTTACTGATAACATCACTGTTGATCAATACTGGTGGTGGTGGGTAATTCACTTATGGGTTGAAGCTACTTGGGAAGTTTATGTTGGTGCACTAGCTGCTTATGGTCTTATCACCATGATTGGCGCTCATCGTAAAGTTGTTGAGATGTGGTTATGGATCGAAGTAGCTATGCTATTTGGTTCAGGTATCCTTGGTATGGGTCACCACTACTTCTGGATCGGTACACCTGAGTACTGGTGGGAAATTGGAGCGCTATTTAGTGCACTAGAGCCACTACCACTTGTAGCGATGTTTATCCACGTTCTTTATGACTGGGGTAAAACTCAAGGTGGTCAAGATGCAACTGGGCAAAAACTCTCAGTTATTAGCAATAAACCAGCGTTTACTTGGTTTGTTCTAAATGCTTTTGGTAACTTTTTAGGTGCTGGTATATGGGGATTTTTCCATACACTACCACAAGTAAACCTTTATACTCATGGTACACAGTTTACTTCAGCACACGGTCACTTAGCATTCTTTGGTGCTTATGCAACCATACTAATCGGTATGATGTATATTGCAGTTCAAGGAGTAAATGGTATTAAAGTTATGAAGAGTACTAAGTCATCTATTTGGGCTACATGGATGATAGCAGGTGGTGTTATGGGTATGACTGTAGCGCTTACTATCGCTGGATATGTTCAAGTTCTAGTCTCTCGTGCACAAATGGGTGCTACATGGGCAGGATACTTTGATGGTCAAAGCGGCTTGTGGTTTGCGCAAGCTATGGATTGGAGATTAATTATGGGTGCTGTTACATTCATAGGATTCCTTTTCCTAGCAAAAGACTTATTGTCAATTGGCAAAAGTCCAATCCACGAAAGATAAGGAGAATACTATGTTTGAACCAATGACAGATGTTGTTCCAAGCTTTTTTGCTTGGATTAACCAAGGTCCGATGACTCTAACGCTTTTTCTTCACTCTATTATTATACTTCCAATGTTTTGGATTTATAGACAAGAAAAAACTCGTTTAGAGAACGAAAGCAAATAAACACACTGTAGTGCGGGCCTTCGGGCCAGCACATGTCTTAATTTTAGGAGGAAGAATAAAATGAGATTAAATAAGTTAGTTATGTCAATTGCTGCTTTTGCAGTAGTTACGACGGGTGTTAGCGCTGCTACATCTAATATGGACGTAGAAAAGGTTTTCGAAAAAGAGTGTCAAGGTTGTCATGGTCCTAACCACGAAGGTGGTGTTGGTTCTGACTTACGCCCAACTGTAATTGCTAAGAAAAATGCATATACTTTGTCTGAAATTATTTTAAATGGTAAAGCAGGTACTGCAATGCCAGGATTTAAAGATAGCTTTACTAAAGATGATGCAGATAAGATGGTTGACTATCTACAAAGTTTTAAAGGTAGAAAAATCAAGCAGCTTACACTTGAAGCTGTGAAAGAAGGTTGGAAGCCTCTAAATGATAGAGCTGCTTTTTTCTCTAAATATCCAAATTCTGCAGATGTTAAGAAAAACACTGATATCTGTTTCGTAACAGAAAGAGATGCTGAGCGTGTAACATTCGTTGATGGTACAAATGGTAAAATTTTATCAAGACACCCTGCTGGTTTTGCTGTTCACGTAACAGTTACAAACAAGCGTCAACCTCGTTATGCTTACTCGATTTCTCGTTCAGGTCTAGTAACAATGTTCGACCTAAATACTCCAGGTCAGCAAAAAATTGCTGAGTGTCAAGTTGGATCAGACTCTCGTGGTCTTGCAGTTTCTCCAGATGGTAAGTACCTAATGGCTGGTAACTACGTTCCAGGCGGTGCTGTACTTATGGATGCTATGACTCTTGAACCATTAAAAGTTTATCCAACATCTAGTGTAATTAAGCCAAATGGTGACATCGACTCATCTCGCGTTGCAGGTGTGTTTGATACTCCATATGGTCCATATATAGCGTTTGCACTTAAAGATGGTGGACACGTTTATATAGTTGACTATTCTAAGCCAGGTTTCCCAATCGTTGGAGATATTCCAAATATCGGAGATATTCTTCATGATGGTTTCCTAAACGAAGGTAAAGAGATTGGTAGATACTTATTTATCGCTTCTCAAGGTTCAGATGTTGTTGGTGTTGTAGACTTTAAAACTAAGTCTTTAGTTACAAAAATCTATACAGGCCCTGCATCTAAGCCACACCCAGGACAAGGTTCTTCATGGTATAACAACACTCTAGGTCAACAACTAGGTGCTACAGTTAACATGAACTTAGGTCAAGTAACTATTTGGGATGATAACTTTGATGTTATCCGTCAAATTCCAGTAGGCGGTGGTGGACTATTTATCGGTACATCTGAGCATACACCTTTCCTATGGGCTGATAACGTTCTAGGTGGAGATAGCGTTTGGAATCAAGTTCACTTGATTAACAAGCAAACTCTTGAGTTAGATAGAATCATTACTGTTGGTACTACACAAGGTACAGTTATAGATCCAGTTACTCACAAAGTACTTTACAAGTGGAATGTTCCAACTGTTAAAGATGCTGATGGTAAAGCTGTGATTCCTAGAATCCTTCATGCTGAGCCAGCAAATCACGGTCACTGGACTATGATTTCTGAGTGGAACGCAGGTCGTATCGGTATATATGAAGCTAAAACTGGTAAATTTGTTAAATATATAGAAGGTTTAACAACTCCTACTTTTACTTACTCTATCGAGCATAGACAAACTATTCCAGGTGCATAATTAGCACTTATACTACAAGTTTCTCTCCTTTTGGAGAGAAACCCCTCAAACTTCACAAAAAATGCCAAACTTGACTAAAATCAACCACTATTTTGTAATAAATAGCTATTCTAAAGATATGCAATAATGACAAAATTCAATTTTGCATAAACTATAAATCAAGTTTTGCTTTGCTAAAATATAAAGATAAAACTGAAAGATGTAACATGAAAAAAATTGTAATACTAATACTTGCATTGTCTGCTTTTTTATACTCTAAAGATATAGATGGTAAAGAAGTATTTAAAACTTACTGCTGGGGCTGTCATCATGAAACTGCAGAAGCTTTTGGCCCTCCGTTTTCAGAGATTGCAAACAATAGAAGCAAAGATGAAATTAGAGCTTATATCATTGATCCAAAAGCGATGTATGAAGCTTTTGGCTATAAAAGAACAGTAATGACTGAGTTTAACTTAAGTGACAAACAATTAGACGCGGTAACTAATTACATTCTCCTACAAAAGGGTAAATGATGTTTAGACTATCAAACCTTATATCTTCTGTTGTTGAAGGTAAAAAAGAGAGAGTCCTAGATGGTTCTATAGCGATTTGGAACTTTACAAATCGCTGTAATTTATCTTGTATGCACTGCTACTCAAAATCAACTCTTGATGAAGTAGATACGCTTACAACCGCGCAAATTAAAAAAACCATCTTAGAGATGAAAGAAAATGGCGTAAAGTTTATAATCTTTTCAGGCGGAGAGCCACTAACTAGAAAAGATTTATTTGAAATTGCTGATTTTTGTAAGGAAAATGGCATCATAACTTATCTATCTAGTAATGGTCTTTACTTTACAAAAGGTAATGTTGGACGCATAGTCGATACATTTAACTATGTTGGCATCAGCATAGATGGAGATGAAGAGACACATGACTATTTTCGAGGGCTAAAGGGTGCTTTTCGTGAGACGCTAAAAGCTGTAAAGTTAGCAAATGCAACTGGTGCAAAGGTTGGCATCCGTTTTACTATTACAAAAGAGACTATAGGCTCACTGGAGTATATATTTGACCTTGTTGAGAGAGAAAATATACCTAAAATCTATATCTCGCATCTAGTATATTCAGGGCGTGGTCTTGATAACCTTAAGATGGATCTCACAAAAGAGCAAAGAAGAGAGTCAGTTGAGTTCATTCTTAAAAAAGCATTTGAGTACTATGATACTGGTAGAGATATAGAGATAGTTACAGGGAACATGGAGCAAGATGCAATACTATTTTTGAATGAGTTTGCACTAAGATATCCACATCTAAAAGATGTTATGAGAAACAGACTTACTTCGTGGGGTGGAAACTCAGCTGGAAGAAAGCTGTTAAACATAAATAGTGAGGGAGATGTAAGACCTGACCCGTTTTTTCCTATAACTATTGGAAATATCATAAAGCAAGACTTTGGTGATATCTGGCAAAGTGGAGAGTTACTTGAGAAGCTTAGAACTCATCCAAGAGCAGTAAGCGGCATTTGTAGTGACTGTGAGCAGATAGATATCTGTAATGGTGGCTCGCGCGCTCGCGCTTACGCTATAACTGGAGATTTATGGAGTGAAGATCCATCATGTTATTTAACCAAAGAGGAGAGACAGAGAGATGAAGTTTAAAAGAGCAATACTTGGTGCAACAATCTTTGCATCCATGTTTATAAGTCTAGATGCAAGGGGCGTCAACCCAGTTTTGAGTATGTTAGACAAGGAAGAAAAAATCTTTGTAGTTGAGAGAGAAGACAGCTCTTTGGCAGTTATTGAAAAAGGTTTGACGAAGTCTCATATAAAAGGCGTTCACAACATGAATCACGGAGTTGTGAAGTTTTATGGCAAAGATGGTTACATCATCTCTCGTGATGGCTATGTTATAAAGTTTGACCCTGAAGAAGAAGTGATACTAAAAGAGAAAAAAACAAGCGATAGCGCTATTGGTTTTACAGTTGCTAAAAATTTTATTGCAGTTGCAAACTACGCTAAAAAAAGTGTAGATATCTTAGATAGAGATTTAAATCCTTTGCAATCTTTTGAGACAGGTTCAAAAAATGTCGGTATAAAACAGTATAAAAATTATCTTGTTTTTTCACAAATGAATAATGACAAAATAACAGTGTTAAAAGACAAAAATGAGGGCAAGGGACTTCCTAATTTTGAAATTTATAAAGAGTTTGAAGATGTTGGGGTTATGCCTTTTGATGCGATGATAAAAGATAACAACTTTATAACAGGTTTTTTCCAAAGTGATCACTTTGGAGTTGTAGATCTTGACACTATGAAGTATTCCAAGATAGAGATACTGCTAGATGATAGAAAACCAGTCCTAAAAGTACCTCATTTTGGGTTTTGGAGTATTGGTGGAGGGCATGTTTTTATCCCAGCTGTTGGGAACAATAAAGTTTTAGTCTATACACCTGATTTTAAATTTGAAAAGGTTATAGAAACAGAGGGATTACCAGTTTTTACTGCTCTTTCTCCAGATAAAAAGTTCTTAGCTGTAACATTTAGTGGAGAAAAATTCCCAGTTTTACAAATCATAGATACTACAACATTAGAAGTTATCAAAAGATTTGAGTTTGATGGAAAAGTTTTGCATGTTAGATGGTCAAACATAAGACCAAATCTTTATGTATCTGTAAATGATACAAACAAAGTAGCAGTTTTAAATACTGACTCATGGTATCTAAGCCGTGAAATATTTCAAATAAAAAAACCATCAGGTATATTCATTTATGAGGAAAAGAGATAATGAGCAGAGTCTACCTAACAGGAGCTGGTCCTGGAGATATAGAACTTTTAACCATAAAAGCACTTAGAGTAATAAAAGAGGCTGATGTCATTATCTATGACAGATTGGCAAATCCAGATATACTAAAAGAAGCAAAAAGTGGCTGTGAGTTTGTATATGTCGGCAAAGAAGATGGCAGGCATATAATGCCTCAAGATGATATAAATGAAGTCATTTACCAAAACGCACTAAAACACAAATGTGTTGTTCGTCTAAAAGGTGGCGACCCATTTGTTTTTGGACGTGGCGGAGAAGAAGCTCTTTACTTGTTAGAAAGAGGTGTAAAGTTTGATGTCATCCCAGGCATAACATCTGCTATCTCTGCGCCTGCTTATGCTGGTATTCCAGTTACACATCGTGGTGTGTCTGTTAGTTTTAGAGTTGTAACTGGCCATGAGTGTCCAAACAAAAAAGTCTCTCAAATACCATGGGATAACTTCAAATCAGACGATACTATTGTCTTTTTGATGGGACTACATAATCTTCCTAGAATCTCTAAAAAACTTATAGAACTTGGGAAGAGTCCAGATTTTCCTGTAGCGGTTATCTCAAAAGGAACAACAAAAGATCAAGTAGTAGTTGTTGGAACACTAGAAAACATAGTTGAGAAAGCTAAAGATATGCCAACTCCAGCACTTATAGTAGTGGGAAGAGTTGTTGAGCTTAGAGATCAGCTTAAGTGGTTTGAGGGTAATGACTAAGCATAATTATAAAGATGCTATAGAAATTAGCAAAAACATCTACTGGGTTGGAATGTATCTACAAGACGACCCTTTTCAGTGTCATCCATACTTTATAAAAAATGGCAATGAGTCCATTTTAGTAGATCCTGGTTCCATGTTGGAGTTTGAAGAGACTGTTAGAAAAGTAAAAAGCATAGCTGATTTGAGTAGCATAAAGTATATTATACTCCATCATCAAGACCCAGATTTAGCAGCTGCAGTTCCTGAGATAGAGAAGCTTATAGGTAGAGATGATTTACTCATAGTTACGCACTCAAGAACTGCTCTTTTGATAAAGCACTATCTTGTAAGTTCAGACTATTACAATATAGACAAAAATGATAACAAACTTATCACTTCAAGTGGGTTTACGCTTGAATTTCATACTACTCCATACTGCCACGCACCAGGAGCCTTTGTAAGTTATGAGCCAGAAACAAAGACTCTCTTCTCAGGCGACATCTTCGGAGGCATTGAAAAATCATGGGAGTTTTATGCAGATGAGACATACTTTCTTAAAGCAAAACAGTTCCATCAAGAGTATATGCCGAGTAAGGACATCTTTAACTTTGCACTACAAAAGATAGAAAAATTAGATATTGAACTTATTGCACCACAACATGGTTCTATTATAAAAAAGAAATATATTAAAAATCTAATAGAAGATATGAAAAATCTAGACTGCGGAATCTATATAGATGCTAAATACAATCAAGAATTACTAGATACTATAAACGAGCTAAAAGAGAAAAAAGAGACTATAAAACAAAGAGATCAACAGCTTTATGAGCAGGCAAAAAGAGCTGAAATGGGTGAAATGATAGGAAATATCGCCCATCAATGGCGTCAGCCTTTAGCTATAATAAACACGATTTTAGCTATCTTAAAAGAGAAAAATAGTGCTAAAATTTTAAGCGCTAAAGATTTAGAACAAAAGATAGAGACTATGGAAGAAAAGATAGAGTATATGTCTGATACCATAGAAGACTTTATGAACTACTCCAAACCAAACAAAGATAAAAGTCTATTTAGTATAAATGAAGCGATACAAAGAGCTTTAAAGATTACAAACTATAATGTGCAAAACCATCAGATAGAAGTAAAGACGATCATTGATGAAGAGCTATTTGCAAATGGATATATAAATGAGTTCGTACAGGTTATAGTATCTATACTCTCAAATGTCTATGACATTAAAAATATAAGAGAACTTCCTTTAGTACATGTACAGATAGAGATGAAACAAGATGGCTCAGATATACTAATAATAATAAGTGATGATGCACAAGGGATAGATATAAAGGTTTTACCAAAAATATTTAATCCTTACTTTACAACAAAACATCAGTCACAAGGGACAGGTCTTGGTCTGCATATTGCAAAAACTATTATAGAAAACAATATGAATGGCTCCTTGAGTGTTATAAATAATCAAAAAGGTGCAACTTTTACCATAAGGATGAAAAATGAAAACTGATGAAATAATTGAAGATATTTCTATTCTTATAGCTGAAGATGAGACACAGCTAAGAGAGTATTTAAATGAGTATCTTAGTATATTTTTTAAAAAAGTTTATGTAGCTAAGTGTGGACATGAAGGCTACTTGCAATATCTAGAGAAAAAACCAGACATAATTATAAGTGATATAAATATGCCAAACCTAAATGGTTTAGAGATGATAAAACGAATTAGACAAAGAGATGAAGAAACGGAAATTATCATTATAAGCGCCCATTCAGAAGAAGAAAAATTACTCCAAGCAATAGAGCTAAAACTTGTCACATATCTTATAAAACCAATCAATTCACTAAAATTAAAAGAGCTTTTGTTTAGACTTGTTGAAAAGGTAAGAAGTTCAAAAAAAAGAATCTATCTTAGTAACAATATCTTTTGGGATAAATCATCATATACTCTTTGGAACTCTGAAAAACAGATATCTTTAAAAGAAAAAGAGATTATGCTTTTTAAATTGCTTTGCTCAAAATCGAACCACGCTTTTACAGCAGAAGCCATCTTTTATCATATCTACAAAGATTCAGATAAAGAGTTTTCAGAGTATGCAGTCACATCTTTTATAAAACGCTTAAGAGCTAAACTGCCAGAAAATCTTATTCAAAACGAGTATGGCATAGGATATAAAATAGTTTTAAACTAAGGGGAGGCTATTGAACTAAACTCACCAATGACAAAATCTGCCAAACTCTGCGGGTATAATTCTTAGTGAGACTTTTTAATATCTCCTTGATTCACAACATATTGTATAAAATCAGAATTTTTAAAATTCTGATTTTAGTTTGTGAAAAACACTTCTTGTACAAAGCTTCCGGATTTTATCAATATTGTTCTAGATTGTATTTTAACCAAAGTAGCTCAGCTTGTTCATCCCCAGCATCTTTTGCTTTTTTTGCCCATGATTTTGCTTTTTTAAACTTTTCTTGTGAGCAGTATATTTCTGCTAAAAGATAATAAGCCTTTTCATCTCCTTTTGCCGCACTAACTTCAAGCCACTGAGCAGCTTTGTCTAGTTTTATGAGTTGCATATATACAAGTCCAACATTTTGCTCAGCTTGCTTATTACCACCAAGTGCAGAACTCTCTAGTAGCTCAGCTGCTTTTGTGATGTTTTGATCAGTTCCATCACCTCTGTAATACATCAAGGCTAGATTATACTGAGCATTTGGGTTGTTAGCCTCTGATGCTTTACTCAACCATTTTAGAGCTTCTTCTGAGTTTTGAGAGATATCACCGCCAACAAGATGCATCATGCCTAAATCATACTGAGCTGTGACATCTGAGCTTGAAGCTGCACTCTCCAACCACTCAAGACCTTTTGTTGTGTCTTTTTTTACACCCAAACCATTAAAATAAAGATAGCTTAGAGCATTTTGTGCCTTAGTGTCTCCACTTTTGGCACTCATTTCATAGAGTTTAAAAGCTTTTGCATAGTCTTTGTTTGTAAAGGCTTTATGTGCCTCTTTTGTATCTCCAAATAGCCCAACTGACAATATAGTCACCATCAAAATAAACTTTAACATAACAACCTTTCCTTATTTAATTTTACAGTCACTCATCATATCTTTCCACTCATACGAGAAGTTTTTTAAGATATAAGCCTTATGATGGGGAACTGTGCAAGATGAGCAGTCTTGATGGATAAAGCCACCGCCTGCGAACTTTTTGCCATTGTTTATAGTGCATTTGCTTAGAATAACTTGCTCATTGTATTTGGCAAGTCCATCATCATTGAATCTAAAGTTTGGACAGGCACACATATAACAGTTAAGACTCTTCATATCGTGACACTTTTTGTTCTCTTTGTAGAGTGGACAAAAATCCTCTTCTTTTTTTTTCATATTTTCAAAATCAAAGTAGTCAACTATCTGCTCTCTTGTATAAGCCTTGCTCTGAAGTTTTTCTACAATCTTTTTGTGTTTTAGTGCGTGAGATTCAAACCAGTCTATATATTTCATGCGCATATATTACCAAAAAATCTAGTTTCTTTTAAGCTATAATGACAAGAAATTTATAGCAACACCAAAATGGGCCAACTTTGAAAAATTCGCACTTCGCATATCTTCTGATTCTTGCTATGTTTTTATGGGGAGCTGGATGGAGTGCGTTAAAGATTCTTACACAGAGTGCTTCGCTTGAAGTAGTGGTTTTCTGGCGTTTTTTTCTTATGAGCCTCTCATTTGTTCCCATACTTTACTTTATGAAAATCCCTCTTAGACTTAATAAACAAAGTTCAAAGTTCATACTCTCAAGTTCTGTTTTAAACATCTCATTTATGGTTTTTTCATATCTTGGAGTAAAGAGCGGATTTGCAGGAAATGGTGGAGTTATCATCACAACTCTAACACCGCTTGTAACATTTTTGATAGTTGGGGTTCTTTTTAAAACAAAGTTTGATGCTTCTCAATATTTAGGCTTACTTATAGGCCTTGTTGGTGGTGCTATAATTTTGCAGATATACAGACTAGAGCTCAGTAGCGCAAATATCTACTTTGTCTTATGTGCAGTTGTTTGGGCTGGAGTCACTCTATTATCGCAACACTCAAACAAACATATTCATCCAGTTCACTACAGTTTTTACATCTCTGTTGTAGCAACTATCGCCTCATTTTTTTACTCATTTGATGCAAAACTTCTTAGTGTGTTTGAGTTAGATGCAAAATTTTGGACAGCTCTTATATACTTAGCAGTTTTAGGTCAAAGTGTAGCTACTACGATTTTCTATATAGCTTCAGCTAGGCTTGGAAGTGAGATAACTAGTTCTTATATGTTTCTAGTTCCAGTCTTCGCATTGGTCGTGGCTTGGCTCGTTTTAGGAGAAGAGTTGCAGAGTCATATCATCATAGGTGGTTCAATTAGTCTCGTTGCAATTTATTTTATAAATAAGAAGCGTTAATAATACTTTAACTCCACTTGTAGTATATTTTATAATAAATATTGACAAAAGGTATATTATGAAGAGTGTTTTAGTCATTGGTGGTGGATTTGGAGGGTTAGAAGCTGCAATATATTTGAGAAAATATAACTACGAGGTTGCACTTGTAAGTGATAGAGACTACTTTTTTATCTATCCTACTTCTATCTGGATTCCAACAAGAGAAAAAGAGTTTGATGAGATTTGTATCGATTTGCATGAACTAAAACGGGTTCACGGCTTTAAACTTATCGTAGATGCCCTCACTCATATAGACGTAAAACAAGATAGTTATACTCTTGCATCAGGAGAAGTTTTAAGCTCGTATGACCATGTCATTTTAGCCATGGGTGCTTCAAAACTAAAGCATGATGGTATAGAACACACCCTCTCTATCTGCGGTGAGCCAGAACAATCACTAAAGATAAGAGATGCGCTAGATGCTCTTATAAAAAAAGGAAGTGGAAAAATCTGTTTTGGCTTTGGAGGAAACCCCAAAGATAGCTCAAGTGTGCGAGGTGGACCAGCCTTTGAACTTCTCTTTAACACCCACAATCTACTAAAGAAAAAAGGCATCAGAGATAACTTTGAGCTAACATTTTTTGCCCCTATGAGTGAACCAGGAGCGAGAATGGGCGAAAAAGCTTTAAGTATGATGGATGGCTTTTTCAAAAGACTTGCCATAAGAGAGCATTTTGGTAAAAAAATAAAATCATTTCAAGAAGATGCCATTATATTTGAAGATGACTCAAAACTAGAGTCAGATTTGACCATGTTTATAGCAGCTGGAAGTGGGCATGAGGTAGTTCAAAACTCACAACTTCCAACAAATGAGGCTGGATTTGTAAAGATAGATGAATATTGTCGAGTTATATTTGATGAGATGCCAACAAACATCTATGCCATAGGAGACACAGCAGCACTAGAGGGCCCAGTATGGAGAGCAAAACAGGGTCATATAGCCGAAGTGATGGCTAAAAATGTAGCTTTTAATATCTCTCAAGCAGATAAAGGTGAAGTGAATCTAAAATCTTACAAAGAACATATAAATATCTTATGTCTTATGGATACTGGAAATGGGGCATCTCTTATATATAGAGATGATAAAAGAGCTTTTATGATTCCACTTCCCATTATTGGACACTATATGAAAAAATGGTGGGGTATTTATGCAAGAATGACAAAATTAGGAAAAATTCCAAGAATTTTTGGCTTATAAAAAACCTATCACAAGAGAGTATGCGAAGTTGTAGTGTATATAAGAAAAAGTTGACTATTTTAAGCTTATAGCGTGTAAACTTGGCTAAACTTACGCTACAAATTAGCCTGGATTTAAATACAACATGAAAAAAATTACTTTATTTTTTTTAGTACTTCTAAATACTCTGTTCGCAGCAGATGGTTTTAAAGTAAACTTTGCACCACTTCCTATGGAAAAGACTTTACCAGATTTAGAAAACTTACTGCCTGTGAGCTTAGAGTCAAAAATCTCTATAAAAATCAACTATATTTATAAAAAAGAGTATGAATTTGTAGAACCCATTATTACATTTAAAAAAAGTGACGGACAAAGTAAATATAGATGCGTTCTTGCAAATGGACTCAGAGAAGTAGATAGTCGTCATTATGATGGAATGTTGATTGATTTTGCCCCATATATAAAGAAAATAAAAAATGAAAATTAAAATTTCTATAGCATTTGTGCTTACTGTTTTTTTATGCACTATGTTTTTAAACTATATGTATTCCTCGCAAAATATGGTTATACAAAGTGTTGCAGATAAAAACTTAGAATCCATAAATATTGCAAGTAGGTCTATCTTAGGAACATACGGACTTTTTGCTCAAAAAAATTTTTATGACATCATGCAAAATAAAGATGTTATGGAGATTTTAAAAAAGTTTAAATATGCAGGCGAGCCTGAAAAATCTTTACTAAGAGGAAAACTCTATAGAGCACTCTATAAAGATTATGATTTTATAAAACAATTGGGTGTCAGACAGTTTCACTTTCATACTCATGATGCAAAGAGTTTACTTAGAATGCACACGCCATACAAAAATGGTGATTCTCTAAAAGAAGCTAGAAGCACTGTTAGGATTGCCAATAGCCAACTTATAGAGGTAGTTGGTTTTGAGAGTGGCAAAATATATCCTGGGTATAGGTATGTTTATCCTATAGTTTATGAACAAGACCATCTAGGTAGCGTAGAGTTTTCTATATCTTTTGAGGGTATAGAAGATAAGTTAAGAGATATATTTCCATCCCATATTCACAAAGTCATAATAGATAAAAAAACAATCTATACAAAAGTTTTTAAAGAGCATAGATATCTTTTTGTACCATCACATATAAGTGATGACTACTGCTTAGAAAATCCTGCAATATCTGAAGTAAATAAAAATACATTAGCAGATCCTTTTGTACAAAAAGTTACGCAACTAGTAAAAACTAGCCGTGATTTCTCGAAAAAATTAGATAAAAAAGAGAGTTTCGCTCTACCCATCATAGATGATGGTAAAGGCTATTTGGCAGTATTTATTAATCTTAAAAACATAGAAAATGAAAGTATAGCTTTTATAGTTTCATACCTAACTCTTGATGAGATAGTTTACATCAAAGAGAGATATGACTTTTTTAAGATTGTTGTTATTGTAGTTTCTTTGCTCCTTTTTGTTCTTGTTGTTGCCGTAATTCTTCAAATGCAAAAGGTAAAAAATGAAACTCAAAAGATTAAACTCTTTATGGATGTTCAAAGCTCTATAGTCATACTAACTAATGGAGTAGAGTTTAACTTTGCCAACAAGAAGTTTTTTGATTTTTTTAACTACAAAAATATAGAAACATTTTTAAAACATCATAAATGCATATGTGACTTGTTTATCAAGGATGAAAATTTTTTTAGTTTAGATGATATAAAAAAAGGTGAGAAGCACTGGGTTGAGAGTCTTTTAAATCTTCCAGGCAGAGCTAGAATAGTTTTAATGATTGACTCAACGATGACTCCACATGCTTTTTCAATCTCCATAAATAAATATGATACAAATAACTATATCATTGATTTTGCTGATATAAGTGATGCTATGAATGAAAAACTTCAACTTCAAAAGCAAGCAGTAAAAGATACATTAACAGAGGCGTACAATAGAACATATTTTGACAAAAATATAGACTCTATACTTGAGTTAAATAAAAAAGACACTAAGCATACCGCTATCATCTTTTTGGATATAGATTTTTTCAAAAAAATAAATGACACTTATGGCCATAGTGTAGGAGATGATGTGTTAAAAACTCTCTCATATGTCGTAAAAAATAATATTAGAAAAGCTGATAAGTTTGTTCGCTGGGGCGGGGAAGAGTTCATCATAGTCTTGGCTGTAAAATCCATAGATGAAGCAGTTAAGTTAGCTCAACATCTAAGAAAAATCATTGAAGACTATGAGTTTGACATCATAGGCTCATTGACTTGTAGTTTTGGGGTTTCTTTGTACATAGATGGTGATATACTTAAAACTATACAAGAAGCCGATGAAAAACTCTATGAAGCAAAAAGAAGTGGTAGAAACAAAGTAGTGTTCTCAAGTTAAGGGAGAGGTTGCTCTTTAAGAGTAAATCTAGAATGATAGTGACATAAAAAATATTTATAAAACAAGATCAATTTTATCCCATGGAGTCGCTTAATTTAAAGTTTTGATATATCTAAAGGGATTACTGTAAAAACAATTATAAGTCTTTTTTGTGTACAATCTTAAAAACAAAACTTTAAAGGCTCTACCATCAAAACACTACAAGAACAGTTTAAATCTTTTTGCCATGAACACAAAATAGATAATATACAAAAAGCTATAGAGCTCTTTGCTATCTTTGGTGGAGTAGAATGGGGGGAGATAGATATAGCTGCAAAACCATTTGAGCTTGTAAAAAAACTTATCTTAGACGACTATACTTTTATAAGAAATGACATCAGTAACACGACTACAGGTTTACCACTCTATCACTCTATATTGAGCGCTATTGCACTAGGTGATGGAAGAGTTCACTCGGCTTTAAAACATGCAAATGTTGATAACGAAGTAGGGACTAAAGCAATAGATGAACTTTTAAAAATCGGTATTATTACTAAAGAAAAACCAAGAGTAATGTCAAGTAATGAGTATAATGTATCTAACAAACTTCACTTCAATTCTCCATTTATGAGATTTTGGTTTGCCTTTGTGTCGCCTATCTTTAAAGGGATTAAGGCGGGTGACTATAAAGAGATAGAAGATAGATTTAACAAGAGAATAGCAGAGTTTGAAGGATATATCTTTGAACAACTCTCACGGGAGTTTTTAAGGGCGTCTTTTGTTGATGATGCCCTTGTTGAGAATGGAAGTTATTGGGATAAAGATGTCGAGATAGATATCTTTGCAAAAAGTAAATCCAAAAAAGTTATAGTTGGCTCTTGTAAATACTCAAGCTCTAAAATCAAAAAAAGTGAACTTACAAAATTACAAGAGAGGTCACAAAAAGCAGGGATAAAAGCCGATATATTTGTTCTTTTTACAAAGAGTGGTTTCTCAAGCGAGCTAAAATCGCTAAAGAGTGATACTGTGAGGCTCTATACGCTAAAGAATTTTAAATCTCTTTTATAAAGGTAAAAAAATGAAAAAAAAAGTTTTAATACTTCATGGATGGGGAGGAAGTGATTCACCTCATTGGCAGAGCTATTTAGCAGC
>CAYWVG010000005.1:0-33406 GCA_964461645.1 uncultured Sulfurimonas sp. | reverse complement strand
GTTGCTTAATAGTTTCTTAAAGCTAAAAGAAGTTCTTTATTTGTTTTTACTTTGTTGACTTTGCTTTTATTTCCTTGTATATAGTATGCTATATTTTGTATTATCTATATTATATGCGCATAACCTGTTTCAGGCTCAATTGCTATATTTACTGTCTCTCCACTAGAATCTGTCAATCTTATAGTGCATACATTAGTCATAATTCTTTCATACAGGGTATTTGCTGTCGCAGGGTCACCAAAAAGAGGTCTTCCTAAATGGTCAAATGTAATGCGTCTTGCTGTTGAGCCGCAATTTAAAAAAGAAACATCAGTAATATCATATGTTTCTTTTAATGCCATTTTTTTATTTCTTTTTGTGTCATTAAGAAGAACAAATCCTGCAGCGCCTCCACTCATATACTGATTTGAACTTTGGGGATTTCTTGCTATTTCAGTAATGCTATTAGCATTATTACTCAATGTTTTGTCAGTATAGATTGTATATGCCCATACCTTTTTGCCTTGAAGTGTTTCATTAAATTGAATCTGCCATCTTTTTTTATACCAATCAGCATCACTAGCGTCAAACTTGTCATCAACCATAGCTAAGTGTTGAGTATATCTTATATGTGATACGACTTGAATCGCAGCTTCTCTTAGTTTACTAGATTTCATCTCAGGCATTATAACTGCAGCTAAGATGCCTATAACAATAAGTACAAAAATCAGTTCCATCATCGTGAATGCTTCTTTCATAAGACACCCTTTTTGTTCATGTGACTAATTGTAGCAAAAAATATTAAAGTATTAAATTATAACGGAAGTTGTAAGAAAATATTTGAGGAGTTTACCTCCTCAAATACAGAAGATTAAAGCTCTGGAGCCTTTTGAACGTCGTAGAGTATATCATCCATTGGATGTCTATACATTGGCATAGCAAGTCTTTTCTCATCTAGGATATGACCTATAAAACCTATAGATCTACCTAAGATAAAGAAAGCATTTAATGCACCAGCATCTATAAACACATCGATTTCATCATCACCATACGATAATGACCTCCACATATCTACCATAAGTATGCCGATAGTTCCATCAACATTTAGTATAAGGTTCTCTTTTTTAGATGTTGTTAATTGCTCAACTGTTAAAGCGTAATCCAGCAAAGGTGTTGATGGAAAGTTTTCTTTTGCAAACTTTTTTAATCCCTCAACTCTTAAATCTGGATTTTTAAGCGACTTAATACGATGCCCAATACCAGGAATTGGAACTCCCTCTTTTTTCATATATGCTAAGAACTCTTGTGGAGTAAGTTTATTATCATCAGCATATTTGAAGTATTTAGCAGCGCCATCTATCGCTCCACCAAATCTTGGCCCAATTGTTAGTAGTCCAGCTATAAGTGAACTTATAACATCTTTACCAGCTCTAGCTGTTACTTTTGCATTATGCGCACCTGAGACTGCTGGGCCATGGTCTGCAACAGTTTTAAGTACAGTTTCCAAAAAGTCAACTGCCCATCTAGGATATCTCTTTTTAAACCAAAGGATACTCATTACATCGCCTATAGTAAAGCCTGTATCTGGAGTTGCAACTGAGCTTATTGGATAACCACAGTAGTGAGCTTCTTCACCTCTATCATCAGAAATAGTACAGATAAACTCTTTACTTCTTCTCACTTTTGCCACAACATTTAAAGCTGGCTCAGCTATGTCTTTTATAATACCCTCAGCGTGAAGCCCTCTATATATACCACTGATTATCTCTGGTAAGTTATTAAAAGAAGAAGGAACATGGATACCAACTGCTTTCATAGCAGCATTTTTTGACTCAGCTGTTTCTCTATCGTCATTTGCAGATGCACCTGCGTGACCAAACTGAACGCCACTATCATAATGTTTAGCAATTGTGCCGATACACCATGCAATAATAGGTTTTTTAATTTTGCCTGCTTTAACTGCTTCTATAACTTTATACTCTTCAACTCCACCAACTTCACCTAGAAGTAACATATATTTAACTTCAGGATTAGCTTCCATTCTAAGTAAATGGTCGATAAAAACAGAGCCTACAAATCTATCTCCACCAATAGCCACGCCCTCAGCGATGCCATCAGCATTTAAAGAGATGATATTTGAGAGCTCATTAAAAAGACCGCCTGAACGAGTAACTAGTCCACATGAACCTGCACGGTGAAGCTTTGACTGAACTATGTTCTCTATTGTTCCACCAACATTTGCAATCTTAAATGCGCCTGGAGCTATAGCACCAACAGTAGCTGGCCCTATAACTGTTACACCTAAACTTCTTGCATGTGCATTCATCCCGCGGGCTAGCCTCTCAGGAATTCCCTCAGCTGTAATCATAATAGATTTAAATCCACCAAGCTCTAAAGCTTCCATAGTTACATCATAAGCTGTTCTAAAAGATGCGAAATTTAAAAGTACATCAGCCTGAGGCTGAGCAGCCTTTGCATCTGCTGTTGATTTATAAAGCGGTATCATGATTTCATCTGAACCATAAAAAAACTTCTCAAACTTATTTGAACTAGTAGGTGCTACTATTGCTGCTACTGATGGTGTCTTTCTTTGTATTGTATAGTCATAATCTAACATTCTTTGGATTGCAGTTGTGTTGTTATTCCAAAAAATTGCTTGTGTTTTTTTAGTAAATAATTGTGCCATTTTCTCTCCCTACTTCGCTAATGCCATACGCACAATGTCTGTAACATGTGTCTCTGGTCCATATACTTCTATGTAAAGCCCTAGTTTATCCGCTGCTTCTTTAATGTCTTTTAGACCTTTTTCATAGTTTGGTCCACCACGGCGAACATAAATTTTCATCCCTGTTTTTTTCATCCTATCTGCATAATTCTCAAATGCTTGGATAATGCCTGTAAATGTTTTAGCAACATCCGTAAAGTTAGCGATAGCTCCACCGATTATCAAGATTTTATCTCGACCTTTTGCATCTTTTTTTCTAGTCATTAAATCAAGCAATGTCTCAGCATAAAACTTCGTCTCGCCTGTAGTTGGTCCGCCTGAATACTCTCCATAATTTGCCAAATCTTCAATTCCTGCTAAGTCAGCGATTGTATCAGCGTAAACAACTGAAGCTCCACCGCCCGCTACCATTGTCCAGATTCTAGCATCTGGTTTTAGTAGAGTAAGTTTTAGAGATGCTCCTGTTTTCGCATCTGCTTCTTCTATAGCTTCAACTTCTGGCGATTTTGACTCCATTCCAAATGCAGTAGGATACTCAACACTGCCCCACTCTTCTACCATCATAAAACCTGCTGTATCGTCAAGTTTTGCAACCATATCAAGGAGTTCTATTTTTTTGCCTTGAAGTACAAAAGGGTTTATCTCCAAGTATGCAAAGTTTAACTCTCTATATGCTCTAAAAAAACCTATTGCAAATTTTGTAAATGCTTCTTTGTCATCTTTTGCAACATCCTTAGGAATATTTGCTTTTATTTTTTTAGCTATCTCTTCTTCACTATCTGTAATGTCAAATGCAACTTCTGTTACTTTTTCTTCCCAGCCTTCTTCTACTTCCATACCGCCTTCTGCAGACATATATAGCATGTCAGAGTCACCTACACAAGTAGCTGAAATATAATACTCTTCTTCTTGTTTATGCGGTGTGAATGGCTCAACGATAAAGTGAGTAAGCATATCAACTTTTGGCTCGCCTGCAGGAGTGTCTCCATCAAATGAAAAATATACTGATTGTTGTTTTGATGACTTATCATCAATCCAAGTTATAGCTTTTGCTAAAGTAACATCACCTGGCTTAGAATCTTTAAAAAGAACTAAATCGTTTTTACCTCTTTTACCAAATAGCATATCTGGCTTTGCTACAAGTTTTTTATCTTTTAACCATGTATTTTCTTTTGCGGCTTTTTTTAATTCTGATCCATTTTGAACCATTACAGTTTCATAAGCATATGTAAAATCTGGAAAGTATTTATCCCAATGCTTTGCTAAAATTGACTTTGCATCATATTCTCTAATCGCTTTTTGAGCCATTTGCAACTCCCTGTTTTGTTATTTGAGAGCAATTCTATCACATGTTATTAAAATACTTTGACTACTTACTTAGCTGGGCTCTATAGATTTAGTTAGTGTTAACTTTAGTAACATTTGCAGTATAAACAGGTCTATTTTTGTAACTTATAGTTACAGCATCTATGTTTATTGAACTTTCTTCAACTTCTACTAACTTATGTGTGTTGCAATTCGTTACACCATAAAAGCGTAATCTACTTGCCATCTTATATTCAGTATCAACACACTCGATTCCTCTACTCTTAAGTTCATATGCCAATTCTTTTGCCACATGCATATTGTATGCAAAGTGATTTTGGGGCTTATCTACGTAAACGTAAAGCTCTTTGTTGAAAAAAACCACTAAGGTATTTAAGAAAAGAAATATAAGTGACAACATAAATGCTAGTTTATATTTTGTTCTAAACATCTTTAATCTAACTCTATATGAGTGATAAAATGTTTCTGCGGCTAGTACAAGAGCTACTATAAGATATGGTGCAAAAACTTCTAGCTCTATCCTTTGTCTAAACGACAAAATCAAAGAAAATAAGAAAGGAATTGTTGCTATGAACCATAAGATATCTATATCTTTAGTTAAATATCTTCTATATAAAATATAAAATATATAGATAAAAATTATAGGAGTAAATATCGCAGTGTAAACGCCTATTGCATCTAAAAAATGACCTTGAGGAATCCCTTTTGTGTCAATATCATATAAAAAGATTGATATAAAAAATACAAAAATATTAAAGATGAAAAAATTTTTCTCTTTTTTGTAGATTGCAAAGGTACAAAGTGCTAAAAATAGATAAACAAACTCTCCTACCAATAAGGCATAGAGACTCAAAAGAATGTATGTGTATTTTATAGAGAAATTTTTATAAATATAGACAAAAAATAGCAGTCCAAATATAATGAGCCCAGCATTATTAAGTATGATGGCTGAACTAACAACACCTGGTAAAAGAACAAAAATAAGAACTAACCATAGCCTATTTTTTTCTTTTTGAACATACTCTTTTGATATTTTATACAAAAGTATTGTGCTTAGTAGATGTAGCACTATCATTGGGAGTCTAAGGGCGAAGTCATTTGTACCAAAAAAGTATATAGAAGTATTTACTAAAAGGCTCAAAAGTGAAAACTCATCATACAAAATCATAGATTCTGCATGTGAAATAGAGAGTGAAGATATCTCAAAAAGAAGTATCGTGGCATCTATTCCTAAGATTAAGAATAAGATGATTCTATAGCTCATAATTTTAAAAAATTTCCTATTATTTCATGTCCATACTCGCTCATGATGGACTCTGGATGAAACTGTACTCCATAAATAGGTCGATCTTTTATTTTTAGAGCCATTATCTCACCATCATCAGTGCTATATGCCGTTGGTTCAATGTCTTTTGAAAGCGTATCTTTATCAACTATCAAAGAGTGATATCTTGTTGCTATAAACTCTTGTGGAATATCTCTGAATATCTCACACTCTTTTACTACTTTCATAGTTGAAGTTTTACCATGCATCATATTTTTTGCTCGAACAATTTTCGAACCAAACACCTGTGCTATGCTTTGATGGCCTAAACAGATACCTAAAATCGGCACCTTATCTTTAAAATATTCTATTACTTCAAGTGTAACACCAGCGTCGTCTGGAGTTGCTGGGCCAGGAGAGATAATTATCTTTTGGGGATTTAGTGCTTCTATCTCCTCAAGGCTCATCTCATCATTTCTGATAATTTTTAAATCAGCACCTAGTTCTCTACAATATTCAACTATATTATAAGTAAAGCTATCATAGTTATCTATCATTAAAATCATATTTATTTTTTCCCTCATGTAGCCATGCTACAAAATATTTTTAAATTTTATAAATCTTCTTAAAGTGTGGGTTTCTGCCCAAAATCAACCTTTATGGGTAAACTGAGGCACATTATACACTTTCTTGAATTTTTTTTGAATTAAATCTGCCCAGTAAGTTTACATCTAATTTATATTATTTATGACTAAAATAGTGTAAAACAATTTATAATATTATAATTTTATTAAATAGTAAGTTATTGCTATGTAGAATGTATTAGGACATGCTGGGAGTCTGTCCGCCTTCTAAGATTTATTATATAAGAAAGAGCAATCAGGAATATTAAATGACTATATTTACTATCGGACTTTTATGAAGATATATAAGAAAATCAGGCTAGAAAGCAGGCTTGTTTACGGGTTGCTTATAGTAGCTGTGTTTATTTTAGCTTTAATGAGTACATTCTTATATAAAGATATGTCCAAGTACCAAAGCAATCTGTTTAAAACTGCAATGGAACCTTTGTTAGACATGAAAAAAAAAGAGGCAGAATATTTTTTCTTAAGCCACTCAAAAATAGCGACTTCAATAATACAAAGCGAAGATTTTGACAGCTTTATAAAAACAGGGAAAAATAAAGACTCGCTACAAAAACTCTTCTCTTTTATATGCAAGGCAAATTCTTCAATTAACAAAATAAGATATATTGATGAAAATGGCGATGAAATTATCATAATCGAGAGAGACTATAACTCTCCTCAGATAAAAATAATTGAAGATAATAAGCTGCAAAATAAAAAAACTTCTTCTTATTTCATAAATTCTTCAATTTTAGAACCACAAAGTATCTGGTTATCTAAAATTGAGCTTAATTTAAAGGAGAAAGAAATAGAACTTCCTAGTAGACCAACACTCAAGGTTTCAACACCTGCTTGGGTGGATAGTGTAGCCAAAGGAATTGTTATTATGGATATTGATTTAGACACTTTTTTCTCTCAGCTTAGCATCCCAAAAATATTTAATCTTTTTTTATTTGATCAAGATGGGTATTATTTACTGCATTACAAAAGAGAAAAGCAATACTCTCGCTACTTAAATAATAAAGATAATGTTTTCAATGATTTTAATCTTACTAGACCTTTTTTGGAAGAAATTAGAGAGCCTCAGTTTATAGAAAATATGTCCTTTATCAACCTTTTTAATAATAGCTCTGAAAAGATATATGCTGCTATTCAATTAAATAAAAATCATATAGCTTTATCTGATAAAGATATGATTTTTATTATAGTAAAAAATCTAGCTTTACTTATTTTTTGGATGTTTTTAATATGGTATGTTATTTCGCAAATGATGAAAGATGTCTATGATGGGCTCACTACGAAAATTAAAGAAAAAGATATAGCCGAAGATAAACTAAGTCTCATAAATATAGAGTTGGAATCTCGTGTTGAGGAGCGTACAAAAAAACTTACTGCTTCTCTTGAAACAATCCACCATGTAAAATCTCTATTAAAAATTTCAAATAATGAAAATAAAACACTTCTAATGCAACAAGATTTTTTTATTAAAAAAATGATGCATGAAATCGGAACACCTGTTAGTATCATAGTTTTAAATACTGATTTGCTTTATAGAAAATTTGGAGAAGATAAACATCTAAATATGATTAAAGCATCATCGAAAATTTTAACAACTATCTATAATGACATAGCATATACCATTAGCAAAAAATCAAATAACCATGAGGCCCAGATGAATGATTTGTGTAAATTTATCCATGATAGAGTATCTTATTTTCATGAGCTTCTCAAGGTTAAAAGCATTGACTGTGAGGTGGAATGTAGTGAAGTTTCAATGGTATGGATAAATAGCATAGAGCTGCAACGATTACTGGACAATACAATTTCTAATGCAATAAAATATTCACATGAAAATGGAAAAATAGTAGTGCGACTTGAAACTAAAAGGGATACTATCTCTTTATCTATTGAAGATTTTGGAATTGGTATAAAAAATGTTGAAACTATATTTACTAATTTTTATCGTGATGACAATATTCATATTGGTTTGGGTATAGGTTTATCAATTGTTAACGATATTTGTAAATCGAATGATATAAAAATAGAAGTGAATTCTATTTTGAATAAAGGAACTCTTTTTACATATACTTTTAATCGGCCGTTAAATATTTCAAAAGACTCTGGAGAAGAAATATGAAAATTTTACTACTTGAAGATGATTTCGCTTTGAGAATATCAATACAAGAGAGTCTGCAAGCCAAAGGGATTTTTATTGATGCTTTTGCCAATGGCACAGAAGCCGCAGAAAAAATCTGGCAAAGTAGTTATGACCTTTATCTGCTTGATATAGAGGTTCCTGGTTTGTCAGGTTTTGAGGTTTTACAAAAAATACGAAAAAAAGAACTCAAAATACCAGTGATTCTTATGAGTGTTTACTCTCAAATTGAGTACATTAGAGATGGATATAAACTAGGATGTAGTGATTATCTTAAAAAACCATTTGAACTTGAGGAACTTTGTCTTCGTGTTGAGCAAATCAACAAGCTTCTTTTTTCTCAAAACACTACAGTAGAGCTTCAAGAAAACTACTCTTTTGACATGCAAAGTTCTCAACTCTTCTTTAACGGTGATATAGAAGTTAGATTAAACAAGAAAGAAAAACTTTTAATGTACCTCTTATGTAAGTACCATAAGCAAACTGTTTCTTATGACATGATTAGCGAATATGTTTGGAATGAGTACACTTCATCAGGAAATATTCGCTATTACATACATTCTCTTACAAAAAAACTCCCTAAAGATAGCATCTCCAATGTCAAAGGCATTGGCTATAAACTAAACTAGTACAATATTAAACATTAATATTTTAACACTTCTAACAATTTTCTAACACTTAAAGTGTACACTTACGTTGTTATAAAAAATTAAGATAAGGAAGATGTTATGAATAAAATAAATGAGTTAGCTTTAAAAGCTATGGTTAAAATGGATAGTTTCAAATCTAAGATGAGAGAAGAAAATGGTGCGAGTGCTGTTGAGTATGGTCTTCTTGTTGGTTTAATTGCTGTTGTTATTGTTGTAGCTATAACAACTTTAGGTACAGGTATAGAAACTAAATTTCAAGAAGCGTCAGATAAGTTAAATCCATAATAATTAGTTTAATATGAATTTTAAACTAGATAAAAAAATCATCATTTCTGTTGCAACAGGACTTGCTGGAGCTATTATTGTAGCTCTTGTTATATTTTTTAGCCGTAGCTCTGATGGTAAAGTTTCCAAGGAAGTAGTAGTTGAACATCTTGTAAAAGTTTATAAGCTAAGCAAAGATCTTGATGCTGATACCCTTGTAACAAAAGATGATTTACAAAATTATTTTATACCTAAAGATGAGTTCAATGATAGTTTTGTCGTGGCTATTGAGCAGATTAAAGGTGTTAAAACTCAGCGAAGTATTAAAGAGGGTGAGTTATTAAAACTAAACTCCTTTCATATTGTTGAAGAGAAAAAAATCCCAGAGGGTTATGTTGCGTACACATTAAAAGTAGATCGAATTTCATCTTTAGCATGGCTTGTTAAACCTGATGATGTCGTAGATATTTTGGGTGTTACAAAAACGAATGCTACAAAAGCGAAAAAACTATCTACTATTGTTTTGCAATCAATAACAATTTTCTCAGTCGATTTTCCAAAAGAAGATAAAAACAAGAAAATATCAGATAATGCAACAGGCACTGTCACTTTACTGCTTACGGCGCAAGATGCTACAAAGTTATTTTTACTAAACGATGCTGGTAAATATACGCTGATGTTGCGAGGCGATGGTAATAATGAACAATGGAGTGATGTCAAATCAGTAGAAATAGCGCAACTACAAGGAGAAGTATTGAAAAAAAAGACTCTTCCCCGACATAAGTTCATAGAAATTGTTGAGGTGAAATAATTATGGGTTATTTAAATAAAAGCTTAATCTTATTCTCTCTGTTGGTCTTTTTCAGTAGTGGTTGTACGGCGGTAAAAACAGATGTGAAAGAAGAAACTAAACTTGAGAAAAACACTTCGGTATTACAAGACTTAAATCAACCAGCAGTTGTGGCTTCTGAAAATGAAGAAAAGATTTATGTATTGGACACAGAAGGTATTCAAACACAAGATGAGACTCATGTTGAGATTGTAAATTATAAACCTGCAGAAAAGAACTTGCTCTTAGAAACTAAAACAGCTCTATACAGCTTTTACAATTGTAAAAAAAATGAGTTTATTACAGAATCTTCACACTGCATAGAAGAGGATTTTACACAAGTTGGTATAGATGACTATGTTAGTCTCGACAATGAAATACTTAATGGAATAGGTAATTTTACAATATCAACATGGTTTAAAACCTATAAACTTGGAGAACAATCATTACTCTCTGGAGCAAATGAAACGATGTTTGATGAAATTTTATTGTTTCTAAATAACAATAAGGAATTGGTTATCTATCTACATGGAAATAGATGTTACTTCCCTATTCCTGATATAGCAGATGATAATTGGCATTTTCTAACTTGGAGCAGAGAAGGGAGTACTAATAAAATCTATCTTAATGGTATTGAATCTGGAACATGTAATCTTCCATTTAAAACTCTTAAAATTGAGCCAAACGGTTTAATTGTAGGTCAAGAACAAGACATTTTAGGCAGCGGCTTCGATGAGAGCCAAAGTTTTGATGGAATCATAGATAAAATGATGTTTACTCAAAAGTCTTTAAGTCCAGAAACAATTTTAGAGTTAAAAAATGCAACACATCCTAAAAACTTACAAGTAACTAAAAATGCAACAATTGTAAATGATGATAGTTTGTCAATTGGTGTAGGGGAATCTAAACTTATTAAAATGTTAAATAAAGGTAAAGTTATTGTTGGCAATCCAAATATTTTAAAGGTAACAACAACTTATAGTGCAGGAGAGAACTATCTTGTATTGAGCGGTAAAAGCGAAGGTTACTCTTCAATACTATTACTTTTAAATAATGGAGATAAAAAAGCATGGAAAATAAATGTTTATAAGCAAAATTACAATCTTGAAGCAATAAACAATGATTTGCATCGCCTTTTCCCAAATTCAGCTGTGTCTATGTTACTAGATGAATCAAATACCTTGGTATTAAAGGGCTCTGTAAGAGACAAATATGACATGGATGCAATCTTGCAATATGCTCAAAACCTTGGTGGAAATGTAACTAATTTAGTGAAATTTCAACAAATAAGCAGAATCAAACTTGAAGCAAAAATCATTGAAATTAGTAGGACCAAAATGAAAGCTGCTGGTATGAACTTACTAAGTATTGGTAGTAGTGGCTCTTTAGGCGTTGCATCAGCTGGAACTCTAAGCTCTTATAATGTTGCTCAAGGTGCAGCAGGAGCAAGTATGGCTCCTGCATTTCACGAAGCATTTCAAATCATGTTCGGTATTGGGGATGTAAGCGGTATCTTAAGCCTGCTTGAATCTAAAGGTATGAGCAAGACACTATCTACACCTTCGACAATTGCAGAAGATGGGAAAGAGGCAAAGTTATTTGTTGGTGGTGAGATTCCTGTACCTATCCCTCAAGGCACTGGTGATGCGATTACTGTTACATGGAAAGAGTATGGGATTAAGCTTAATTTTCTTCCAAAAATAAATGAAGATGGAAAAATTAGCCTCAAACTGATGGCGCAAGTTGGTGATACAAATCCAAATAATGGTGTTGTCATCTCTGGATTAAGTATTCCCTCAATAGATACACGGAATGTTGAAAGCGAAGTAACACTTGAAGATAAAGAAGATTTTTTAATTGGTGGCTTACTTTTTAGTAAACAAAAAAATATAGAAGATAAGGTTCCAGTTTTAGGAGATATTCCATTTATAGGCACTTTCTTTAAAAAAATGAAAAGTGACTATGAAGAGCTTGAGCTTATAATATCAATAAGACCTACTATTGTGACAGAAAATGCGTCTGAAGAACTCTTAGGAAAAGAAGACAATTATGATTATAACTGGGATCAATATTTACTCGGTAGTTTTTACAAAAAATCGCATAAATAACAAGAGGTGTAGCAGTGTTATTATATGGAAATGAACTATTTTTAAAAGATGTTGTCTCAGAAAACAACATATCTGACTTACCAATAAAAAAAATATATTCAATAGAGATGATGCTTGTGTTACTTGAGAGCACCTCATCTGATCCTGTAGTTTTAATAGAGGAGCATAAAAACGAAGAGTTAATAACCTTAGTAAAGCTTATTAGAAAAATTCGTCCATCACTCCCATTATATTTTCTGAGCATGTGTTCTAAAGATTCTCAAGATATCTTAAAAATCTTTAGAGCTGGAGTTGATGATTTCTTTTTTTGTAAAAATTTAGAGGAAGTTTCTAAAAATCTTCTTAGAATTCATAATGGCATTAAGCAACAACTTTCTAAAAATATAGCTTTTATTGGCTGTGGTTCTGGAGCAACTTTTCTAGCATCAAATCTTGCTTACAGGCTTAAAAAGGCGTATGCAGGTTTAAAAGTAGGAGTTGTGGATAGTGATAGATATAAGGATGATATTCTTTTTAGATTTAATGTACCAAAAGAAAACAGAATGTTTACTCTAAATGATCTGCTTAATGAGTTCTATGAATCCCAAAAAAAAGACTATGCTTCCTTGCTCGGGATGAATATTATTGATGAAATGACTGTTATTCCATCTGGTGGATTTAGTCATAGTAGTATAGAAGCAAGAGCAACAGAAGAAGATTTCCTAAAAGTATTTTCAGAAATATCTTTTTTAAATGATATTACAATTTTTAATCTTGGACATGCTATAGATGAAGCATTCTTAAGTGCAGCAAAACTTGCTGATCGCATTATTTTAGTCACAACTCAGGAAATTATTCCAGTTAGAGTAACACTATCATTGCTCAGTATCTTTAAAGAGATAGGAAAAGAAGATGCTTGCAGAATCGTTCTTAATCGTTATGAAAAAAACAAAAACAATGCAATAATAAATCAACTAGAAGGATTTATGGGTAGAGAAGTCGATTACTCTATGCCTAATGATTATAAAGCAGTGTCAGCTGCAGAATATGAGCGAAGAGCACTTCCTGATGATAGAAGTCAGCTCTCAATAACTCTAAAGGATTTTACACAAAAAATTTTAATAGAGCTAATGCCTGATAGAGGTAAAAATGAGATCTCCTAAATCTGGCATGAATAAACTTATTGCTTTTAAAGAAAAAGTAAAAGAAGATATTATAGATGTCATTATTTCAACAATTACGCTTAAAGAGATAGACTTAGCTGATATCGAAAAAATTCGAAATGATATAACCACGATTACAGTATCACATCTTAAGGGTATTAATCTAACTTACTATGAAAAACAAAAAATTATCGATGAAATAACAGAACATATTTTTGGTTTTGGGCCAATAGAGCCTCTTTTAAAAAATGATTCTATCTCTGATATACTCATTAATGGTCCTTCTAACGTTTATGTAGAGAGAGAAGGTAAATTAGAAAAGACTAATGTTTACTTTAAAAATGATGAGTATTTAATGCATGTGGTTCGTAAACTTGCTGCAAATGCAGGAAGAAGGATTGATGAGAGTTCACCCATCGTAGATGCTTATTTAGCAGATGGCTCAAGAGTTAATGCTGTTATTCCGCCTGTATCTGCTTTTGCATCAGTATCAATTAGAAAGTTTCATTCATCAATTTCAGATTTGTCTATTTTAATCAAAAGAAAGATGTTAACTAAAGATATGGTTGATTTAATAAAGCTATGTGTTGATGGAAAACTAAATATTATCGTTGCAGGTTCTACAGGTTCTGGTAAAACAACATTATTAAACACCATAGGTAAACTAATCCCTGGGAATGAAAGAATAGTTACAATCGAAGACTCTTTAGAATTAAACATCAACAAATCAAATGTTGTAAGTTTAATTACTAGACCACCGAATGTTGAGGGTAAAGGTGAAATTTCACAACGACACCTGGTAATCAATGCACTTAGAATGCGTCCAGATAGAATTATTGTAGGTGAAATACGATCTTCTGAAGTTTGGGATATGCTTTCTGCAATGAATACTGGGCACTCAGGATCAATGACAACGGTGCATGCCAACTCTGCTGAAGATGCTCTTTATCGCCTCGAGACTATGGCTATGTTATCTGGTTACGAGGTGAGTGAACATACTCTTAGAGCTATCATTAGCCGCTCCATTGATATTGTAATTTATCTCTCAAGATATATAACTGGAGAGAGGCGCGTAGTCTCAATATCACAGATAGGGCAAAGAAGTGATGGAGAGTATGTTATAGAAGATTTTTATAAATTTTCAGCAAATTCACATACAGTTGAAGAAACAGTAGGTAATAATTTTGAAAATGTAAAAAACATTTTTTTACCGTCTATTGTTGAAAAACTTCAAGGTGCTGGAATAAGTAAAGAACGCATGAAAAATGTTTTTTTAAAGGAGTCCTAAAATGCTTTGGATAGTTATATTATTTGTTTTTATCTTTACAGCTTTAGTAACCTATACTGTGATTACTCGATTAAATATACAGACAATTAATTCTACAGATTTATTTTCAACTGATTACTTAAATCAAAAAAATGATTCTCGTATATCACATAATTTATTTACGAATAAATATTTGCAATTAATACATTGGATAAAACTAAAGAGACTCATGGTAGGCCTATTTATAACTGTGACGATATTATTATTTGTGCAACAATATATTGTGGCTATTTTGCTATTAGTTTTATGGATTATTTATAAGTCTAAGGAGAAACAAAAACGAATTAATGGAATTATTCAAGAACTTCCAAACTCCATCGTGATGATGAGTCGTTCCCTAAAAGCAGGGCTAACACTTGAAAAAACATTAGAGAATCTTACAAAATATTCACCAAATAAAAGTATACGTGAAATTTTTTCATCTGTTTTGTATAGAAGCCGTGTATCTGGTCGACCTATAGGTGTTGTTGCATCCGAACTGGTGGAATCTTATGATATAGCTCAACTCTCTTTATTGATGTCAGTTTTAGATACACACACAAAAAGTGGAGGTAATTTTATAGTAGCTTTAGAAATGCTAGAATCACAATTTCGCCAGATGTACCTCAGTAAAAAAAAGGTAGACACGTTACTGTCTGAGAGCAAAATGAGTTTGTATGTTCTTGCATCTATACCACTTATAGTAGGCGGTGCAGTTTACTATTTAAACCCAAATCATTTTTCTATTTTTTTAACACCAGAGGGGCGTAACGGTGTGTACTATGTTGTAGGATTTTACCTTTTTGGTTTAGGTTTAGGCAAATTTTTAATTAGGAGCTAATTGTGACTATTTTGATAATAGGCGTTTTAATTACATTTCTACTCTCTACAATACTTAGTTATTTTACGATGAAGTTTATTCAAACATCCAATAAAACTAGAGGAAATGATTTACTAGAAGCTCCATCAAATTCGAAAAACATAACATTTTTTTATATGGCTGTAAAAAACAAACTATATAGTCATATAAAAAAAATATTTGGCGCTAAAATGGATATAGATTTAGAAACTGTATATTTTTCAATTCATTTTCTTTTACATATGCAAACTGGTGGATCTGTATATGGCTCTTTAAAACAAACTTATTTTTCTTTACAAAAGGCAGATTTTAGTATAGCAAATATAATAAAAGAAGTTTTATTTAGAATGGAGAGCGGCATGCCGCTTGAAAAGGCAATCGTCGTCTTAAAAAAGTACAAAGATGCGAGACTACTTAATGAGATATTTATATCTGTTGCTCAAGCAAATCAACTAGGTATAGCCATAGAGGACTCTATCCGCACATCTATTGATGAATTTCAATTGGTGAGGGTACTAGAAGCTGAGGAAAAAGCATCAAAGGCTTCTGTCCTAATTGCTGTACCGATCGTTTTTGGTTTTTTACCATCAATAATTCTTTTAGTTATCTATCCAGTCATTATAAATATATTAAACACAATAGGATAATAGTATGAAAATAAATGTAGCCATCACAAGCATTATATTTTACACAATAAATATATTTGCACAAACAAATTATATCGCGGTTAAAACTGCGATGGAGGCAAACTTGCCTAATGTTGCCTTGAAAACATTAGAAAGGATGTCTGAAGATTCTAAAGATTATATTTATTGGTACTACAAGGGCAATGCGCATAACTCATTATCTCATTATGAAGAAGCTATCGTCGCTTTAAACAAGTCCATAGAATTAAACAGTACTGATTCTGCTGTATTTATGGCAATGGCATTTGCCCATATGAAACTTGGTGAAATTGATAAAGCTTCTACTTTTATAAATAAAGCAGTGGCTATAAATCCAACTAATCCTGCTTGTTATATGCAGCAGGCTGAAATTTATATACATAAGAAAGATTATATTTCTGCTGAAAATGTTTTACATACTGCGTATAGGCTTGCAGCGCTAGATATTATAGTACAAAAATTAGCGCAAGTATATATGCTACAAAAAAAATACCAAGAAGCAAAAATATTACTCATGAAGCGCTTACCTCTTCACGAAGTATATTATTTAATGGCAAAGATGTATGAGCAAAATGCTGATTTAGAAGGAGCTTTAAAACATTATCGTCTATCTCTTTCAGCTAAGACACACTTTGAACCATCAGCTAAAGCAATAAAAAGAATTTTAAATGACAGCGTTTAAGCATAAAGAAGAGAAAGGATCTGTCGCAGTAGAAGCTGCTTTTGTCCTTAGTTTTATTTTTTTACCAATCCTGCTTGGTATTATTGAATATGGAAATTATTTTTCGACATCTTTTAAGGTAGCAGAAAGTGCTCGTATTGGTGCGAGAGTAGGTGCTATGAGTAGTGAGAATAGGGTACTTAAGGCAGAGAGTAAAGCTAGAGAAATCCTTGAACAATATGCTTATGCGAAAGATAAAACTCAAATAGTTGCAACAATCAATGATATGGAAGATGGATTAAGTTCTATCAATCTTAATGTAACTCTTGATTATACCCCCATAATTCCTACTTTAGGTATTTTAATTGTCCCAAACAAAATTCAAAGAGAAGACACAGAACTCAACTATTAATATAAGGCAAAAGAGATGAAATCTACAAATAAAATTAAAGACATATTCAATCAAGAGCATGGTGGGATAGCTATATTAACAGCAATTTCATTAAGTGTAATTATAGGTTTTACGATGATTGTTGTAGATGGAGGCATACTATATACGGAACACAAGAGACTTCAATATGCTTCGGATGCCGCAGCACTAGCTGGTGTAAGAAAGCTAGCTAATCATAATGAAATAGCCACACATATTTTAAACGAAAATAAGCTTAACGACTCAATAACCTCTATAGATAGAGGTATATGGGTTAAAGAAACTGATACTTTTAGCATTGATGAGACTGGTAACGCTGTTAGAGTTCGTTTACAAAAAAATGAAGTTGCATTTTTTTCGCGTTATTTTCTAAAAGAAGCAAACACTATTTCAGCACAATCAATTGCTACGCTTGAAAAAACAGCTGCTGTCGTAAGCGCTGACTCAAGTATCGCTTCTGTTGATTCAACTCAATCACCGCTGCTTAATGCAATTTTAGGTGGAATGTTAGATAGCAATTTAAACCTAAGCGTTGGAGGCTGGAATAAATTAATTCAAACAAAAGTTGATTTAGTAAAATTTATGGATTTAGCAAAAGTCCATTTAGGCTCTAGTAGCACAAAAGAACTACTAGATACTGATATATCACTCGCCGAGGTTATTGATCTTTACATGAAAGCATTAGGGGTAGACTCTCTTGTTGATGCAGAACTTGATTTGATAAAAACTAGTGTACTTAATGCAAATATACTAAGTGATATTAAATTAAAGATGGGTGATATTATTAATTTAAATCTTGGAGATGAACGACTTGCTAGAGCAGATATAGGTTTACTTTCTGCAGTTACTACAGCAATAGAATTATTTAATAGTAAAACAGGGATTACAAACTCTACAAATATTTCTATACCCCTCTTGAGTGATATTGGACTAAATTTACAGATAATCAATCCACCTCCAATGCAAATAATGCAAGAAGGCTCTTCTTTTAAAGCCGCTACAGTTCAATTATCTTTAGATGCCAATGCTTTAGGCCTTGGCTCTTTAGGAAATGTACTCAATCTTTCGCTCTACTCTAGTCTTGGAGGTCAAACTGTAACCCTAACAGATATACAGGAAGATACACTTGTTTTTGACACTACTCAATCTTTAGTAACGCTAGGATTAGGAAGCGTAGATAAGAACAATTTTTTTAATGGGACAGGAACTCCCCTAGAAGCAGAGGATGTTAAATATAATAATATTGTAAACCTACTGCTTCTTAAGGTCAGAGCTAAAGCATTTGCAGATGCACAAGGGGGTAGTGATACATTCACATATGAAGGTCCATTTCCAGAAACTCAATCTTCTTATGCAGATACTAATGATTTAACTGCAACTCTTATATCATCCCTTTTAGATAATTTGAAACTAGAAGTCAATATTTTGGGCCTAGGCCTTGGTCTTGGTAAGTCAGCATTAACAACCCTTGTAAAAACGGTAGTTTCAGATACTGTTTCTAGTTTAGTTTCACCAATTCTTGCTAATACTTTAAAAACATTGGGTATTTCTTTAGGCGAAACAAGCTTAACTGTGCACAGCTACGCTTATAAAGCAACTTTAGTTAAATAATGGAACTATTTTTTTTCACAATCATCACTATATGTGTGGTTTTTGTTGTTGATTATATAAGTAGATATCTAATCGCCAATAGAATTGAATTTGCAAAAAATAAGAAAAAAGGTATACCCTTTTATTATTTTTTTATAATTATATTTTCGGTTTTGATAGAACTTATTGTATATTGGAATTTTGGATATAGTGTAGATTCAATTTTTTATTTTTTATTTTTTATCTTACTTTTTATTGCAGCAATAGTTGATTTTAAACTCAATTTAATTCCTAATGAAATATCTATTGTAGGCTTAGTTATTGCCTTGATATATCTTATCTTTAGGGATGATATATCTGCTATAAATGCAATAAGTACAGCTATAGTTTGTGCAATATTTTTATATTTTATTAGCTGGATTATGCATATGCTCCACAGAAAAGGCGGCATCGGTTTTGGCGATATAAAATTGTTGATTTTTACAGCAATTTTCTTAGGTTTTACCCATTTTTTCACAGTGATGGCTGTTTCGTTTTTACTAACATCCATAGTAAGTCTATTTTTGTCATTAATAAGCAAAAAAAAGGATCTCCTTAGCGGAGAGCTAGCATTTGCCCCTTCTGTATTTTTTGTAGTGCTGGGATATTTTTTCTTACTTAGTACCAAGTGAAATTCTAAGTAAAAGTCGCTTTGCTATCTAGTAAAACAATGCTTGCGCAATCACTTCCTTATCCATTCTTTTGTTTATCATAAAAATAATTTGTAGCTTCTACAAAGCCATCTACACTTCCACAGTCAAACCTTTTGCCTTTAAATTTGTAAGCTAAGACTCCGCCTTCTTTAGCTTGAGTAAGAAGTGCATCTGTTATCTGTATCTCTCCACCTTTTCCAGCTTTTGTCTCTCTTAGGATGTCAAAAATATCTGGGGTGAGAATGTATCTTCCTATGATAGCTAAGTTTGATGGAGCATCTTCTGGTTGGGGTTTTTCTACCATATCGCTAACTCTTATGATGTCCTCTTCTATCATCTCACCTGCGATAACTCCATACTTGCTTGTATCTTTTAGAGGAATTTCTTGAACTGCTACGATACTACATTTATACTTTTCATAAAGTTTTACCATTTGAGTGAGGACCGCATCCCCCTCATTATCACACAAATCGTCTGCTAAGACAACTGCAAAAGGCTCATCACCTATAAGTGTCTCTCCACATGATATAGCATGTCCTAAACCTTTCATCTCAAGCTGCCTTGTATATGAAAATGTACATTTTGTAATAACATCTCGTATCTCAGTTAAGTAGTGCTCTTTTGAAGTCCCTTTTATCTGGTGTTCTAACTCATATGAGATATCAAAATGATCTTCAATTGCTCTTTTTCCTCTTCCTGTAACCATAGCCATTGTCTCAATTCCTGCTTCTATAGCCTCTTCGACACCATATTGAAGAAGTGGTTTTGTAAGAACTGGGAGCATCTCTTTTGGGATAGCTTTTGTTGCTGGTAAAAATCTTGTTCCGTATCCAGCTGCTGGAAAGAGGCATTTTTTTATTTTATTATTTGACATATTAAACCTTTTAAACCTTGCAATATTTTAAAATTAGAGTCTATCTTGATTACTCTTTTATTTTACTTTTTTTTGTTCTTCTAGCTTTGAATTTGTTTTTGATTTGTAAGCTGCTGAAGATAGTTAGAAATATTTATAAGCGAAAAGGTTACTAGAAATATCATAAGACCTGGGAAAAAACTAACCCACCAAGCTATTTCTATAACTTCTTTTCCTCCGCTTAAAATAGTACCCCAACTCATCTGAGGTGCTACGATGCCAAGTCCTAAAAAACTAAGTCCTGACTCTGCTAATATTGCTCCACCAACTCCAAAAGTAAAACTTACAAAATAGATGGGAGCCAAAAGAGGTGCGTAATATTTAAAAAGTATCTTTATCTTAGAAATTTTTGCAATATTGAGTATCTTTATATATGGCTGAGTTGTGATGCTAAAACTCTCTGAGCGGATAAGTCTAGCAGTTGTCATCCAGCCTGTGATGGAGATGATAACTATCAAAACCCATGCTGAAGCATTTACATAACTCACAAGTGCTAAAAGTAAGAAAAATGTTGGAAATGTTAAAAAAAGATCAACTATTATGACAAAAGTTTTATCAACTGCTCCTCTAAAATAACCAGCAAGCGAGCCAAGAATCAAGCCTATCATAGATGCTATAAAGGCACTACCCACACCAATGATTAGCGAGATTTTTCCACCTTCTATAAGTCTAGCCAAGATATCTCTGCCTAGCCTATCAGTCCCTAAAATATGTTCTAGTGATGGAGAAACAAGGATAGAGCTACTATCTAATGCGTATGCATCAACTCCATAAAAAAAAGAGCCTAAAAAAGAAAAAGCAAATACGCAAAATAAGATTGCGATGCTAAACTTTGGCATCTTATTTATTGTTTGATGCCAAGAAGTGTATTCATCATCTGATCTACTGTAGTGATAACTTTTGCAGCAGCACCATATGATGTTTGATACTTGATTAGGTTCGTGAGTTCCTCATCTATACTAACTTTAGAAACTGAATTGTACTCCATCTCTGTAGCTCTAAATTGTGTTGTAATAGTCTCATTTCTTAGAGTTGCTGCCATGGTTTTACTACCAACATCTGTAGCTGTTAAATCAAACATAGCATAACTTGTTAGTTCATACTTTTTAGAGCCAACTTTAAAGTCAAACTTCTCATATTGGTGCTGAACCATATTGAGTGCCACAACATTATCTCCAGATGCAGGAGTTTGTCCAGCTCTTGCTAAGGTAGGGTTGTTAGCTATTGCGTAGTTCAACTTTATATTTTGAGCACTATCTCCATCAAAATATCTGCTTAATCCCATAGCTCCTGCAAAATTAGTTCCTGATTTATAAGAGTCATTTTTTATAGTATCGTTAATAGCAAATGTATAACCTTTTGACTCTGCACCCGTATCAAGAGTAAGTTCCATTCCATTTTTACCATTTTTAAATGTTGCCCAGTTGAACTTTATAAAATCATCTATATCATTGTTTGCGTTACCATCACCATTATCATCTTTTTGTGCTTCTAGTTGTCCTTGGATAGAGTTTGATCCAACCGCTCCAGTCATTGTAGTTGCTTCATTTATAGTTATCTCTCTAGATGCTGCTATATTTCCATCAACGTCATACACTACTACACTAAATGTTCCTGCATTTATATTTAATGTATTCATTATGGAGTTTGTAGGATTTAGAGTTATCTCATTTGACTCCATCCTATTTGTAGAACCTCTTGCATAGACATTATTTGTTGATTCTATAAGTCCTTTTGCAAAGGCGTCCATTTGAGATATAACATTTTGGATAACTCCATCAGTGGGCATACCACTGGTTGTATCAATAGAAGAACCGCGAAGATTCAAAATTGAACCGACAACTCCGCCAGTTATTTTTTCGGCCATTGGTATTAAAACACCATCTTGCCTCTCATAAGCTACCTGATAAAAACCATTTTGATTGTTCTCATTAGAAATATGTATAGGGTGATACGTATTTCCATCTACAATATTAAAGCCATTTACGTGAATGCTATAGCTCCCAGTTTTTGTATTTGATGAGCTATCTATATGCATACTTGATTCTAATGTTCCTGAACTAACCTCTGCACCTATAAGTCTAGATAGGTTTCTTTCTAGAACATTTCTTTGATCTCTCAAATCATTTGCAGTAAATGTATCGCCAGCTTCCGCAATTTCTATAGACTTATTGATAGCCGCTATCTTTTGAGCTATGGAGTTAACTTCATTTATATTAACTCCGAGTTGATCATTCAATTGGCTTTGAAGAGATTTTACTTGATTTTGTGTGTGTGATATATGCTGCGTAAGCGTATTTGTTTGAGTTATAAGTGCCAATTTTATCGCATCATTGTCAGGATTATCAGCAAATGTTTGCCACATATCATAGTACTTTGTTAAATCTGCTTTAATACCAACACCATCTATCTCAGGAAAATATGTCGAGAGTTCATCTAGAGTCTTTTTTTCAAAATCGCTAAACTCTTTATCTCTAGATACTGCGCTATATCTGTCAAAAACAAAATTATCAAAAATTCTTTTTATATCCTGAACTTCTGCGCCATTACCCACATTGCCAGGGTATGTAGAAAGCGGAGTAGAAGCTTTTGCTACAACTCTTTGTCTACTATATCCTTCAACTTCCGCGTTTGCAATATTGTGACCTGTCGTGTTGATACCTGTTTGAGCTACTTGTAAGCCCGAATAGCCAATATGAAGTGCGTTAAATATAGATGCCATGTTATGCTCTTACTTGTAAAATAGTTGAGTTTTTAGATGCAACTTTGTTGTAACCTTGCATCTCTGTTGGCACTATTCTTTCTAAAAAATTGTTGTACAAATTACTAACAACCAAAACAAGTCTTGCATAGTGCTTATTTACATCCCTAAGCTTATTTAACTCTATTTTTAGTTCATCTAATTGATTGTGTTGATTTTCACTTAGAAGTTCTGGGAGATCCATATCAGGATTTTTACTCATTAAAGAGGATATCTCATGGTCAATCATAGCTTTTTTAGTCTCAAAACTTTTTAGTTTTTCTTCTTTTAATGACAACCTATCAAATTGCGGATCGTTTTTAGCTTCTTTTATATCTGAAATATCAGACTCTGTAATTTGTATTAAATCTCTTAAATCAGCTAACGCGCCTTGTAAATGATGAGACAACATCTTAACTCCTGTCTTTTTTGTACCTAAAGTAACTCTTCGGCTATCTTTTTTGAAAGTTCACCTAAGTTGATTTTATACTCGCCCGAATCAATCGCTTCTTTAATACGCTCGATCTTGCTTGTATCACCTTGTTTTGTTATGTTTGTACTTTTACCAGCTTCTTTTGCTTCACCAAAATTACTAGCGTATGAACTGCGAATGGCAGAACTATTGATTTGAGAAATCATTACTCTTCCTTTTTTGTCATATAGACTTTTTCTTAATTAAATCTATATCGACAAAATCTAAAAATACTTCAACTTTTCATCTAGCGTTTTTCGCTCAAAAAGTCATAAAGCATCTGTGAAAAACCAAATCCACCAGCACTTGCTTTTGCAAGCTCGTCTCTATACATAGATTTGTAAATCTTCTCACCAGGATCATTTTGCTCAGTAAAGAGGTTTTTTTCACTCTCCATAGCATTGTCCATCAGCATCTTAAGTATGACAGACTCAAATGCATCTGTTTGTTCTCTTAACTTATCATCATTAGAATTTTCATTTATCTTAGGAATATTCATATTTTTAGACATCATCTGCGCTTGTGCATTTATAGAATTGTTATACATTATCTTCCCCTCTCATAAAATTTACATTACCTTTAGTTGTGCTGAGATACTTCCAGCACTCTTCATAGCTTCGAGTATAGCTATGATATCTTTTGGTGTAGCTCCTAGTTTCTGAAGAGAACGAACAACATTTGCTACAGTTGTGGTCCCTCTTTTTGTATAAAGCTCATTTTGATTTAGTCCAATGACCAAATCATTATCTAACGCTAAAGAGCCCTCTGGTTGAGATAAATCGTCTTGCTCAAGTATCTTTATAGTTATGTCTCCATGAGTTAAAACTATAGGATTTACCTTTATATCTACCCCAGCAATTATAGTTCCCGTTCTCTCATTTATGATGATTTTATTTTTAGGCTTATAATCCATCTCTATATCTTGAACCTCAGCTAAAAACTCTATCATACTCTTGTTTTGCGGCTTTTTTAGGCGGATAGTTCTTGGGTCCATTGCAACCGCAACTTGAGTGTTGTAAAACTCATTTATCGCTTTTTGGATTGAGACGCTATTGTTAAAGTTTGACTCTTTTAGCGAGAGATTTGCATACTCTTGGTTGTACAAATCTATATTTATCTCTCGCTCTACAAATCCACCCTCATAGACTATACCAACTGTTGGATGCGACTCACTCCCAGCCCCTCTAGTGTTTTTTCCACCGATGCTAATATGACCTTGAGCAAGTGCGTAGATTTTCCCATCAACACCCTTAAGTGGAGTCATCAAAAGCGTCCCGCCCTCTAGTGACTTTGCATCTCCAATGGAAGAGACTGTGATATCAAACTTATCTCCCTGTCTAGCAAAAGGCGCTAAGTTTGCAGTGACAACAACAGCAGCAACGTTTTTTGATTTTATATCTATAGGATTCATGTCAATATTCATGGCTTTTAACATGTTGGAGATGGACTGGAGTGTAAACTTTGAAGTAGTCCCATCTCCTGTTTTTTGAAGACCAACTACAAGTGAGTAACCGATAATCTGGTTGTCACGGACACCCACGATATTTGCGACATCATTGATTTTTGTAGCCCAAATAGCACTAAGTGTAAGTAATAGAAGTAAAAATATTTTCATAGTAGTCCTTTTAACTAACTAGGTCTGAGCAATATTTATTCCACTATGAGCTTGTGCTGTGTGGTTTTAAAGTAAAGGGCAATTTATAAGCTTTATCTACGAGGTTAAAACCTCGCTTCCTAAGATTTATTTTACACTTAAGAGTAGTAAGCTAGTGTGGTGTTTCCAAATTTTTTACTCTTTTGAACTTCAAAAGAGCCTATCTTCTTTGGTAATTCTAAACCTGTCATATGCTCTATAATGATAAGCTCTACCACTTCCTCAGAGATTGAAGCTATCATCTTTATCATATTGTCATAAATATCTTCCATTCCCTCTCGGATGCTAAAGGGCGGATCTATATAGAAGTAGGCTTTTTGCGAGTTTCTCATAAGTTTTGAGACTACGCTTTTCATATTTAAAAAACTATCTCCGCTAAAGATTTCACAAGCACTTGCATCTGTCTGCTTTATATTTTCTTTTAGAACTTTAATAGCATCTCTATCTTTTTCCATAAAGATTATCTCTTTTGCTCCGCGACTCAAAGCCTCTAGCCCGATAGAGCCACTCCCCGAGAAAACTTCTACAAAGGTAGCATCTATGATATCAAACTGAATTGTATTGAAAAAAGACTCTAACACTATGGCTTTTGAAGAACGAGTAGTTGCTTTTGATGGAAGTTTTAAGATTTTGTTTTTAAATTTTCCTGAGACTATTTTTTTGGTGATGGGTTTTGTATTTTTATCTTTCATAAAATGCTCTAACTACCTTTAAAAGATTGTCTTGATACTCTTTTGTCAAGTTCTCTATGCGTCTTTGTAAGATGCTAAAATCCAACTTCTCTTCACTGGCATCTAAGCTATGAGCTTTTGAACCTATAGCTTTGTATTTTTTTTGTAAAGCCATAATTAGATTTGATTTTGAAAATGGTTTTATCAGATCACCATCACTATCTTTGGAGATATAAAACGCTCTTTCATCCCCCAAAACTTTGTGGTCGCGAACAACTATATCACAGTTTTTTATGGAACTTAGATGCGAAGATAAAAAGATTTCTAATGATTTTTGCAATAAGGGAGATTTACATTCAACCGCAACTTTCATGCTTTTCCTTGTAAAAAGTATTCGATACTATAGCGTAAGTCTTCATCTAAATCTATTATATTTCCTAGCATCCACTCCAAATAGCCTCTGTCATTCATGCTTATCTCTTCTATATATCTGCCGTTATATTTCCCAAACTCAAACTTCTCTAAGAGAACTTTTTCATTTGTAAGTCTTACAAGTTCACTCTCATCTGCTAACTCTAAAAGTAACTCATAAAGGCTCTTTGCAGTCATAGCATCGCTGAGTGCATGGTGAGCAACTCTTGGCTCTTTTTCTTGTTTATAGAGCTTTAATTCATATCTTAAAAACTGCAAAGAGAAAAATTCGCACTCTTTTATAAGATGCCTTGTTGTGCGAAGAGTGTCTATTACTTTGCCATAAAACTCAAATCCTGCACTCTCTAGCATCTTAAGGTCAAAGCTTATATTGTGTCCAACTATAGTTGTATTTATATCGTTATGAGTTTGTAAAAACTGATAGGCTTTTGTATCATGTAGTTTTGGACAACCCTTTAGCATCTCATTTGTTATATGGTTGATACTAGATGCCAAAGGCGGGATTTTCTTGCCCTCATTTACAAGCTCGTAGATGCTCTTTACTTCACTATCTTCTTTATATACAACTGCGATAGAGCATATCTTGTCACTCGGCTCTAAACCAGTTGTCTCTGTATCTAAAAAGATTAGCATCTACTAACCTTAACTCTTTTGCATCTAGCCGACATAAAGATAAAAGATAGATAACCACTTGCTAAGATAAAAAGATATAACCAGTAGATATTGAACCACTCAAAAACACCGCTATAAGAGCTAAAAAGGTATGTAAAAATTAAAGAGAGTATCATAAAAGAGCCTACAAGCCAGATCATAAGCATAAACCATTTTCTCCAAACTCTAAGTAGATCTCCATAGCCAATAACTTTTAGCTCTTCTTTTGCAACGCAACTAAGAAGAGTTAGTTTGTAGCCATAGATGCAAGTGTTAAAGAGATATTTCATTCCTCTAAAGAGTGCTAAAAGTAAAGTAGCATTTAAAAACAGAGCAAACCAAAAACCAAAAACCTTCGAAAGTGCTTGTATTACCTCTGCATCTAAAGCGCTCATTCCTTGCGAAATATAGATATAAAGCGTAACTATAAGTGAAAGTACAGATGCAAAAAAAACACTACAAAGAGTGAGTCTCACCGCCCATCTAAACCACAAAAAAAAGTAAAATCTAGCCATCAACTTCAAACTCTCTAATCATGTCATAATAATTTTCTAGTGTCATAAAACTCTTCTCAAACCTATATCTAATTATAAACTCAACTACCAAATCTTTTATTTTGCCATCAACACTATCAACTTTTCCGAAATAAGCTAGTGATGTATTTGTACTTTTTTTAATCGCTTCTTTATCATAGCTTATTGCAAGAATTTGAAGGTATTTTCCTTCTTTTATTTCTCCTAAATTCTCAGCCAAAAGTGATGCTCCTGAAAGGTTTATAGCTTTAAAATCAAAAAGATCTTTAAAACTTTTCACTTTTTTATCTATCTCTAACACTTTATATAGCTTTTGTAAAATTTTTAGATTCTCTTTTCTAGCTGTCTCATAAGATGATATTTTATTTGTTAGATTTTTTAGTCTATCTAGTGGCGAACTCATTTATATCCTCTTTTTAAAATATTAATCCACCAAGCATCAAAAATTTGTTCTTCGTAGCTTTTAGGCATGCTTAGCAATGGCTTATTCAGGTTATTTGGATTGCAAAAAACATCTTATCCCGGCCATAAAACTTTGTTTTTTGTGTAACATCAGTTAAAAGTATTAGTAGTATAACAAAAAAGCATTCTTTTATATATAAAACAGTAAAATCCTAGGATTCACTAGATTGGTTATATATGAAAAAATCCTTTACTTCTTTAACATTTAAAACTCTTGGTCTGCTCTTTGTATCATCAAGTATTTTTATAATTCTTATATTTTTTATAGCTAAAGATTCTTTCTCTGATGGTTATATTTACCTTGTCAATGAAGAGATAGATTCAATAGAGAAAAAACTTCATTCAGAGCTAATTACTACTTTACAAAACCAATCTTTTGACAAGCTAGAAGTCATAGCCAGAGTTCATTTGAAACACAAAAAGATTCTACTTATTAAAATAGACTCAAAATTCATTGATAGGCCTGTTTTAGTTTATGAAAAAGAAAAATCCATCAAAAAATTAAAAGCAGAAGAACACTTCGAATCTACTAAAGATATCTTTAATATCAGCACTCAAAACAAACTAGCTAGCGTTACGCTTATATATTCCAATGACTCCTATACAGCATATATGAAAAACTTCTATAAGTACTTTATCGGTGGTGTCCTTGCCTTTGCACTTGCTACTATATTTCTTGGCTTTTTATTATACAACTCTTTAAAAAAACTCAGACATCTCGCCAAATCACTTGAAAAATTTAACCCTTATGATATAGATGCTAGCATCGTTAGTATAGACACAAATGATGAGATAGGTACTATAAGTAAGTCTGCTGGTATCATGGTTAAAAAACTAAAATCTTATATACAAAACACTAAAGAATTAAATGAGACAATCAAACAAAAAGAAGCACACCTAAAAGAAGCACAAAGATTAGCTAAAATTGGAAGTTGGGAATACAATGTAGTAGAGAAAAGTTTAACCCTAAGTGATGAAGTCTATCGCATCTTGGGAGTGAAGTTTGGAACTATTATAACTTGGAATGATTTTTTAGCTTTTATCTCAAAACAAGACGCCAAAAGAGTTTTAGACACTCTAGCAGAAGCAATAAAAAATGGATCAAAGTTTAATATAAAATATGCACTCATGCTTCAAAATAAAAATGAAATTTTTGTTCAAACAAAAGGAAAAGTTAGAAAAAAACAAGGTGGGCATGTAAGAATAACTGCAGTAACTATGGATATATCTAATGATATAAAAAATAAACAGACCATAGAGAGACTCGCTTATTATGACTCACTAACAGGGCTTGCAAACAGAACACTACTTCAAGATAGAATGCAAAAAGCACTTCAACACGCAAAAAGAAATAAAACAAGCCTTGCAGTTATGTTTTTAGATCTTGATCATTTCAAACTCATAAACGACACGCTCGGACATAGTGTTGGAGATGAGTTACTTATACATATAGCAAAAATATTACAACTCCACCTAAGAGAGTCGGACACTCTATCAAGACTAGGTGGGGATGAATTTATAATATTTTTACCATCAATAAAATCAGATAAAGATGCTTATATAATAGCTGAGAAAGTTCAAAGTACTCTTCAAAGCAAACAAGATATTGGTAAACATCAACTCTACATAACTTCGAGCATGGGAATAGCTCTATACCCACAGCATGGTGAAAGTGCGGATGAGCTCATAAGAAATGCAGATACTGCCATGTATGAAGCTAAAAATAGTGGTAGAAATAGTTACACTATCTATTCAAAGAGTATGGGAAATTTTGTAGATAAACAACTTCATTTAGAGCAAGATTTAACTCAAGCAGTTAAAAACAAAGAGCAGATTGAGGTATATTATCAAGCAAAAATCAATACTAAAAATGGATTTATTTCAGGAGCAGAAGCTCTTGTAAGATGGATCCACCCAACTAAAGGAATCATTATGCCTGATGATTTTATACATATAGCAGAGAGCACAGGGCTAATGGTTGAGCTTGGAAATATCGTAATTGAAGAATCAATCTCTAAACTACAAGATCTAAATAGATTAGGTCTAAGTGGACTTAAAATTGCAATTAATCTCTCTGCTAGACAGTTTCAAGATCCAAGACTAATTTCTTTTGTGTCGACCATGCTTGAGCGATACGAAGTAAATCCTATTCAAGTTGAGTTTGAGATAACAGAAACTCTCTCTATGATAAACATCAACAATACTCTTAGAATATTAAATGAACTTAAAAAAACTGGCGTAACCATAGCTATAGATGACTTTGGCACTGGACATTCATCTTTGTCATACCTCAAAAAATTCCCAATTAATAGCCTAAAAATTGATAGAACTTTTATTTTGGATATTATCGACGATGCGGATGATAAAGCGATAGTTCATGCTATAATCTCTATGGCACACTCTCTTGGCTTTACAACGGTTGCTGAGGGCGTAGAGACTAAAGAGCATGTAGACTTATTAAAAGAGATGGGTTGTGATGAACTTCAAGGATATTACTTTTCTAAGCCTATAACAAAAGATGAATTAATAAGCTTTGTGCAAAACTTTACACCAAACAAGTAACAAATTTAGATATAATTCATCAATAAAATATAAAAGATATAAATGGACTATTTACAAATAAAAAGAGTTAAATCTCTAAGTGGAAACATAAAAATTTCAGGTGCTAAAAACGCTTCTCTTCCTCTAATAGCGATGACAATTGTTGCAAAAAACTGTGTAAATATAAAAAACTTGCCACATGTTGCAGATATAAATACACTATTGAAATTATTATCAAATCTTGGTGCAACTTGTGAGTTTTGTGACGATAGAGTAATAGTTGACACTTCAACGTTAAATCAAACTAAAGCAACATATGACATAGTAAAAACTATGAGAGCTTCTATCCTTGTTTTAGGTCCAATTCTAGCTAGATTTGGACATTGTGAAGTCTCACTTCCAGGTGGTTGTGCTATTGGGCAAAGACCAGTTGATTTGCATTTAAAAGCACTAGAACAGATGGGTGCAAAGATAAATATAGAAGCTGGTTATATTCATGCCGTAGCGCCAAACGGGCTTAAAGGTTGTGAGATTGTTTTTGATAAGATAACAGTAACGGGAACTGCAAATATTGTTATGGCAGCAGCACTTGCGTCCGGAGAGACAACTATTGTAAATGCTGCAAGAGAACCTGAAGTAGTTCAGCTTTGTGAGATTTTAAATGCAAGTGGTGTCAATATTGAAGGCATCGGAACTGCTGTTTTAAAGATTTCTGGTACTGATGGTAAGTTAGTTGAGATAAAAGAGTTTTCAGTTATTCCAGACCGAATAGAAGCTGGAACCTATCTTTGTGCTGGAGCTATCACTCGCTCTGAACTAACCCTTACACATGTAAATGCTAAGCACCTAGGCTCAGTTTTAGCAAAACTTGAAGAGATGGGCTCTAGATTTACAATCACACAAGACACCATCACAATCCACCCATCAAAAGTAATAAAACCTGTAAAGATTGTAACTCAAGAGTATCCTGCATTCCCAACAGATATGCAAGCACAATTTTTAGCTCTAGCAACACAAGCAAAAGGTACATCCATCATAGAAGAAAAACTATTTGAAAATAGGTTTATGCATGTGAGTGAACTTCAAAGAATGGGTGCAGATATATCTTTAAACGGTAATGTAGCAACTATAAACGGTGGCACAAAACTAAGCGGAACTGATGTAATGGCGACTGATTTAAGAGCTTCAAGCGCTCTTGTTTTAGCTGGTTTAGTCGCTGATGGCATCACAAATGTACATAGAATCTACCACTTAGACCGTGGTTATGATGCACTTGAGAAGAAGTTAGAAGCTGTTGGAGCAAATGTAAAGAGATTAAAAGAGTAGTCTTACTTAAATATAATCATCTCATAAATGCTTTTTTTAGTTACTAGTGCCTTATCTGGAGATACTGCATGAGAGTTTTGTGCACGAGAGACCTTGTGCCTTAAGTCTATTATCTCTGTTTCCATATCATCTACATTCTCTTTTAATCTCAATATAATATCCACACCAGCTAAGTTAACACCTAATTCACGTGTTAATCTTAATATGAGTTTTATCTTATCTATATCTCTTTGAGAATATAGTCTTATGCGGCCATTAGAGCGTGATGGTGATATAAGATTTTCTCTCTCATACTGCCTTAAAGTTTGCGGATGTATATCTAAAATCTTTGCAACAATGCTAATTAGATAAACTGGTTCATCATACTTATGAATCATAATCTTTCCTTTTTATTTTATTTATTCATTCAAGCGAACTCGTCCGCTTAAATGGCAGGGACAAATTGTCCCTTGCAACCCACTTAGCATGGAGTATGCCATTGGTTAGCATACCTAAAAGCTACGAAAAATACTTTTTGGGAGTTTTTATTTACTCTTTTGGAAGTTTCTCTTTCATAACTTTTATCAGATCTTCATCAAGATCTTCAATCTTAGGTAATACTATGTTGGCTTCAAGGTACAAGTCACCACGAACTTTAGTTTTTCTGTTCATCGCTCCCATCTCTTTAACACGGAATCTTTGTCCATTTTTAGTGTTGCTTGGAACTTTTAGTTTTATCTCTTTTTCTAATGTTTGTATAGAAATTTTATCTCCAAAAAGTGCAGCATGGAGAGGAACATCAAAGTTTTTTATCAGGTCATCATCTTCTCTTATATACTCTGGATTTGCAGCCACACTAATCTTTAAAAATAGGTCACCCGCTCTTCCGCCTTGAGCATGACCTTTGCCTTTAACACGCATCTTCTCGCCACTTTTTACCCCTGCTGGGATTTTGATATCAAATCTCTCTCCATTGACTGAAACAGAGTGTGAACCGCCAAGAATAGAGACACTAAAAGGTATAGTAACGCTTGTCTCAATATCTAAATTTGGTTGTTGCTGAGCTCTGCTAAAACCTCCGCTCTCAAAAGGGTTTGAACCACCACCAAAGCCTCCAAAGCCTCCTCCGCCAGAGAACATCTGACGAAGGATCTCATCCAAATCGCTACTACCACCAGCTTGAGAACGAGAAAAATCATGAAAATTTTGGCCACCAAACATGTTATCGCCATGTCTATCGTATTGTTGTTTTTTTTCTTTATCGCTTAGTATTTCATAAGCAGCATTTATCTCTTTAAATTTATCTTCAGCACCCTTATCCTTGTTTACATCTGGATGATACTGACGTGCAAGCTTTCTATATGCTTTTTTGATCTCGCTCTCATTCGCATTTTCAGATACTTCAAGAGTTTCATATAATGATTTAGCCATTTGTTTTTTTCCTATCTTTTGTATTATAATTGTTAGATTAACTAAGCGATATTATATCATAAGAGTTGAGTGGATGTCAATCAAGGTGATTGTGTATTACAGAGTTTATAAAAGTTATCTTCAACCAAGTTTTTGTGTCATATTCTAACAATTGCAGAGCTCAGCGAAGCTGGGCTCGAAACTGTTAGTGAGCTTTTTTGCTTACTTTTTTTACGAAGAAAAAAAGTAAGAGAAAACCTTAATGTAAAAAGTGTCTTACCTCAGAAAAATAAAGGCTCATCCCAAACTCATTTGCAGCATCTATGATTTCATCATCACGAATACTTCCAC
>CAYWVG010000004.1:0-33767 GCA_964461645.1 uncultured Sulfurimonas sp. | reverse complement strand
ACAAAAACTCACTCTCAAGGTTTGCTTGGGAGTGAATTACTCTCTTTTTTAAACTCTTCTTATAATTTTTGGAACACTCATTGCTTAAACCATACAAATAACCACTAAAAAGGATTTGTGATGGGATTTAGAATAAACACAAATATTGCAGCAATGAATGCACATAGAAATGCAAGTATGACTAACTTAGGACTAGATAAGAGTCTTAACTCTCTAAGTTCAGGTTTAAGAATAAACAAGGCAGCAGACGATGCATCTGGTATGGCTATCGCCGATTCACTTCGTCAACAGGCCCAAGGGTTAGGTCAGGCTATCATGAACGCAAATGATGGTATCGGTGTTGCTCAAACAGCAGATGGAGCTTTGGATGAGTATATAAATATAACAAATATCATTAGAACGAAAGCTATTCAAGCTGCATCTGATGGTCAAAACTTACAATCTCGTTCAGCCATTCAAGCCGATATTGACAGACTAATGGAAGAGGCTCAAAATATTGCTACGACTACTTCATTTAATGGACAAACACTTTTAAATGGTGCTTTTCAAAACAAGTCGTTTCATATTGGTGCTTACGCTGGTGAGACTGTAAGGATTTCTATAGATGATTCTCAGACGGCAAAAGTAGGTAAGTTTGCTCTAGCTGAGGGAACTGCAATTGCTGCACAGACTGCTCTTGCAGCTCCAGCTGCATGGCAATTAACTGTTGAAGTTAGTGGAGCAGGTGCCCCAAAAGTTGTTGATACGGGGTCTATAACCCCTTCAAGTGGAGCAATTTCCAGTTCAGCAATGGCACAAGCTGTTGTTGATACATTTAATGCAAAAGCACAAATAGCAGGCGTAGATATTAGAGCTAGTTCCTATGAGCTCTCTACCTCAACAGCAGCTATTCCAGCATTCGGTGTTCGTTTAGACTCAGGTAGCGATTTTACTGTAACGACAGGTACTAACGTAGGACATACTACAGCAGCTGGAACCAATGCAGATCTAACCAATAATTTTGGAACAATAGATGTAACGACCAGAGAAAATGCTGAAAAAGCAATTATAACTACTGACTATTCACTAAAAGAGCTTGATAAAACTAGATCAGATATAGGTTCGGTTCAAAATCAGCTTGAATCAACCATTAGAAATATCTCTGTAACGCAGGTGAATGTTCAGTCGGCAGAATCTCAAATCCGTGATGTTGACTTTGCAGCAGAGAGCGCAAGTTTTGCAAAACTCAATATTTTAGCTCAGTCTGGATCATACGCTATGAGTCAAGCTAACGCTGTTCAACAAAATGTGCTTAAATTACTACAGTAGCAATAATTTATAGTAAGCAGCGTTAGCTATGCTGCATATTTTTTAGAAAATGCGCTTAAATTATTGCAATAATAGACTTTATTATATCTCTTCTAAAGCCTTTTTAAGCGCTTCTTCAAAAGGTTCTAGCAACCTTCTTAGTTGAAGTGCTATAACTTTTTTTAATTTTTTTGTATGTCTTTTAGGATTTTGTAGCTCTTTTGAATTAAAAATATCAAAAATATAAGGAGCTAAACCTAAAAAGTGGATAGTTAATAACTCTTTGAGTTCACTTTCTTGTGAGCTTATTATACTCTGCATAAGAGTTGCATAATTTTGTATAAAAACATCTTTGTTTGATGATGTGTTTTGCTCAAATGAGTCAATAAGAGAGTGAAATTCGTCTAGTTGCACTGAAGTGTTTTTAAGCTGCTGTCTCTCTTGAGGTGATAATTCCCTTAAACTATAATTGTCAAATATTTCTTTTAAAGCAAAGACAAAACTTTGTTTATCGAGTTTTGCATCTATGGAGAGTTCACTAACTCTTAGTGGTAAAGTAGATTCAAGAAATGCCCCATCACTAAGGTTGTAAACAGTTTGCCCGTTAGATTTTAACTCTTTTGTGTATTTGTCTAATACTGGAATGGATGATAAGAGAAGAGGAGTTGTAGTGACTTTGTCTCTAAAATTTCCCCTTACACTAAGAGTGCTTTTGTCAATAGAAAGACTTTGTTGGACCTCATGTGCAGTTGAAGTGTCTAGTGAAGCTACATTGTGATGATCTTTTGCATGCGTACTACCATCATCACTAAGAGCAAAATCAAGACCGAGCAAATATATCTCTTTGGCATTAAATATAAGAGATATAGCATAAGCCGTCTCTCCAACACTAGCAGACTCTAGCCTAGTATTTGCAAGTCTATACTTTGTGCGATCTTCTATGAGGTAGATATTGTCTTTTTGAAATGTCTCAAAGAGTATATCAGGTGCAGAAGCACTAAAGACAAAGATGGAGTTTTGCACAAAATCAAAGTCCTTAAAACTATTTATAAGATTTACTGTCTCTGTGATTTTTTCATCTATATGTACAACAATATCCGGTTTAATATTTAGTTTGTAAAGTGTTTTTAATGCAGCAAAGACGACTACTAAAACAAAGTTGTGAGCATTGTTTTTAAGCCATTCAATGTTTTCATATAGAGAGGGACCAGCTCCTAGAACTAACATCGGTTTATCGCTGAAAAACTGTTCTTGCGTCTTTTTTGATAATTCTAGAAATTTAAAGTTTTCCTTTAGTCTTGAGAGTATAGTGATATTTTTATAAAGAAGATATTCTATAGGGTAGCTTGTCTCGGTTCTTGAGACTAAACGAGTTTGGATATCTTTTATCTTGTGTTCATAGGCAGATGAAAAGAGTGAAAATTTTAAAAGGTAATTTCTGACGAATGATTTGGAGTAAAAGGTTGTAAATGTATTTATAAATTCACTGTTGTTTTCTCCTATAGAAAAAAAGGCTAAGCGACCATCTAAGACCCCTTTATAGTCGCAAGTAAAGAGAGATAGACGAAAAAGCTCGATATTATCTTCGATTATCAGGATAAGCTTTGCATCTGTTTTTTTTATAATTTTTGGTAGATGTAAAGCTAAGCCTAACCCAATAAATATAAACTTTTGTATCTCATTCATATGCATAGATGAATCTACATTTGAGCTGTGATAGTGCATGATTGGTGCAGATGTCGCATAGGTAGTAAGTGCACTTTCTCTTTCAAGCTTTTCAAGAGCTTTTTGAGTAAAGTCAAACTTATAAAAACTTTCAAAGACTTGGTCACTCTTTTTAAAAGTTATCTGAGAAGCTAAAGCATCTGAGTAGATCTCAGAATTTTGTTTGTAGAGGTAGCTTTGTGAAGCGAGTTCTATAACATCAAAATAGCTATCTTTATATTCTAGATCATACTTTTGAGGATATGTCCCATCTTCAAGAAGTGTTTCTAATGCAAGAAGTTTTTTATAGAGCTGATTATGTTCTTTTTGAAAATAATCCATATTATTTTGGTAGTTTAGTACAGCTATTTCTTCTATTTTTTGCATACAGTTTCCTTTGTAATATAGCCCCAATTATAACAAACTAATCCTATTTTATGGTATGAAACTTGCTAAATAAGGTCTATGAGAAGCAAACTTATAATATACAGGCTAAGATAGCCTTAGATGAGTATTTCGCAGAAGATGATATTAGCCGATATAGAGATAAGTACAACAGAAAGTAGGGATAAAGATGAAGTTTAACTATGACTATAAAGAACCAAAAGTAGTAGCAGAGATTGGATGCAATCACAAGGGTGAGATGAGTATTGCAAAAGAGCTTATAGACTTGGCAAAACAGAGCGGTGCTAAATATGTAAAGTTTCAAAAAAGAAACAACAAAGAGCTTTTAACTCAAGAACAATACGATGCACCGCATCCAGTCCCTAAAAACTCTTACGGTGATACTTATGGTGAACATAGAGAATTTTTAGAGTTTGATGTAGCACAGCATAGAGAGCTAAAAGAGTATTGTGATTCTCTGGGTGTTGTTTACTCTACCTCTGTTTGGGATGCTAGTAGTGCTAAAGAGATGATAAGTTTTAATCCTGAATTTTTGAAAGTTCCATCAGCATGCAACAACAACTTTGAGATGCTAAAAGTTCTTCGCGATGAGTTTAAAGGTCAAGTACAACTCTCTATTGGGATGACAACAAGAGAAGAGGTTGAGGAGATAGTTAGTTTTTTTGAAGAGACTGCTCAAGCAAAAACAAGGCTACTTATATACTCATGTACTTCTGGTTATCCTGTTCCTTTTGAGGATGTCTCACTATTAGAGATAAACTGGCTTTATGAAAATTATGGAGATAGGATAAATGAAATAGGGTTCTCAGGGCATCACTTAGGAATATCAATAGATGTTGCAGCTTATACACTGGGGGCTAGATGGATAGAGAGACATTTCACTAAAGATATAACTTGGAAAGGAACTGATCACGCGGCATCTCTGCAAGCTGATGGCATGAGAAGGCTTGTAAGAGATTTGGGCGCTGTACACAAGGCGCTTACCTTTAAAAATAGTGAGATTCTTCCAATAGAACAAGTTCAACGTGATAAACTAAAAAGCAGAAAGTAAAATGTCTTGTTATCTTTGCGGTAGTGATAAGTTTAAGCTTAGAGATGGTGAAGTGAGAGACAAAAAAGAGTTAAAGATTTTAGAGTGTCTTGATTGCTCTTTAGTCTATCTTAGTGACAATTTTCATGTAAAAGATGGCTTTTATGAAGAGTCAAATATGCATAGAAGCTTTGATCTACAAAGATGGATAAATGAGACAGATGCAGATGATGAAAGACGCTATAAATTTACAAAACAACTTATAATAAACAGAGACATTTTAGACTTTGGAAGTGGTAATGGCGGCTACCTAAAGTATGTAAAAGATAATGCCAAGAGTGTTAGCGCTATAGAGCTAGAAAAGGCTATAGAGCCTCACTACAAAGAGCAAAATATAAAACTCTTTAAAGAGATAGATGAAATAGATAGAGATTTTGACCTTATAACGATGTTTCATGTTCTAGAGCACCTAAATAGTCCAAGAGAGACACTAATAAAGCTAACCAGTAAGCTAAGAGATGGTGGAAAACTTATTATAGAAGTGCCAAATTCAGAAGATGCCCTTTTAACGCTTTATAAGAGTGAGGCTTTTTCAAAGTTTACGTATTGGAGTTGTCACCTTTATTTTTTTAATGCTAAAACACTTCAAGAGTTAGTTAAGCAGTGCGGGCTTGATATTGATTTTATAAAGCATGTGCAACGTTATCCACTCTCAAACCATCTCTACTGGTTAAGTAAAAATAGAGCTGGCGGACATGAGCAGTGGGGTAGTTTTTTAGACTCAGAAGCACTAAGTGCTGCTTATGAAGACTCTTTAGCTTCTATGGGTAAAACAGATACCCTTATAGCCCAAATATCAAAAGGTTAAAAGATGAACATAGCATTTATACCAGCTAGATGCGGAAGTAAGGCCATAAGGTTTAAAAACATAAAAGAGTTTTGTGGTAGACCCCTCATATACTGGAACTTACTTGCGCTAGAGAATTCTAGCTATATCAATGAAGTCTATGTTGCTACTGATTGCGTAGAAATAAGTGAGGTGGTTGAGAGTTTTGGTTTTTTAAAAGTAAAAATATATATGCGTGATAAAGAAAATGCACAAGATAGCTCTTCAACAGAAGCCGTAATATTAGAGTTCTTAAATAAACACAAGTTTAAGGATGAAGACTTGTTTATGCTCGTTCAAGCAACTTCGCCAATCACTCAGAGTGAAGATTTTGATGGTGGCATCAAAAAGCTAAAAGAGGGTAAAAAAAGTTCTCTTTTAAGTGTGGTTAGAGATAAAAGATTTTTTTGGAGTAGTGATGGAGTACCCATAAACTATGACTATAAAAATCGTCCTAGAAGACAAGATTTTGATGGTTATATGCTTGAAAATGGGGCTTTTTACATCAATAGAGTTTCTAATATCTTAAGAGATAAAAACCGTCTAAGTTCAGACATAGACTTTTATGAGATGCAAGATTATAACTCCATCGAGATAGATGAAAAAGTTGACTGGAAAATAGCTGAGGAGTATATGCGAGAGCATGTACTTTTTAAGTATGTTAAAGAAAGAAATATCAAACTCTTTTTGTCAGATGTAGATGGTACGCTCACAGATGCAGGAATGTACTATGGTGAAAATGGTGAGGAGTTAAAGAAGTTTAACACTCACGATGGCAAGGGCTTTGAGCTATTAAGGAAGGCAGGTATAAAGACAGGAATAATCACCAGTGAAGAGACTAAAATAGTAGAAAATAGAGCTAAAAAGCTAAAAGTGGACTACCTATATCAAGGACTTGAACATAAAGGTAAGCTAGAAGCCGTTAAAGAGATTTGTAAACAAGAGGGGATACTTCTTGAGGAAGTTGCTTATATAGGAGACGATATTAACTGCAAAGAGCTCTTAGAGATAGTTGGAGTTTGTGCCTGTCCTAAAAATGCAATACCAATCATAAAAAGCATCCCAAACATCATTGAACTCTCTTTAAAAGGTGGTGACGGTGCAGTTAGAGAGTTTGTGGATATTATTTTAAGAGATAGGGATTAGTTTAAAATATTTGTTATGATATCTTCTATGTCGATGCTCATCTGTTTTATTGGGCTTGTATCGACTTTAGTCCCTATAAGAAGTTTGGCTTTTTTTATCAACTCCTCTTTAGTCTCTACCCAAACCATAAGGTTGTTATCTATTTGATACTTGTCATAGTGACTTATGAAACTTCTTGTAGAGATGGTTGGAGTTCCCAAAAAACAAGCTTCAGAGTTTATAGTTCCACCACCGCCTATAAACAAATCACAAAATTTTAGTAAGTGTTGAATTTCAACTTTTTCTTCCAAAACAATAGCAAAAGGAAACTCTTTTTGAAGATACTCGCTTTCATATCGTGGAATAATTATGATGTTTGAGTTAGTGAGCTTTTGGATCTCATCTATGGCTTCATACAAAATAGGGTACTTTTTATCTACATAACTAGATTTATACTCCTCTTCTCTTACAACTATAGTAGATTTTGTATAGTCCATCTTGTAGTTTTTTAAGATCTCTTTTACATACTCAAAGTTATATTTGAAGTTTTGTAGCCAGATTAGTGGATCTATAAAGTTGTACTCAAAGATCTGTATCTTATCTAGTCCAAACCTCTCTATGACATTGTCAGGCACTACAAAGGGTTTAAACATCTTAGTAGCGAGTGGAATAGTGAGTCTAGCTTGTGGAAGTGCTTTTGTGAAGTTAGTAGTATGGTCTGAGAGAGGAATGTCGTAAAAATTTATGATAGGAATACCCAAACCAAAAGCAACACGACAAGCATCAACTGATGATAAACAGACAAGCCTCTCAATGTTGTGCTGTGTTATAAACTCCATAAACTGCATCTGTCTATCTATAGATGCTTCAAACTTTGACTTTAAACTACTTCCGCCAAAGTTGCCTATATGTTTATATTCAAAGTGATACAAATCAAGTAGTTCAATGGTTTCTTTATAGCCATCCCCACCTCTTGTAGTAATAAATATAGATATATTTTGTTTTTGCATCTCTTTTATTATAGGTTCAAAAAAAAGAACTGATTTTGGGGTTACTAAATCAAACCAAATCATAATGTCCCCTCGTAATAATTTTTATACCACTCTATAAACTTCTCTATTCCTGTTTCTATCTCTACTTTAGGTCTAAAAGAAAAAATCTCTTGCATCTGAGTGATATCCGCATAGGTTTTATAAACTTCACCTTTTTGCATTGGTAAATACTCTATATTAGCAGTTTTTTTGAACTTATCTTGCATAATTTGTGTAAATTCTTTTAAACAGACTGGCTTTGAGTTTCCTATATTAAAAATATTGTAATTCCCCTGAGACTCTTTTGTTAAAACTAAGAATATACCATCAATGATATCATCAATATATGTAAAATCTCTATACATATCTCCATGATTAAAAAGTCTGATGGTTTTATCTTTATCTATTGCATCTGCAAAAATCATGGGTGCCATATCTGGGCGACCCCATGGACCATATACTGTGAAAAAACGAAGTCCTGTTATCTTCATGTTGTGAAGCGATGCATAAGAGTGAGCCATTAACTCGTTGCTCTTTTTTGATGCTGCATACATATTTATGGGTGATTCACATTTGTCATCTGCGGATAGAATTTCAGAACTATTATTTCCATATACAGATGATGAACTAGCATATAAGGTATGTTCTATATTGTGAGCTTGACATAACTCAAAGATATTAAAAGTTCCTACTATATTTACATCTACATAAGTTCTTGGATGCTTAAATGAGTAACGAATACCAGCTTGCGCGGCTAGATGAATAACTTTAGTAAATTTATGTTCTTCAAAAATAGACTTCATGAGCTCAACATCAGTAATATCAGCTTTGATAAATCTAAAGCTATCTCCATCAAGCTCTTTTAGTCTGTCATGTTTAAGTTGGAGGTCATAATAGCTGTTTAGATTATCTATACCGATGATTTCATCTTTTGTATAAGAGAGCCTTTTAGCTAAGTGAAAGCCTATAAACCCTGCTACTCCAGTTATTAGTATCTTAGACACTAAGCGTTTCCCATAAAGCAAAGTCCAACTTTTTGGTAATCTTTATAGCTACTAATAAAGTTGTCTTTTTTTATAATTTCCCATGCTTCTATCATCCCTTTTGACCAAGATATATCATCAAAAAGTACAATCGCATCTTCACTTAGATATGGTTTGATGTTCTTAAAGTATTGTAGTGTGGCATCTCTATCGTGATGCCCATCAATGAAAGCAAAGTCAATAGTTTCTATCTTTGGTAAGATACTTGGTAAAACATCACTAAATCTGCCAGTATATGATTTGATGTTTAAAGATTTTGCTTCTTTAAAATTTTGTTGAGCAATCTGTGCTGTTTGAGGTGAACCTTCTATGGTATGTATGGTTCCATTGTCTTTTAATGCTTTTGACATATATATAGAAGAAAACCCACAACAAGTACCAAGCTCAAGAACAGTTAATGGTTGGTGTTTTTTGACAATGGCATATAGAAGATGTGCAAAATCATTCTTTAGACCGATTTTACATAAATCTTTAGTGCTTACATGTTTTATGACGCCTTGATTCATCTCTTGGACACTTCTGTTATCATCTGGGTCTCCAGCACCATAGTCAAGTACTTCTATATTTGTATCTTCTTGGATGATTTTATCTCTTAAAGACTCTATCTCTTTAAAAATAGTAAAATCATTATCATTAAGAGTGTTAAGATATTTTTGCATTACATATAAACCTTTTTGTACCATTTACAAAACAAGAAAAGAGAGTAGATATGTTGCTTAAACCTGCCATCTTTTCCTTCTTCATACAAAAATATAATGAAATTATCATTAAAAACTCCTATCTCGCTATTTACTTCTTGAATGAGGTTTAAAATTTCAACACCGTAGCCACTGTATAACCACTCTATAAATGGCGAGCTAAAACCTTTTTTTTGTCTGTTAATTATTGAGTCTGGTAGATAAGACTTAGCTACTTTTTTTAAAATCTCTTTATTTGTAGTACCAATTTTAATCTTAGAATCTACAGCTAAAAGATATTCAACAAGTTTATGGTCTAAAAAAGGTGCTCTTAACTCTAAAGAGTGAGCCATAGACATGCGATCAACCTTAGTCATTAGAACCTCAGATACCCAGATGCTAAAGTCTATATATGTTAACCACTGAGTAGGCTGGTATGATGAAGCATAAGGATGAAGAGGATAGTTTATCTTTTTTGATGAGAGTTGTTGGAGTTGGGCATAAGAAAAAGTCTCTCCACTTGATTGATAAACTTGTCTGTTTTCGAGCCTACGGTTATTGTATTCCCACTCTTTTGTTAGGTTGAACTCCTCTTTAGCTTTAGGCTCACTTTTATAATACTCTAGCATCTTAAAGTAGTTGTCATAACCTAAAAAACTCTCATCACTTCCCTCGCCACTTAGACAAACTTTAAAACCCTCTTTATGAATATGCTCAGAGAGTATATATGTTGGAATAGTAGCAGAATCAGCCATAGGCTCATCAAGATGGTAAAGCACTTTATCTATGGTATCTAAGTACTCATTTCTAGATATTTTATACTCATGATGCTGTGTTGCAATGTACTGGGATGCTGCTTTTGCAAAGTCAAGTTCACAGTAGTTTTTATGTTCATCATAACCTATGGAAAAACTATGTACTTTATGACTTGATTTTTGTGCATAAAGTGAGGTTATAAATGAAGAATCAAGTCCGCCAGAGAGTAGGGTAGCCACTTCTACATCTCCAACAAGACGCTTTTGGACTGCTTCGTGTAGCAAGATATCTACATCAGTAAGGATTTGTTTTTCATCAGTGTGTATGATTGAAATATTGTCGATGCTGTAGTACGAATCTACTTTTAAGTTATTGTTTTGATATGTCAAAAATGAAGATGCGGGGAGTTTTTTAAGACCTTTGTAAAAAGTATTGTTTCCTTGAGGAGATTGAAAAGCTAGATATTGCCATAGTGCTTCTTCGTTAAACTCAGGTGTTTTTTCCAACATTTTTAAAATGGCTTTTATCTCAGATGCAAAATAAAAAGAGCCATCTTTTTCAAAGTAGTAGAGAGGTTTTTTTCCAAAACGGTCTCTTGCACAAAAGTAGAGTTCTTTTTTTTCATCATAGATGCAAAATGAAAACATACCCTCAAGCATATTTAAAAACTCTAAGTTGTACTTTTGATATAGGCGAATTATAACCTCACTATCACTTGCAGTTTTAACCTTTAGTTCATGCTCATGAATGAGTCTTTTGTAGTTATATATCTCACCATTAAAGACTAAGACAATGCCATCAAAAACCATCGGTTGATTTGCCTCAACATCTAAGTCTATGATGCTAAGTCTTGAGTGCCCAAAGTAAGCACCATTACTTAAGATAAAAGATTGGTTATCATAACCTCTATGCTTAATAGAATCTAGTACATCTTTGTGATTAAAAGAGTTCTTGTTTGAGCCAATTATTCCGCACATCTAAACACTCCATAATATTTTAGTCATTAATAATGCTTTCGATTAAATGCAAATAGTTTGTCATACTTTTTTCAACATCAAAAGAAGCTACGTCATTTTTTTGCAAATCTTTTAACTCTTTTAAAGTGTTTTTTTCATTTGCATATTTTAACATCAAGGTAGACAATCTATCTATGTCTCCTACATCAAAAAGATTTCCATAGTCGTTAAGTATCTCATCATGACCATCGTATTTAGAAGCAACTACTGCTGAGGTAAAAAGCATCTCTAAGACAGTATTTGAAAAGCCCTCTTGATATGATGGCATAACACAAAAGTCTGCTTTGTTCATGTAGTGATAAGGCTCAATTATATTTCCCATAAAAAAAACTCTATGAGACAAACCAAGACGGCTTATCAACTCTTCTAACTCACTTCTAAGTGAACCCTCTCCGATAATAAGTAGCTTTTGAGATATTTTAGTATGAACTTTATGGTATGCAAGTATAAGATCTTTTTGACCTTTTTGTGGATGGAGTCTTCCAACATGAAGGATATAGTTGTTATGAAGATTTACTTCTTGCTGGCTAAGATTTAGTACTCTAGCTTGATCTATTCCATTGTATATATTGATAGCTTTGATTTCATCTGAAATGCTCAGTATCTCTTCTCTTATAAACCTACTTACGCAAACAACAGCTTTCGCCTCTTTGTAAAGTGTAGAGATTTTTTCAAAATAAAACTCTGGACTTAGTAGATGTACTCTTGATGATTTTGTGTAAACATTTGCTAAACTAATTCTGCAAGATAGTACTCTTTTTGCCTTAGAACTAACAGATAATGACAGTATGTTATTATAATCTTCATAACTAAAAATCAAATCTGGCTCTAGTTTGTTCAATATAGTATCTAGTTGTTCTACTCTATAGTTTAAAATCTTTAAACCACTATCTTCTTTTGTTAAATCAAACTTTTTAGTTTTTATTTTGTATATCTCTATAAAACTGCTTAAATTATATTTTATCTCTTTGTTGTCTTCAGCTAAAATGACAGTAACTTTGTAAATCTTTGATAAAAAATTAGCAAGCATAGAGGCTGATTTTTGAACTCCACCTGTATCTAGATTTTGTGTGAAAATTACTATTTTTTTCATCTGTTTTTTATTATTAGCCAGAAATTAGGTGAAAAGTTTTTGTTTTTAAATATGTCTAAAAACAAACCAATTAAGTTGTTACAAGTAAAAACTACTAATAAAAATGGCAACAAGATAGTGTTTCTGAGAGGCTTATTTTTACTTGCTTGTTCCCATATAAAACCATTTAAAATTGATACTAGAGTTGTACCTATGTACCCCTGATAATGAAATTCCAAAATCTCAAAGCTATAATCTTTACAAATTTTTCGCAAACCATATTCACTAAACCTAAAATAATCATAAGGAGTAGCATGTGCTTGGTATATAAATGGAACAGATAAGATAAGCGTTGCATCTTTTTTCATAACTCTTTTTATCTCAACAAGAGCTTTAAATGGCTCATCTATATGCTCTAGTACCTGCGTTAAAATGAGTGTATCAACCGAGTTGTCATCAAAGGGTAGGTTTTTGATATCTGCATCTACAAACTTCTCTTTAGAGGTGCTAAACATATGTTTATGAATATCACTTTTATCTACCGCAATATACTCATCTACATAAGGCAGTAAGATTTTTTTGTATATGGCATTTCCAGAACCGATATCTGCACATATACCTTTTAAGTATGGTAAAGACTTTATAAATGAGTTATAAAGATGTTTATGATTTAGATAACCCATATTTGAGATATAGATATATGGTGCCTTATCTTCTCCTGTTAAAAAAGGGATTACCTTATATGATATATAGTCAATAAATCTATGAAACATTAAATCTTTACACCTCTTCCTTCGCATCCATTATAGCCCATGTGAACATCAATCTCTTTGTAGCCTAACTCTTCAAACCATTTTTTAAATGTACTCAGTCTTACAGGGTTATCAAAAGCAGGCGAGAGCATATCAAAGAGATCCATAACAGCCCACTCTTTTAGTCTCTCCTCACTTAGTCCTGCTGAGGTATAGTCAGGCACTAAAAGTCTCCAGTTGATTCTATTTGCTCTTTTTGGCGAAAATATTTTTCTGTTCATTTTAAATATAGGCCACATCACTTTAACATGTTGCTTACACCACCAGTATAGTAGCTTATGCGGGACTCTTTTAGAGATAGGTCTTACCCAATATTTTGTATGAAACCATGTAGTACTTAAAAAAGGATAGTTATCAGCGGCAATCTTACCTCCGCTTTTTAACTTTTTAGTTAGTGATTTTAAAGATTCTCTAGAATCAGGAGTATGCTGTAAAACTCCAAAACAGTAAATTTTATCTGCTATATCATTTTTAAAAGGCATATTATAAATATCTGCTTGAACAATGAGAAGATTTTCTTTATTTTTATGATGTTTATAACTAGCTTCTACAGCATTACTATAATCAAAAGACAAAACCATAGCCTCAGTATCTGTAGCAAACTGAGTAAATCTACCAGCTCCACAACCTGCTTCTATAATAATCTCCCCTTTGAGGTTTTTCTCCCATTTTGTTTCATTTTCAAATCTCTCTTGCGAGCTATTTACCTTGCTATGGCTGTCATGCTGATCGCTATGGTGTATATTCCACTGCATACCAAAACTATCTGCATAGTTGCTCATAGGTACAAATCTAGGTATTGAGTTTATTATGGGGTAAGTGCTATTACAAAAACTACATTGCAATTCTCCAGAGGTTATCTCTTCAGCTAGCTCATTTATTTGGTTTATAATTAACTTATTATGACACTTCGGACATACTAAGTATTTTAGGTGATTTTTGTTCATATTTTTCCTTGACTATCTATCTATCTATCTATCTATCTTATCTTTGTATTTTGCATAAAGTTCATTAGGGATCGCATATAAAACACTCTCGCCTAGTTCGTAATGATAGTGTCCAAGTCTGTATGTATAGTCTTCTAAGTTCTCCATAAGAAAAAGAGCAATTTCATATAAGTGCTCAAACTTATGATAGATAGAGAGTGCCATTTGAGGTCTATCTTTTTTGATGCTACAAATACCACCTTGAAGTGCTTCAAGCTCTGCCCCTTCTATGTCAAATTTTATAAAATCTATTTTTTTTATATCATTTTCTTTAGTAAAGTTATCTATAGTTGTAACTTCAATATTGTTTTTATGATCACAACTTTGATCCTCAACCACTCTTGAGAGAGCTAAATTTTTATCTGTTATGAAAGCTAGGTGTGTCTCTTTATTCCATAAGCCTTTTTGTGATATTTCTACTCTTTTTGAACCTTTGATATATCTTTTATGATCCTCTTTTGAGTATTTTTCAAAAATAGGATCAAATCCATATATTTTACAGCTAGGCGAAAAAGTGTTTAACATCTCTATGGTGTTAGTTCCATCGGCTATACCACCTTCTATGACGGTGTAGATAGCTTGAGGGATTATGAACTCAAAATAGTGGCGGCCAATAGAGTGGTAGTTGTTGCAAAAAAACTTCTCCATATACATAGGATCATTTAACCAACCCTGCAATATTAACTCATATAACTCCTTGTCTTCTTGTTTGTGAAGTAAGTTTTTAACAAGTTCAAACTCTTTTTCTTTTTCATGCATAATAGTTTTTTTTGTAAAGTTATGAGTTTTATGGATATTTTTTTTATCTATGATAGTGTCAATTTCTTCTATGTTTTGAAAGTAGTTTATCCTAACATAAAAACTAGCTACATCATACTTTAGTAAGGTTTTTTCTATCTCTTCTTTAATTAAGACACTTACTAAAATAGCTTGAATATTATGCAGTTGATTTTTGAGCTCTTTGCTTGAGATTATAGGTATATTGTCTATTTTTCCTGTTTTAAAGTCATCAATGATAAATATAGTTTTAGTGTTAGGTAAAAAGTTTTTTAGAGTATGGTACAAAACTTCTCCAGCATGCCCAGCTCCATAAATTGCTATTTTTTTAAAAGTAGCTAACTCTTGTAGTCTATGGATAGTTTTCATTTTGACTCCTCGTCTATCATCTTTAAAAATTTATTTTTATAGTAAGCTAGGTACTTTTTAACCATTTCATTCATATAGTAATAATTTTATCTTTACTTATGTTGCTAGATATTAACTGATTGTACATATTTTGTATATATAGATAGTTCCCTGTTGCAATTACATAAATATCAGCATTTAAAGATTTTAAAATCGAACTGTCATATACTTTTACGCCATCTATTTGGGGTGAAGTTGGATTGTCATCTATAAATCCGACTACATCTATATTTAAAGACGCTAAATACTTTTTAGCTTCTATGCCCATAATCTTTGTACCATATATAAGTGCAGTTGTAACATCGTCTAATTTTAATTTTTTATTATCATAAATATGACTAATATTATTAAATTTATTTATATCTAAGTTAATGCTTGTTTGAAATTTTGAGGAGTATTCTCTAGCTTTATTTTCTATTAAATCAAATATATTTTTATCGTTATAGTTCGCAATTACATATTTTACAAATACATCGAACTCATCTCCTAGATATTTACCCACAAAGGAAGCGCATCTTTTATAGTATGCCCACTTTTTTAGGTATATAGCTTCTAGTTCTCTCATCTCAAAGATGTTGTGATTTGCAGCATACTCTAAAGGTTTTATAAAAGATTTTAACATAGTTATAAACTGATACATATCAACTTTAAACTTATTTAAATTATGCCCCCCTATGGTAAAAACATAAGAAATATCATAGAGATAACCGACTCTATTTTTCATCATTAGCAAATCATGGTCTTCACAAATTCTCATAGACTCTTCAGGGGTAGCTAATGCACTATCTCCAAACCCTTTAAAAAATATCTCTTTTTTAAAGCAACATGCACTATCTAAAATCTCTGGAAATTGCTTCCAAGTATCTACTAAAGTGTCTGGAGAATATTCTTTTAAATCAAAGTGTTTGTGAATATCCGAGTGACAAGAGGAGGTGATAGTAGTGTTATAAGTTTTAGAGTTTGTTAGTATCATATCTACATCGTTTTTAAGAGCAAATTGCATACATTTTGAGACATGGTTTGTATTTTCAAAAAAGTCATCATCACTCAGTATAAAAAGCCATTCTCCTTTGGTAAGCTCTTTTAGAGCAAAAAAATAATTTGCCAGCTGTCCTTTGTTTTTTTTATTTTTATGATAATGTATTTTTTTACTGTCTAGATATTTATGCACTACTTCTTGCGTATTGTCAGTTGAGCAATCATCACACACTATAATCTCCAAATCTTCATAATCTTGACTAAGCGCAGATTGCAATGCTTTTTCTATAAAATCAGCTCTGTTATAGGTGATAATGACAATAGAAGCTTTCATTTTTAACTTTCCTTTATCAAGTGATGTTTTTATACTTTACTCCAAGGTTTTATAATATGACAATCAATGCCTTTGAGACTCTCAAGCATTTTATTTTGAACTGATGGAACATTGCTACAAAGTATTACAATAGTATTTTGTAAAGAGCTTATTCTTTTTAGCTTAAATCTTTTCTCAAAATTTTCTTTATAGTTATCATCATAAAAATAGGAGTTTTTCAGAGATATATGCTTAGATAGTTGATATGCTAAAAAATAAAAATAGTGGCTAACCCCATAAAAAACAATACTTTTATTTTCATTTTGCATATATTGAAAAAACTTTTTTTTGTTTTTATATAAAGTTTCTATATTTTTTTTAGGGTTCATAATAGTCTTGGGTTTGTTCTTTTCTTTGTTTGTACCTGCATTTGAGAAAATAACTCTTAAAAAATTTTCGGTAGAAGAGCTGATGATTTTAAAGTTATTGAATACTCTAGATAGAGTATATAATGAGAAGTAACTTACATGATCAGGCTCAAAATCTTCAGTAAGGTTTTTGAGATTTAGTTCAATATTTGGCACCTCTATGTAGATTAAGGTATCTTTATGAGATATTTTTTTTAATTTTTCCACAAACTCTTTAGGGTATTTTATATGCTCTAAAGTATGCCTCATTACAATCATATCAAATTTATTGACAAAGAGGTCATCGCTAAAGCTTGAGTTTATAGTTGGTATATATACTTTATCTTGCGTTGGTTCAATGCCTAAAATATTTATACTAGGAATCCTTTTTTTTAAGAGGTAGAGAAAGTCACCCCTCGCAGAACCTATCTCTAGTAGCAAAGCATTCTCTTTTATATGAGGAAGTAGAAAATCTACCGAATCTATAATCGTCTTATCTGTTCTTGGAAACAAAAAAGTATGATTTACAAAATAGTTTTCATATACCTTTTTTATCTTTTTGTCGTAGCTCTTGGTATAAGCACTGCTTTGAAACATAAAAGTACAGTTGTTGCAATAGGATAAAATAAACTTTTTCAACTCACTTGATAGATTAGTAAATGCAATATTTTTCTCTTTAGATATTATTTTTACTTTTTTACTACTGCAAAGAGGACAACTATTTTTCATAACAGAACTTACACACTTCTGGTATCTTAATATTTAAGTGATTTTCCCTAAATTCTTGATAAACATCATGCCAAATCTTGTTAAAATCATCCACATTTCCAAATGTAAAAATTTTAGGATCTGAGATTATACAACATGGAACAACATGTAAATCAGCAGATATCATAGATCTAGTAAAAGGCCATTCACAAATATTATCTTTATTGTACTTTACAGAAATATCCCAAAATGTCAGATCCAAATCTAATGTTTTAGCTATCTTTAGCAACTCATCAATATCATTTTGGGTTAACTCTACTTTTTTCGCTGAATTGATTTTGCTCCATTCATCATCACCCCAACCATTTACATCCATACTGATAGTAAGTCTATCAAAACCTAACTCTTTTGCAAATCTAGGAAAATTAAATAAATCTTCAATATTGTCTTTTTGAAGAAGCGTCCACATTCTTGTCTTTTGAACACCTTTTTCTTTTTGATAAGCATTTATTAGCTTGCAATTTTCTACTACTTTGTCAAAACTACCATTTATTCTAATCTTTTCATATGTATCTTTTTTTACACCATCAACAGAGATTTGTAATTCTCCAATATTAGCATCGATTATCTTTTTATAATTGTCATTTTCATCTAATATCGTTGCATTTGTTGTGCTTCTCGTCCATATGTCTAAATCACTTGCATATTTTACCATTTTAGTAAAGTCTTTGTTTAAAAAAGGCTCTCCAAGCCCTTGAATTTTCAGTTCAAAGACTCCAGTTTGTTTGTCTATGACATTTGTAAAACTATCATAGCTCATATGCTTCCCTTTGTATCCAGTTGTAGAGACTATGCACATATGGCATTTTAGGTTACACATGCTTGTTGGTTCTATATCAAGCTTAATAGGTAGATTCTCAACTGCTATCCCCATTTTGTTAGATTTGTACTTATTGTAATTGTCCATTCTTATTGGAAACCTATTTAGACCTCGTTGTTTGACAATGTCATATTCACTAGATGCGCAAGGATTTGGAAAGATTAGCATTTTAAATACTCCTAGTTGATTGATTATTTTTTATTGAGTATAAAACTTTTACCCATCCAGCCAATTGTTAAAAAGTCTTCAAAATAAAACATATCATTATATTTAGTTTTAAATTCTCCAAAAGCTCTTTTTTCACCTTTGTATGGATGTCCCTTATACACATTCCAATCATCAAAACATAAAATAGTGCCATCTTGTATAAAAGGAACGATAAATTCAAGCACATCTTTAGCCGACTCATAAAAATCACAATCTATATATATAATAGATGCTTTTTCTTTTGTTAGTAGCATTTTATTTGATAATTCTTTTGTTAAGCTCTTATTATAGAAACCTTTTATTTTATGTATTTTGTCATTATATAAATTGTGTTCTTGAGTAAGTTTATCAAAAAACTCTAGACTAGTTTTTAACATACCTTTTTCCCAATTAGGAAATTTATCTAAGGAAGAAGCTTCAGGTAAGCCCTCAAAAGAATCAAATGCATAAAAATTCATACTATCAATATCTTTTTTCTTTGCTTCACTTAATGCAATTCTAAATGTTCTGGCTTTATGAACACCAAATTCAAAGTAGTTTCCTATTATAAAATTTGCAGATAAATAGTCAAAAGCATTTTGAAAAAATCTATATCTTTCTTTATACCTTATTTCATTATTGTTGTATTCAATCTCATCTTTCTTTGACCACTTACTAAAATCATTTTTGTAAAATTCAAGATTAATTCCTTCATAGTCTTTATTAAACATTATATCTGCTCCATTAGCTTCATACACTCTTTAACTATGATATCCATATTATCATAGTGGTATGTCCCCATTCTACCTAAGGTATAGCAGTCTTGTGGGAACAACTCTTTATACTTTGTAGCTTTTTCAATCTCACTTTTTACAGGGTATGGATAGAGCTTGTTGTTAAATGAAGGTGTCTCTATTCCTAGCAAAGTGTGTGGAGAGTTATATCCTGTCATTTTTTTGTACTCTACTATCCTAGTATGTGGATCATCTCCTGCATAATGTATAAAATGATAAGGATCTGGAAAAGCATTTTCTATAGGTAGTATGATTTTTTGAAAGTCTCTACCAATATAGCGAAGCTCGCCGTAGCAATGCTCAAAGACATCATCTAGTGATGCAGTATTTATAACAACATCACCGCTTAAGTATTCGCCATTGACTTTTACTCTTTTGTTATCTAGATCAAAAATCTCAACTTTTTGGTTGAAAATAACATTGCATCCCTCTACACATTTTTCAAAATAGCTGTTATAACCATCAAGCTCTATAGGGTATGCTATCTTTTTTTGACCGATAAAACACTGTTTTGAGCCACTTTGAAGAGTCTTTCCTTTTGGAGAAAATGCAAACTCATCTAACTCTTGGTTGTTTTTTATCTGCCACATCTTCTCAGAGTAGTTATGCACAAACTTATCATAGAGAGTATCTCCTATAGATGCAGACCAATACTCTTCAAAATTTGTAGCACTGTTTATGTCGCTTTTATTGTCTAGTTCTTTTTTAATTTTTTCATAATCAGGCATAGTCCTAACTTCATCAACATGGATAGGGTATGTATAAAATTCCCTATCTTGTTCTACATAAGTCAAGGTATGATGTTGTAACTCTCTTAAACTTACAAACTTTTCAAAGTAATCCCACACAAACATCTCATCTTCATTTATAAGTAGATGATGCGGTCCAAAAGTATATGGATGACCGCCATGAAAAAATGTTCTACATCCTCCACCTAACTGGCTACTTCCCTCAACTATAGTAACATCAAAACCTTTTTGTTTTAACATATATGCAGCTGTACATCCAGCAAAACCACCACCGACAATTAATGCTTTTTTCATATCAACCCTTGTACACAATATAAGATTTTTCAAACCATCCAATATAAAAAAATGGTTTAAACTTATATTGAGATTTGTTTTTAAATTCCTTAAGAACACTTTTATTGTGATTACATTTATATATTTGTATGCATCTATTCAATCTTTAGTTCCTTTCTTTATCCATTCAACTAAAATTTTTTTTGAAGAAGTTGGCTTAAAATCATACTTTTTAACTGCTTTTTTTAATGATACATTAAAAAAATCATTTGCTTGTTTACTTTTAATTATTTTTGATTTAGAGTTTAGTAGAGATTTCAAAAACTTTACTATCTCAAACAAAGTACTATCTTTTTTTGAAGCTAAATTTACTAGTTCATAATCTCTCTTAAAATTATAATTAATTATAAAGTCATAAATGTCATCTATACCAATAAAGTTGTTAAATTTTCTATCTGCATTATATAGGACAATCTTTTTGTTTTTCGTCAATTTATAAATAATTCTGTTTAAAATCCCATTAGTCGTATCAGCAGTTAAAATCATAGGAAGTCTTAAAACCAAAACCTTAAGTCCTGACTCTTTTAGTATCGTCTCTCCCAGTAATTTAGAAGTACTATATAAATCATCTTTTGTATAGATGCTAATCGCAGAAAAAAATACAATCTTCTTAATGTTGTTCTTTTTACAAAAATCTATCACTTCTAGTAAGTAGTCTATGTTAGACCTTGCTATATCTTCGTATCTTCCTTGTGACTTTGCTGCTATATGTATAAACACCTCTTCATCTTTAGTTATTAAATCTTTATGATATTGGCTAAAGTTAGTAAATTTAACTTTTAACAATGAACCAACATTACCATTCAAACCATTTAAAATATACTTTGGCATCTAAACAAACCCCAAATGCTCAGTATCAACATTCAAATAATCTAATATCATCCTATTTTTCCCATCAGCCACGCATCTATTTTTGCAATCACAACTAGGGTTTATCTTAAAAAACTTATCTTTATCTTCAAACCAAAAATCTTTAAAGGACTTTTCTTTGATGCTACCTACTAAGCCATTATCCAAGTTATAAGCTTTGTCTTGACAAGGATATACATTCAAGTCCGCACCTATTACTGGGAGTATCTGCATAAATGGACACCACTCATAGGTTTTGTCCATTTCATCGCCAAAGAGATGGTAAGAGTTATATATCTCAAAACTATCATCTTCAAAATCATCTTGAGCTTTTTGTATCTGTTTTTGCATCTCATCATAAAGTGGCTTATGGTACTCATCGTTCTCTTTTGATTCATTTGCTATAACACAAGGCGAGATCTTGATGCTACTTGCACCTGTCTCTTTTATGAGTTTTACAAAATCATAAGTATGTGTATAGTTATTACTGTCAACTATAAAGCTAACCCCTAAGGCACACTTTCCACCCAAGGCTGAAAAACCTCTCATATTTTGGATGATTTTACTAAACTCACCAACCTTTACATCTCTGGCTTTTGCATAACTCTCATCATCATAACCATCAATAGATACTCGCAACCATGTAGCATTGTGAGCAAAAAGCTCGGCTATTTCGCCATTTAGTTTACTACCATTTGTTAAAGACGCAAATGGTACATCGTACTCTATAAGCTTTTTAATAGTTTGTGTAAAATATCTATAGGTAAATGGTTCTCCACCACCACTAAAAGTTACAGCTTTTACACCCATCTCTTTTATGTCTTGAAGTATCTCCATCATTTTACTCTCAGGAATAAAATCTCTCTCAACCATATCTTGACCAAGTTGAAGATGGTCTACTTTATAAGCACAATACCAGCAGTTGTGGTTACATACATTCGTTGGTTTTATACGGATATGCACGGGTGCTTTTATCTCACTTATATCTTTAGAGAGACTATCTAGTTTGTCTTGATAGTGAAATATTTTTAAGTTTGAGTATTTATTTGCCATTTAGTACCTCTACTCAAAATATATAAATTCATAATCGCCACTATAGCCCCACTCACTATAGAGCCAAGTCCATTCATCTGGTTGAAAAAAGCTCTCACAAGTCAACGCCCAACACTCAAGGTTGAAAAGTTCAGCTTCATCTCTATAAGCTTCTACCATTATAAACTTATCTTGTCCTACTCTCTCAATCTCTTGTACTGCTTTTTTTAAGTCATATACTTTTAAGTTATGCAAAGTAGTAAAGGAGATTACTAAGTCAAACTCCTTATCACTGTAAGGATAAGCATCTTGAGCTTTGTGGCAAAATAGATTTTTCTTAACTTCCTCTTTAGCATTCTCTAGTGCATACTCAGATGAGTCAAAGCCCACTATAGTAGCATTTGGTAAAAGTAGTTTTAGCTCATAAAGCAAAAATGCTTTGCCGCATCCTACATCTAAAATCTTACATCCATCTTTTAGATTATATTGCTCTATTAAGTCTAAGGCTACAGCTTTATGACGACCATCATATTTATAACCCCCATAACCATACTTTCTGTCTCCATCCCAGTAGTCATAACCGTACTCTTTGGATCTGATCATACAGTTTATTTTGTCATCATTCATTCTAGCCACATAGTCTCTTGTAGTCGCAGTATGTAGCTTTGTAACGATATTTAGAAGTTTACCCATTGATTATCTCCTTTATCTGTTTTGCTACATTTATGCCATCTATTTTATAGTGTTCTCTTAAAAAATCACGATTTCCTATTTTATGAATGTACTCATTTGGTAAGCCGATTTTATAGATCTTTTTCTCAACTCTATCTCTTAACATTGTTCCAAAGCCACCGTTTATAAAGTGCTCTTCATAAGTAAATACTTTCTCATAATTTTTTAAAAAGTCCACCCAGTCAAAATCGCTTGTAAGCATAGGAGTCGTTACAATATTTATATCGACAATATTGAGTATTTTTGCTACTTCATCAACTATGGAACCATGTAAAACTAAAATATTTTTTGAGCTACTTTTGTTTACAAAAATAGGTTTTGTTATATCTATAGGCTCAGAGTGAATTATATCTTCGCCATTTTTTGCTATTCTTATATAGCTTGGTTTTTTACTTTTGTAAGCATATCTAAAACACTCTACAGCTTCAACGGGGTCAGCAGGGGAGAATATATCAAGGTTTGGCATAGTTGAGGCTAGTGTTATGTCTTCAACCGCATAGTGAGTCATTCCAGCAGGAGCGTAAGTGATACCGCTTCCAGTTCCTATTAAAATCATCGGTAGTTCTTGGTAACAAATGTCATTTCTTACAAATTCATAAGGTCTCATAAGTACAAATGGTGCAATATTGTAGTAAACGACTTTATGCCCCATCAAAGACAATCCAGCTCCAAACCCAATGTCTAGTTGCTCATTTACTCCAGGGTTTATAAACTGCCGACTTGTGTTAAAGTCATCCCAAACTCCAAGCCCTGCATCTCCTGTAATTACGAACAGAGACTCATCATCTTTTGCTAATTTTTTTATCTCATTTGCTACACTATTTCTCATTTAGTTTTCCAAACTTAATTTACTTAAGATATCTTCTTTTGTATAATATCTTCTTTCATCATTTTCAGTTTTGAAAAAATCTTCTACGATTTCTTCTTTTGAATTAAAATAATCTTTAAAGTTCTCTTTATGATAATACTTTTGAAATAATTTATTTTTACTATTGATAAATAAGCCAAATGATTTTGTAAAAAATGATTTTTTCTTTAATACATTTATAATATTGTTTGCATTAAAAAATTGTTGTAACTCACTTTCCAACTTAAAACTATTGTTCAGAATCAACCCCTGTTTTATATCTAAATCTTTAATGCTTTCTCTAGAGATGATTTTATATCCATTTAATTTATTGCCAACTTTATAATCATCTAAAACATAAATATTATCAAACCTAGAAGTGAAGTTATCGTCTTTTAATAACTCTTCAACAGAAACGCTCGCAGGAGCCAATAAAATATTTTTTTCATTTTCAATTAACTCTAGATTTTTAATGAATATTTTAGAAGATAATTGTATAAAAAGAGGTGCTAGATTTGCATTATACATATCTTTAAATAAACTTTCTATATTTCCATTGACATGAGAACCTTCACAATGGAAAATAAATAATCCACTGCTAGAGAGTTTTTTATTTATAAGATATAGGTAGTCCACTAAAGACTCATTAGAAAACTCTAATAAATTAGCATTTGAAAGTATGATGTCATAATCTATACTATTACTTAGTAGTTCTCCCAGCCTCCACCAAGGGTATTGCGTACATTTCTTATTTAAGTTATTGTTCTTTATTACAGTTGATTCTTCATAATTGGTAGATCCAAAATTATCTTTATTAATAAAAAAATTAATATCAGTTGATTTTTTCATTAAAACTTTTTGGTCAAACTGCTCTTTAAAAACAAAACTATTAATATAATTTTGTAGCATATAAAAACTTTCACATACTTCAATTTGTGAATAGTTTTTTAAATTATTTTTTTTATTTATAAAAAAGGAGAAGACACCTGAACCAGTACCAATATCTAATATAGTTGAAAATTTTATTTTAGAAAGTTTGATATACAGAGTTAATGACTTCATCATGCTATTAAAAGGGATAATAATATCATCGTTTGGAAAATGTATTTGTTGAAATTTCATGCTTTGCTCTAAGGATGCTAGTAAGATCTTCAATTCAATTTCACTAAGACCATTTAACTCACGCATATAAGAATCAAATGTGTTTTCATTCATTGTGTCTATTAATTGTCTTAGGTATGAGATGTTATCAACTCTAACTGGAAACCCAGTTTTCTCAAAAATATCTATATTGTATCTAGCGGCTATTTGCCACTTACTAACTTCTCTTTTAGCAATCTTTTCATTTTCTCTATATAAGTTGCAATCTATCATTTTAATAGTACTCCTATAATTTTCTTCAGTATCTAACTTTTTTTATTCTCTAGTTCTTGTAGTGCTCTTTGTTTAATCTCATCCGTAACTACATAGTAGTGCCAAATAAGCTCATCTTCCATAAAACTTACACCTTTACCTTTTACAGTATCACAGATTATCATTTTTGGCTTATCTGTTTTAAAGTTTACTGCATCTTTTATAGCTTCATAATCATGTCCATTTATTCTCAAAACTTCCCAATTAAATGCTCTAAATTTCTCATCAATAGGCTCATAAGATAAAATCTCACTAGCTCGCCCATAGCCTTGAAGATTGTTTCTATCTATAAATACTGTTAAATTGTCTAACTTTAGATGCGGAGCTAACATAGCAGCCTCCCAAACACTTCCCTCTTGTGACTCGCCATCACCCATAAGTACATAAACTTGCCTATCGCTTTTTTTTAACTTTAAAGCATGAGCCATGCCTGTAGCTATTGGCAAACCGTGACCTAAACTTCCAGCACTTATCTCTATATATCGGTTTGTATCTCTATCTGTATGTGCGGGAAGCGTTCCATTGTTTTGATAGTAGCCCTCAAGTTCGTCTTTTGTTAAAAAGCCTCTCTCATGCATCGTAGAGTATAGAGCCATTGCAGAGTGTGCTTTTGAGAGCAAGAGCAGATCTCTATTTTCATAATCATCAAGGTTCAATATATCAAAATATAGAGTTGTCAAAATATCAGTACAACTTAAAGCTGAGCCAATATGTGGCGACCCAGAGAGATGCGCAATATGCAGTATATTTTTCCTAATCTTATTTGCTATTTGTTTCAAGTTTGTCCTTATATAAAATTAATATGTTCAATAGACGGATGCTTAAGATCCCACAAATAGTTATTGATCTGATGATGACGACAGTTTGGCTGACAACTGTTTTTTTCTATACAGTCATTTATGTAGTTTATACTCTCTTTTTTCTGCTTAGAATTCCAAATATCCTTAAAGCTATTTTCAAAGATATTTCCCATAATTGTTTTTTTATCATATTGATGTGAAAAGCAACTATAAACATCTCCATTTTCATCTATAAAAACGATAAACTCTAAACCATAACATTTACTATACTCTCTTTTTGAAGAGAGGTTGGCTGTGCTTCTTACTATAAACTTAAAACTATCATCACAAAGCTCATCGGCTTGGAGCGATAGTTTTTCTATAAACTCATTTGTTATTTCTTCTTTGACTTCAAACTCATTGTGAGAATGGTTATAAAAATGCTTAACACTAAAATAATCAACGCCCAATGATTTTAATAGTGTTCCATGTTCTAGAGCAAAGTCTTTGTTTTCAGGAATGAGAACAAACTGTGTCCCAATGGTAATATCACTATTTAGTCTATCTTTTGTAAGTTTTAGCTTTTTTATATTTTCTATAACTTTGTGGTAATCACTGTGTTTTGCTTGGTGTACAAAAGCGTAGTTTTCATCACTCCCCGCATTAAATGAAAATCTAATCCAAGTGAGGTTTTTTGCCAACACTTCAAAATGCTCTTCTTTTAGCAACGCGCCATTTGTACTCATAGCCACATCAAGCCCAAGGCTTTTTGCTAACTCTATAGCTTTTATGGTATCTACATGAAGGGTAGGCTCTCCATTTCCCGCAAATACTAAAGACTTTACACCAAGAGATGCTAAGTCTCTTACGAGTTCAAGCATCTTACCTTTTTTAAACTTACCTTCATGTCCTAGATAGTTATAGTGACAAAACAGACATTTATGATTACAAATACCTGTAGGGGATATTTCAACATATATAGGTGCTTGAAGCTTCCCCTCAAACATATCAGCAATCTCTTTTGGATGATAGTTTATTTTATGGCTATCGAGCTTATTACTCATCTCTAAACTTCTCTAAGATAGTATCTATTTCCATATTATTCATATCTTGATTTGGAGCTTCTATAATAACACTATCTTCATTGAAACATATCTCTTTATGAAGTGATGGACCAAACAAAGAGATTACTCTTTTGTTTAATGCTAAAGCTAGATGCAGACCGAGGCTATCGTGAGTTATAATGGTTTTACAACTATTTACCCAGTCTATATATTCATAAATGCTGTTGAGTCCTTTTTGCCAAGAGATAGAGTAACCCATCTCTTGTAAAGACGAAGCTAAATCTTCCCATTTTGTCATAGGCATCGCTTTTTTTGGCCACTTTAGACCTACTTCAAAGTTTAGCCCAATGTCATGAACTTCTTTTGTTTTTGGCTCGTAACCTAAGATGTAGTTTTTATTGCTCCACTTTAGTCCAAGAAGTTCGATTAAAGATTTTTGCCAACAGTTTTGTGAGATCTCGCCAATACTTTTTTGGTTTATATAATCTACAATCTCAAGACCTTGCTCATACCCATCATAGTTTCCTGTTTCACTATTGAACCTAAAACCATGTTTGTTCCAAGCGTCTATAGTATCACTTAATGCACAAATACCAGGTACTTTTTCTAAGTTTATAAGCAGATCAAATTTTTCTAGTTGTAGCTGAAAGGGAATGAAGCTATCCCAAACTAAAAGACGGTCAATGTAGCTATTGTTATGCAGTAGAGGCTCCGCTTTTTCAGATACTAACCATGATATATGAGAGTTTTTATACTTCTCTTTTAAAGCACCAAGTAGTGGAGTTGTTCTTAAAACATCTCCAAGACTAACGGTTCTTCCCACCTCAGGATCTAATGTTTCAGAATAACCAAGTTTAATAATTAGTATTTTAATTTTTTTCAAATTTTCTCTTTGTTATGTTTATAATATCAACAGATGTATGCCCATCTTGCTGAAACCTATTTGTTTTTACTTTAACATCACATGGATTACAGTCTCCATAAAAAGCACAATCTCTATACTCATCAATCATATCAGTTGAAAAGTTAGCATCTAAAATATTTGCATAAGGATCTCTGCCTGCATATAAATCAGAGTGACATTTATATACATACCCGTTCGGATCTACGATAAGCTCTGTTGTCTTGCACTGGCAATGCTTTAACTCGCCACAAACTGAATCTTCATACTTGAAAGTACCATATATCTTACCCTCAAATTCACCTAAAAACTCTTTTGTTCTAAAGTCAATACCTAAATCTAAGCATCTATCTTTAACTTCAAAAATATGTTTATTTAATTTTGCATCTGGTAATTCTATGCCAAAGAGACCAACTCTAAAGCCAGCTCCTTGCATCTTTTGCGTTTTATATATTAAATCATCTATATTGTTTTGTCCAGGATGATAACTTACACGGATAGAAGCATAGGGAGCATCTCTTGTAAATCTCTCTGTTGGAACTTCTTTTATAAACTTATCAACATCAAACATCATGTTAGTTAATAGATCCATTTTTATCTCTGGTTTTACTTCTTTTGTAAAAGTACTGAAACCTTTTAAAAGCGTAGGTTCTCCACCTTGAAGACTAAGTGGTAAGTCATTTCTAAGAACTAATTTATTTGCTGCTTCTATCCAATCTTTGTAGCTAAACTCTTTTCTTTTTGCTTGGGCATATCTTGAACCACTATCGTGTAGGTTTATGCAGTAACTACAACTTAAGTTACACCCTAAAGATAAAAAAAATGCAACATAGTTATGATGTTTTTTTAGTTCAACCATTAGTAATATAATAACTACTTAGAGTTACCTTCCTTTAAATTTATTTATTAGTTTCTATGTTAAAAAAACTGATTTAATAACGTAGTTGCCCTCTTCTTTTTGTCCAACTATATTATTTGTGGCCTTTTCTATAAACTCTCTTGATTCATAAATGAGTTTTTTTAGCTCTTGTTTGTTTTGTACTAATTTTATCAACTCACCCTTAAGAGTAGTAACATCTATATTTTTAATAGGCATGTTTTTAAAAAAAGGTGCATAAAACTCATAGTGTTGTACTAAAAACAGATCAATCATTCTTTTATCTATGTTGGTGAGTACAACATTACCTTTTGCGCTTGCTTCTAAAGCAGCAGTCCCAAAGCTTCCATTAAAAAGATGCTCTATGAAAATATGTGACTCATCTAATATGCTTAAAGCTTCAGCTCTACTCACACCATGGATAGCTCTGTACTCAATTTTATATCCTTCTGACTTTAGTTCTTTACAAATAGCTTCAATAGCATAAGAACCTTTTCTCTCTGGATGGTTTGCAAAATGACTAATGATAATAGTATCCATATTCTCATTAATATTAAAAGGTAAATTTTCTAAATCTATATAATAGTGTGCCATGCTAGTGGCATTTACCCTAGGCAGGTAACGAAAGTCACCACTTATATAATTTGCATATTTAGCCCACATGTAGTTTCTCTCTAAGCGTTTGAAATCCATCATAAAGTATCGTTTTCTATGAGATGCTAAACCTAGTTTAAAATTTAAATTATGAGAGCTTTGCAAAAGAGACCATTGATCCGCACCAAAGGCAGACATGATGAGTTTTTTTTCAAATAATTGTAACAAAAGAGGCTCAATACGCCAAAGTAGAGTTCTTTCTAGTATTGCCCCATCCATGTGCCACCAAAAACCTTTATATCTACGTAGTGACCACAATAAAATAAAATAAGGGGCTATAGCGTAAGGATTAGAAATAATAATCCATTTGGGCAAAATATCGCTTGCTTTAATATCATAATAACTACTCTCATTTAGCCAATCAACAAAGATAAAGCTATCTACTTCATACTCTTCTTTTAGAGTATCTTTTAGAATTGATTTATAATGAATGTTGCTTACAATAGGGTGTGTTCCAACCATAATTCTTTTTTCCATGTAAGGAGAAAATTTATTAAGCAGCCATAAAAAAGGCAAAGTTAGTAGTAAGAATAAAAAACCAAATGTATCATAAAAAGTACGCTTTAGTAGTTGAGTTAGTTCGTATAATGGTGTTGTGACTGGACTGAACTCTTCATCAATAATAATTGAGCCATCTTCTTTTGTTATCATGCTTGCTTACTCGTAATAGCACTTATAAACCTTGAAGACGACTCTTTATTGTATTCCGGCACTAAGTTTTTATTGTAATTTTTTCTCTGTGAAATTAAAAAGTCTTGAATATCTTTGTTTTTTATTATTGCATCTGCAAGTTCAATATAATCCTCTTCATCATAGGCAAAAATTCTTTTGTATTCTTTATCTTGTTTATTATCAAATATTTGTTTTATAACAGGATGATTTTTTTCTTGTAGTATAACGGCAATTTTATCATTTAAAAGATATTCGTTTAAAGACTCACCTGAGCTAAATGGAAAGGTATTTAGATAGAGATCTAGTACCATATTGTACACATTTGGGTCGATATGACCGGTAAAATAAAACCTATCTTCAATGCCGAGTTCGTAAATTTTTGACATAATATAAGACTTATCTCCGCTACCACATGCCAAATATACTGTGTTAGGGTTTCTTTTCATTATTTGTGCTACTGCTTTTAAGTATCTTTCATTCTCTAATTTAACTAGCCTACCAATAGAACCAAGGAATATAGTCTCTTTTGGAAAATCTTTTTTTATGTCTTGAATTTTTTTTATGTCTATATTTAAGTCATAAGTTTTTGTTGGCACAGTAAAGAGGTTAAAAACAAAATTTTGGACTTTAGCAGATGGATAGAGTAATGCTTCAGCATTATTTAGTATTCTTGTGTCAATGCCGCTTATATTGTATTCATTATTTCCATGACTCCAATAAATCTGGATGGGAGCAGTTCTAGATGTAAACAAAAAATTATACTCTGCTCTGTTGTGATAACCTATGAGTATATCGATCTTATCATCGATTAGAATTTGCCTCACTTTTAGACTTTTTTCCACTATAGAGTATAAGGGATAGTTATTATTTGTGTATCTAACATGAAGATCAATGTAGCTAAACCCAAGCCCTTTTAGTTTAGCAACTTCTTTTTGGTCTGAACCCAACATCTCCATAAGATTGAAGTCATATACTATAAATTCGAACTTGCTATTAGGATTTTCTTTTAGAGCTTTCAAAAGAGAGATCATTACATCATTTACAGACAGGTTCAGTATCCTATGAACTAAAAAAGCAACTTTTATCTTTTTTTGATTTGGTTTTATTATTCTAGTATTTGCTTTTAGTTCATATTTTGGCATCACATAGTTTTTTATAAAAGACTCTAATTTTAACTCTATTGCGTCATTAAACTGCTTATGTTCATCTTGAGTTTGAGCAACACTATTCCATGAAAACTGAAGTGGATAGTAAAGAAACATGATAAGTTCGTCAAGCTCTTTTTCTATTGCTTTAACATATATAGGGTAGAGAATTTTGTATATTTCTTGGAAATCTTTACTAAAATCATAAGTGTTATTTGTGCAGTAAAAAAATTTATAAACTCTCTCTTTTTGTTCTATTATTTCTAAATCGAAAAAATTATCACTAAAAACAAGTTGAGCTAGATTATATATGTACTCTTTAAATTCATTTTGAGGGTATATATTTTTAATATAATGGTAGTGATTGAAAACATCAGCCATTTCTTTATGCTTTACAACTTGTTCTAAACATAAAATTCTGCTTGATTGAAATACATTGTTATTTTCTAAATTTTGAAGAATAAAATTTAGAAAAATACCTTTCATACTCAGCTCATCTGTGTGAATAGTAGTTGAGAGTTTAAGCAAAAACTTATTTATATCCTCATTTTTTTTATATGAGTGTGTTTTTAAAAAAGTTATTATTTTTAATAGTTTTGTTATAAGCTCAAGAGTTACTTTTTCATCAGCACATTCGAGTAGATGCTTTAAAAAAGAAAATATCATAACAGTGACATTTTGCTCGTTTATCTCAGCTGGGAGGAGAGCATTGATAACCCCTACCTTATCGTTTTGTATAGCAACTACAGTGTCAGTAATGCTTTGAGTTATTTGCGATTTTACCTCATCAGAAAAATCAACATTATCAAAGTTGATTTGAGTGACTAGAGGGTGAGCTGTTTTTAAGAAATAATCATAAAATGTACCTATAGGCACATTTATGCAGTTTGATGGCGCATCCTTAAGAGGTTCACCATCATAAAAAAAGATCGTATCACTATCTTGCGACTCATTACGTGCCCTCAAAGCAGCTAGTGAGTTGAAAAAATAAACGCTAATTGTACTCATTATCTAGATTTCGAGTCAGCATCTATCATCATTTGAAGAGACGAGAATTGTGAATTGACTCTGCTTATCATCGCATCATAAGCTGTAAACCTTTGCGTCATGATCGCATAGCGAGATTCAAGTGAGGCTGAAGCACTTAGGTGACTTTTAGATAGGTTTTTCCCCTCTGTTTTGAGGTCAGACTCAAAGTTACTTAGCATCTTTCCATAACCAGTATAGTCTTTTACCTTTGTGTCTATAGTCTCAAAAATACCTTTAACGCTATTTCCTTTGCTATCTAGTCCACCTGTGAAGAAAAGCTTTAGTGCATCTGGATCTGTATCTAATTTTTTCTCTACTACACTCTTGTCAAAGCTCATTGTTCCGTGTCTATCTACATCTATACCATAACTCATAAGTGAGTCGTTATTGCCACTCATAGCCGTAACGGATTTTGCTATATCTCTTGCTATTGACTTTACGAAAGAGTCACTGTTAAAGATTCCCTCAGCTCCAGTTTCTTTGTTTTTAAAAGTCATATCATGGAGGTTTGTCATTAGAGCATTATAACTATCAACAAACTGCTGCATCTCACCAACTACACTCTCTTTATCTTGAGAGATATCAACATTTGAAAAATCACCCTCTTGCTTGAGTTTGATGTTTGTACCCAAGATAAGATCACTTATCTCATTAGATGATCTTGTCATTGATATGCCATTATATTTAAACTCTGCATCTGTAGCAGTTTGGACTCTTTCAAAACCAGCTCCAAGCAGGTTCGCATCTAAGTTACCACTAGTGTCTGATATGGTCATAGCTTGATTTGCACCTGTTGCTTTAGAAGTTAGGATTAAACTAAATTCTCCATTTCCAGTTTGGAGTATCGAAGCAGAAACATCACTCCCTGCTTGGTCTGTAATAGCTTGAGAGAGATCACTAAGAGTCATTCCAGCTGTATAGTTTATGTTTAGAGTTTTATCCGGGTTTAGCGGATCAGAGCCCATCTTTATCTCTAACGTTCCATCTGCAGATGCTGCTTGTGCATCTTTACTAGCTAGTGCGCCAAACTTCGTTACGTCTTTTTTTGCAAGAGTAGTTGTCTCTAGAGTAAACGACTCTACATTAGAACCAGCTTCTACTGTTACCTCAGACTTTCCATTCACGCTTACACTCTTGTTATCAAAAATAGTATCGTAGCTAAGTGCAGATGCACTCGCTTTAAAAGTTTTCATAAGTGAATCTAGCAACTTATATGCATCTTGCTTTTGATTGTTAAGAGTAATCTTGTTTTCCAAAGGTTTAATGATTCGAGATGTGTCAACTTCTTTCAGTTGGTCGATAACATCCGCTGTTAATACTCCCGAACCAATACCTAGTGAGCTAATACTTGAAGCCATAATAAATCCTTTATATATTAATGTATGACACTACAATCGACTATAATGTGAT
>CAYWVG010000003.1:0-35081 GCA_964461645.1 uncultured Sulfurimonas sp. | reverse complement strand
ATATAACTGGTGCAGATTGTACGCTTTGTGGTAGATGCATCGATGTATGTCATGCAGACGCTTTAAAGTTTGACTTTAGACTAAAGAATTTGGTGTAAATCATGATAAAAATAGAAAACCTAACAAAAAAATTTGGCTCTCACATCTCTTTAGATAATGTGAGTTGCGAATTTAACAAAAACGAATCCATTGCACTTATGGGTGCAAATGGAGCTGGCAAGACTACGCTGATCCGCTCTATTTTAGGATACTACCACGCTGATGCTGGAAGTGTCTCTATAAACGGACTTGATCCTATAAAACAGAGAGTTGAAGTTTTAAAGGAGATAAGTTTTGTTCCTCAACTCCCTCCTCCTATTAAACTAAATATTGAAGAGCTTATACAGTATATATGCATAAGTGCAGATGTAGAAAAAGATAAAATCATACACTATGCAAACGAGATGAAGCTTGATGTGGCTCTAAATATGAAAAAGTCCTTTTTCAAGCTTAGTGGTGGAATGAAGCAGAAGTTGCTTATAGCTATATCTTTGGCAAAAAAGAGTGATATTATCATCTATGATGAGCCTACTGCAAACTTAGACCCTAAAGCTAGGGATGACTTTTATAGACTATTAAAACAAAATGAAGATGAAAAAGTTCTTCTTTTTGTAACACATAGACTAGAAGAGGTACAAGATCTTGTTAATCGTCAGATCTATATGGATCTTGGAAAAGTGGTTTCGGATGAAAAGTTTTAATCTTATCCTTATTCTTGCTCTTAGCTTTTTTAGCGCTTGTAACTCTACTCAAAGTTCAGGTGCAAAAGAGCCAAAAAGTAAAAGTAGAGTATGCCCAAAGTGTCATATGGAAGTAGATAAGAGTAATACGCATAGCGCATCACTTGTAAAAAATGATACCATATACTATTTTGATGATATAGGTTGTCTTGTCTTATGGAGTAGTGAGAACAAACTAGATGCAAAAGATGCAAAGGTTTTTACAAAAGATTCAACTCGCTATATAAATGCAACAGATGCACACTACAAGATAGGAGAAAAAACTCCAATGTCTTATGGTTTTGTTGCCTTTGAAAATAGTGCAGAAGAGACAATAGACTTTGATGAAGTTAACATCAAAATATTAAGAGGTGAGCATATGGCAAATCCCAAAATTAGAAAACAGATACTAGGATACTAATGAAAAATTTATACTTAATCGCATATTTGGACCTAAAAGAGTCCCTTAGAGCTAAATGGTTTGTAGTTTACTCTCTTGTTTTTGGAGGGTTGATTGCTCTGTTTTTTATAGCAGGAGTTACAGAGTCACAAGTTATGGGTTTTAGTGGTCTTAGCAGACTCCTTCTTATGTATATACAGATAACAATAGTTATTTTGCCTATCTTTATCCTCATAACTACAGTTAGGTCTATTTCAGGAGATAGAGATAACCACATTTTGGAGTATATGCTCTCTTTTCCTATTTCACTAAAGCAGTATTATTGGGGTAAGATTATTGGTCGTTTTATTACTGTATATCTACCTGTTTTGTTTGCTATGGTTATTGCAATTATATATGGAGCATTTAAGGGTGCGGATATTCCTTGGAGCATCTTCTTTTTATACACAGGCCTTCTTTTTGCTATGAGTAGTGCATTTTTAGGTATAGCATTTTTTATATCTTCATTTGTAAAATCTAGCGAAGTAGCACTTGGAATTGCATTTTTTATCTGGATATTTCTACTAGCTTTTATAGATATCGCACTTATTTCGCTTATGATGCAAAATAGATTTAATGAAGAGCTTATTATCTTTATTGCTATGATAAATCCTATGGAGATTTTCCGTGTGGCTGCTATCTCGCTTTTTGATCCTGAACTTACTGTTATGGGACCTGTTGCGTTTTATATACTTGACTCTATGAGTCAAAGTGTTTTTGTTTTACTATCCATTGCTTATCCTCTCTCTATTGGGTTGTTATTTGCATTTTTGGGTTATAAGATATTTGAGAAAAAAGATTTAGTTTAATAATAGGAGGTTATAGTGGTTAAAATATTTCTAGCAGTAGTATTAGCATCAAGCGTATTATTCTCTTATGAGATGGACTATACAAAAGATACTGAGGGATTAGTAAAAGGGATGAAAGTTCATGAAGGCCCTAATTGGGTGGCTAAGATAGAACTGACAAATGGTAAAAAAGTATTTTTTGTAAGCCCTAAAGCGATGATGCAGTTTTATTTTCATCCTGGTAAATGGTTTGATGTGGGTGTAAAGAGTGAAGATGATATAAAAGATATCATAGTCACAGACTTTACAACACTCAAACCAATCAATGCTAGAGGCGCTTTTTTTGTCTATGGCTCAAATATGGTCTCACCAGCTGGAGATGATTTACCAGCTTTTGCAACATACGAATCAGCACAAAGTTATAGTAAAGAGCATAATGGAAAGCGAATTTTAAACTTTAAAGAGATTCCAGAAGCTCTTATAAAACTTTTAAATGGAAGGATATAAAATGACTAAGCAAGCTCCAAGAGATGAAGCGATAGAACTCGATCCAAAGAGATATATAGTTAGTGAGACAGATGCAAAAGGAAATATAACATACTGTAATGAGTACTTTAGAGAGGTTTCTGGTTATACAGAAGATGAACTTATAGGTGCACCTCACAATATCGTTCGCCACCCTGATATGCCCAAAGTGGTTTTCAAACTTCTATGGGAGACAATATCTAAGGGTAAAAATATCAACGCAATAGTTAAAAACCTCGCAAAAGATGGAAGATACTACTGGATTTTTACAGAATTTGAGATAAGAAAAAACACAGATACTGGTGAAATCATAGGCTATCACGCTTCAAGAAAAGCAATCTCAAAATATGTTATAGAGACTATAGCTGCTCTTTATGCAGAGCTATTAAAGATAGAAAAAACTCAAGGTGTTGCTGCATCTGAGGAGTATCTTGTAAAGTTTCTAAAAGAAAAAGGTGATGATGTTGAGTTTGCCAATATTATGGAAGAGATCCACAAGTTCTACTAGGAGTTTTAAAAATAGATGAAAAAAATTTCACTCCTTTTACTTTTCATCTATGCTCTTAATGCAAATGTGCTTCAAGAGGCTATAGATAAAGCTCCATCAGGCTCAACACTAAAGCTCTATAGTGGCGTTTATAGTGGTAATATTACGATTAACAAACCTCTAAATATAATCGGCGTTGAAGCTGACGTTGTCATAGATGGAGGTGGTGTCGGAAATGTTGTAGATATCAAGAGTTCAAATGTAACTCTTAATAATCTCACCATACAAAATAGTGGCCCTCTTATGTACTCGCTTGATAGTGGCATCAAGATAGAAAAAGCTAAAAATATCAACATCATAAACTGCAAAATTTTAGACTCTTTATATGGACTTAACATCTATATGATGCAGGATTCTACAATCAAAGAAAATTTTATAAGCTCAAAAGATTATGATATAGGACTAAGAGGAGATGCACTAAAAATATGGCACTCTCACAACAATCTTATCTCTCATAACACCATCACAAAAACTAGAGATATTACTATAAACCAATCCCATAACAATATTTTTACAAATAATAATATTACAAACTCAAGATTTGCACTAAATGTAGCCCATAGTAATCATAATCTTATAGAAAAAAATAGCTTTCGTTATAACTCCGTATCTTTAATGATGATGATGAGTGAGGATTCTAAAATCATAAACAACTCCATACTAAGCTCAAATGGTGCTGCTGGCATTGGGGTTATACTTCAAGGTGGCTCAACTGTTTTTGACTCTAATACCCTTAGATACAACGCTAAAGCTATCTATATAGATTCAAATCCAAATGAGCAAGAGATAAAGAGGTTTATCACAAACAATGACATCTCTTATAACAAAGAAGCTATGGGTTTTCATATGACCATCAGACAAAACAAAATTGCTAACAACATTTTTGAGGGAAATATAGATGATATCGTAAAAGGTACAGCTGGATATAAAACTATGCTAAACGAAGTGGAGTATAACTACTGGGATAGATATGCAGGTTTTGATAAAAATAGAGACAATATAGGTGATAACTCTTTTTTAATCTACCAATATGCAGATAGACTTTGGCACTACAACAACAAGGTAAAGTTTTTCTATGGCTCACCCATCATGAGCATGCTTAACTTTTTAGCTCAAGTTGCACCCTTTATAGAGCCAACTCTACTTTTAGAAGACTCCAAGCCTCTCGTTGAGAAGCTTAGATAAAATTTATTTAATACTATTGATAATATCTAAAAACTCTTTGGCGTTAACCCCACCATCGATTCTCTCAACTTTAGCTTCATGTGAGTTTATAAAGTGGAATGTTGGAGTTCCAATATAAGTAAGACCACTTGGAATAAAATCTTTGTGAATGTCTAGTTGCACTGGTATAAACTTTTCATATACTTCTTTTGTAGCGTTTTCTTGTTCAAAAACCACATCTATCATATATTCACAAGCTGGGCAACCTTCTCTACTTAGCATCACCATAACAAGTTTATTTTCTTTCTCGGCCAATCTCAATGCATCATCATAACTCTCCCAATCAAGGTCTGCAAATAATGAGCTAAAAAGTAAAGATAAAATCAAAAGTATTTTTTTCATAAAGTATTTCCTTATATCTGATTTAAGTGAGCTAAAAATTCGTCAGGACCAACAAATCCAATGATTGTCTTAGAGTTCATAACTGTAGAAGAAGTATCAAAGAAAATTAAAGCAGGAGGCCCAAAGACTCCATACTTTTTACTCATTGCTTTTTGTTCTTGTGAATTTTCCGTAACATCTGCTTTTATAAAAACAAACTCACTAAGCTTAGCTTTTACTCTAGCATCTGCAAAAGTTACATTTTCTAACTCTTTGCAAGATGTACACCAAGAAGCATAGAAATCAAGCATTATCTTTTTTCCCTTGTGTTTAGCCAAAAGCTCATCTAATTGAGCTATAGACTTTACTTTACTATACTCAAGCTCTTTAGTTACTACTTGTGTTTGACTTGCACCACTCTTTAAAAATGAAAGTGGTTTAGTCATGCTAGTTGATCCTCCAAGTGCTCCGATAAGTAGAGCTACAAAGTAGATAAAAGCTATAAGGGCTACACTTCGCTTAAAGATGTGAGACTCTCTCTCAAAAGCTCCTAAGTAGATGGCAAAACCTATTCCGAGCATTGCATAAAGAAGCATAGTAACATACTCATCTACTACACGTTCTAACATCCAAACTGCTATAAAGAGCATCATAACACCAAAAATAGCAGTGACCATAGTCATCCACGCTCCAGGTTTTGGCATAAAGCGTCCAGCACTAACTCCAACTGCGATAAGTGGAATCCCCATACCGATACTCATAAAAAACAGAGCCAAACCACCAAGAACAGCATCTCCTGTTTGACCTATATAAACAAGTGCCCCAGCAAGTGGAGCTGCCACACAAGGACCAACTATAAGAGCCGATAAAAATCCCATAATAGCGACACCAATGTAGCCACCTCTGTTGCTATTTTTACTCACCTTTGCAACTAAAGAATCAGGAAGCTTTAACTCATAAAATCCAAACATACTAAATGCTAAGGCTACAAATACACCCGCAAAAGAGTAAATTACCCATGGAGTTTGAAGAGCGGCTTGAAGGTTTGCACCAAAGAGTCCTGCTAAAACACCAGCGATAGTATATGCAACTGCCATAGCAAGAACATAAACAACTGACAATCCAAAAGCTTTTTTAGTAGTAATCCCATCACCTTGAGAAATAATAACCCCAGAAATAATAGGAATCATAGGAAATACACAAGGAGTAAGAGCTAAAAGAAGTCCAAAACCTAAAAATGTTAAAAGTACAAGTGTGATGTTTCCAGATTTTATTGTGTTTGCAATGGCATCTGTTTCAGAAACAGTATCTTCTTTAGGTGCAACTATTTTTTGTTCTTCTTTAGTTCCAACATCACTTTTAATTGTAGATGCTACTTTAAGCTTGCTTGTATCTACTTCAAAACTATAAGTCTCACTTAGTGGTTCATAACAAAGACCTTGTTCAGAGCAGCCTTGATATGAGAGTACAAACTCGATGTTTTTCATCCCACTAATATCACTACCTTTTTCTAAAGTAACTATAAACTGAGGAGACTCGAGATATACCATCTCTTCATGATGTTCTACACTCTTTGGTTTTTTTATCTCTGCTATAGATATGCCACTGCCCTCTTTTACCTCAAGTTTTAACTGTTCGGTGTAAAGATAGATATCTTTTGCTATCTCTACAGAAGCTTCTATCTCCATTGAAGAGTTTATAATAGCGTTTGCTTTAAAAGCTTCATCAGGCATCAAAAATTTTGAAGCACCAAAAAGAGAGATGCTTAAAGTTAAAAGTAACACAAATATATTTTTCATACATACACACCTATTTTTTTGGTAATTATATCCAATAGAAGTTTCTTATCTATTGTCTATTTATTTGTTATTTATCCTCAACAGAGATGTAAGCATAGCCTCTGTTTTGCTTATCTATAAGTGCTATAGTAGAAGTTGGTACTATCTTTACAAAACTAAGCATATCTTTGTCTTGTAGTTCATTATTTGTCATTCCAGCTTTACAAACAAAAAACTCTACATTATATGTGTCTTGTAAAGACTCCAATCTTGTATGAATCTCTTTATACTTACTCAAAAGTGCTTTGTCGTCGCTATACTTTGTCTTACTCGGATCTTTTACAAAAAATCTATATGCGCTTCCGTGTACTACAACAGCAACCTCTAACTCTTGAAGTTGACTCTCATAGTGATTTTTGTTGACAACGATAGCCTTTAGTATTTTTTTTTCAAAAGTATCCATATTTCCAGCTGTTAAACTAATAACAAGCTTTGGACTTATGTCCTCTGCACTACCTAATCCAACCAATAGCATTAATGCTAAAATAATTTTTTTCATATGTTTTTACCTCTATTCTGTTATGTTTTTTAGTACTGATTCAAAATCTTTCTGTGCTTCGAGTAGAACTTCTTTTGAATCTTTATCTTCAACTTTAGCACTACTCATCCAGTTATATACAGCTGGAAATCCTAAAACTATTTTATCCTCATCTTTTTTCTTGTATAGCATTAAAGTACAAGGAGCAAAAGCACTAGCTTCTGGGCGAGTTAAAGAGACTGTGTATATTACCTTGAGTTTACAAATAGAGTATGTAACATAGAAGTCAAATGGAGACTCACCATTTGATACGCTCTTTATTTCATCATTATAATTCATATAGTTTGGCATCACGAAGCCATGAGGAGCAAATCCGTTTTCAAGATTCATCTCTAAATCTTCTCTCGCTTCATCAAAGTCCTCGCCGTCTAGTTCTAGCTCAAATTTAGATACAAGTCCTCTATTTTCTTTGAGACTATCCTCACTTATGGAGTGCTTTGCATCTTTAAAGTTTGTCTTGATGGCCTTTAGGGTCTCTTGTTCTAATTCTTTAAGTAGCTCATCATCAAGCCCTAAGATTTTTGCCTGTGCCTCTGAAGTTAGCAAAGATAGATGCAAGACATCTTCATCCTTTGCCTGATAGATGCCAACACCAAAGGGTGTAAGAACTCCAGCCTCTGGGTACTTTTTAACTAAATCTGCTGATATTGTTGTATGGTATATAGTTAAAAGGTTAAAGGTTTGAAACTTTGTCTTTTTAAACTGCTTTTTGTATGGATAATTCATCTCGCTATTAACAGCTATCTTAAAACCACTCTTTTTAAATGCTTCTTCAACTGTTGTCGGTGTGATGGCGCCATCTTTGTTTTGTATCTCAAAAAGGTGTAAATCCCCAGCTCCAAAGAGCGCACTAAAACTAAACACAACCATTAAAACTAATTTTTTCATGTTTTTCCTTTGTTTATATATCTCAAGGGACTATATTTACCCAGCCCTCTTTAACTCTCTCTGTCATCTCAACTATTCCAGCAGTAACGATCTCGCTGCCCTCTACAAGTTCTTCTTCTTTTATATTTTTTGTAGTCATTGTGTTTTGACATGCAACAAACTCAACATCAAGAAGCATCAAAGCTCTTACTCTTAAAGCTATATCTTCATGAATTTTCTCAAGAGCTTTTATGCCATGATAGTAAGCTACTATTCTTATCTGAACATTTTCTGGCCCATAGAACTTCAAAACATTATTTGCACTACTTAAAACATGATGAATCTCTACATCATCTGCACTCTTGATGGAGAAGACTATTTGTCTTGGATTGTCAAAAGATGGCTCTGGCTTAGCAAACTTTGTCTCAGCTGCGAGTATCGCACATAAGAGTAAAATTAGTGTAAAATATCGTCTCATTTTAGATCCTTTATCATTGATTTAAAATCCTCTATATTCCATGAACCTGGGATTTTCTTTTTGATATTTTCATCAACATCTATAAAAAAGAAAGATGGTGTAAAACTCACCTTTAACCCTAGAGGAAGAGAATCTGTGTCGAGATTTAGCTTAACGGGGATAAATCTTTCTTGTATCCACGCACTCATCTCTTCATCATCAAAAACATCTCTTTGCATATCGCTACAGTAGTGGCAATTAGTTCGCACAACTTCGAGCATTATCAATTTTTTGTTTTCTTTTTGACTCATCTTTGCATCTTTATAGCTTTTAAACTCTAATGCTTCTAAAGTAAAACAAAGAAAAACTAAACAAAAAAATGCAAACTTAAAACTACTCATCACCCCACTCCAAAGCTCTATAAGCAGACTCAACATTTATAGTATGCATCTCCTTATATAGTTTTAGGTCTTCAAACTCACTCATATGAGAGTTAGCAAGTGTATCTGTTATATCTTTGCCATCATCAATAGACTCTAACACAAACTCTTTGATAGCCTCAAGATATCTCTTTGTCATCTTTGTACTATCTCTCATATATAAATTTCCATGTCCACCGATGATATATTTACTATTTTTTGCCTCTATCTCAACTATGGCGTCAATCCAGTTGTTGATATCTCCACCACGCAAGGACAATATCCTCTCATTAAACACTAAATCACCTGCAAATACAGCACTTTGTGAAGGTATAAAAACTATCATATCGTTGTCTGTATGAATAGTCTTATCAAAACTTATAAGTTCAACCTCAACACCATCAAGCGCAAGAGTTTGCACTCCTTCTATAAACTTTGTAGGAAAAACTTCTTTTGTTTTATCAAATGCTTCTTTAGATATATATTGTTGCATTCTTATTTGGGTTGCTTTTGGTGTATTTGCAAATATTTTAGCGCCTATGATTGTTGCACCATTTTCTTTGTAGTATCCATTTCCAAGCCAGTGGTCATCATGGATATGAGTGTTTATAACATAAGAGACTTTTTGATTTTTGATGCTCTTCATCGCTTTGTGTGCATCTCGCGCATACTTATAGCTAGGTCCGCTGTCTATTACTAGATAACTCTTGCCCAAATCTACGAAGCAAGAGTTGGTGATATCGCCGTTGTTGTGTGTATTCATTATCTGTGGCTTGCCAAAAAAACAGTAGATTTGATTGTTTATCTTTTTTGGCACAAGATTATATTCAAAGGAGAAAAGAGAATGAAAAGCTAACGCTATTAACAATAATGACTTCATATACACAACCTTTTAGCAATATTTTTTATATGGAGCTTTGTGCTCCATATTTTTAAAACAGATAGTTCACTTCAAAACGATACTCGTTATATGAATCTTTGTCTTTACCACCAGTTCTATTATCAGCACTAACTACACCTAAACGAAATTTTGCATCTAGTTGAGGCGTGATTTGTTGATTTAGATCTATATGAACAATTGTCAAGTCTGCTTGTCCACCTGATGCTTGTTTTTTCTCATCAGAATCTTGAATCGCATAGCGAGCTGTTGTACTAAAGCCCTCTAGTATATCTGCTTTACCAAAGTCATACTTTGCTTCAAACATAATAGTCTGTGCATTTGCTTTCCAGTTTAGTTGTGCCATCGCACGAGTATATCCACCAGTTGGAAATCCACGCCATGGTGCTACGATATCAGCTTTGTCTTCCACTTTTGAGTATCCAACTTGCCCTTTAAAAGCTCCAACAGATCCTACTAAGCGAGCCATCCAAAGAGAAGTATCTAAAGAGTTTCCACTCTTATATCCTTTTGCAGCAGCATTTGCATCAGTAACACCTCCAGCTAAACTAGCTCCACCAATTTTACCTGCTCCATTATCAAACTGTTTCATATAACGAACGCCAGGAGTAAGTGTAAAACCACCCATAGCAATAGCATAGTTTAGCTCTCCTATAACGCTAGATAGCATATTTGGCACTGCGGTATAAGTTGCATCGATTTTAAGATTTGGTATAGATTTATTACTCACAGCTGCTACTACAAGGTTGTTACTTTTACCTTTTACTGCTGTATAAGTTAGACCTTTATGTACACCTGAGTCATCATTGTTATTCCAAGACTCTCCAGAAGAGTCTTCAAATGTTAAGACATCATGAAAAGTAGTATGGTCGCGAAGTTTTTGAGCTGTAAAGTATGCAGCTTTTATATTTGTTTGAGGCACATCGTTGGACTCAACGCTCACACCCTCAAAAGTATTTGGAATCATCTTTGTGTCGTTAGACGCAGTAAGAGCTGATTCAAACATTTGACGACCTAGTTTGAAGTCTGTTTTTGAGATGTTGTACTGTAAATAAGCTTGAGCCAAAACTGCCATTTGCCAGTCGCCATCTTTTTTAACATTGTATCTACTAAATGTATCTTTACCAGATTTTACATTACTTACATCATTAGCATTTTGTCTCCAGTTTGCGATCGGACTGTTTGAATAGTATAGTCCCATAGTCGCACTAAATCCATGAAGTGGGGCAGTTTTGTATAAGATACTACCACCTGCACCAAAAGCGATGTTATCACCATTGTCACTATCTCTCCAGTCCCATCTAAAAGCGTTAGCTCTTAAGCGACCATAAAAAACACCCTCAGTAAAGGCATCGCCGATGTTATCAACACTCTTTGGTAGCGTGTTATAAACTTCCGTCATATTGCCCTTTAGGCTTCTCTTTGGTTTTGCATCATCTGCGCTCACACTAGTAGCACATACAAGTGCTGCTATTAGGCTTATTTTCAATATTTTCATCTTTTCCCTTTATAAGTTATCGTTTTTGTGAGCCCTTAGTTGGGCACCCACAATCATAGTCTAGTAAAACAACATTTCCCTCGTTGCTCACATCTACCACCTTTTTACGCTTGATGTAGTCACGAACTACGTCATACACTGGTCTAATTTTATCTTTTTGAAGATTTTGCCCTGCATTTTGCAGGTTTCCGCCCCATGATGAGACAATGTATGTCTTATCTAAAACAATATCTTCTCCGCCAACTTTGAGCTTAGATATACGCTCGCCAGCTTTGTTGCCTACAGCTATGCTATATGTAACTCCACCCAAACGACTCATATCTCCACCTTGTTGATAGAGAGGGTTTGCATTAAAAACATTATCTGCTATATCTTCTAAAAGTTTTGCAATATTTCCACCCTTTAGCTCAAAAGTATAAACATCAGGATAGGTGACCGCACACATCTCATAGACATTGTCCATAGTAATATCTTCGCCTGCTAAGACTGTAGTTCCCCATCTGTAGCCAGGAGTAAAAGAGATATCACACTTCATCTCATCCATGATGGCATCGTTTATGAGTTGATCAAATGTTGAGAAAAATGTATCTCTTTTATATAGCGTATTTTTAGTTTTACCGAGTACTTCATACATCTCATTGGCAAATGGAGCATAAAGCTCTTCTACAAGTTTCACACCCTCTGGATCTGCTGGGATTAGGTTAGATGCTATTGGTACGAGTTTATACTCATAACCATGCACTTTTCCATCTTTTGCGTCTATATCTAAGCGACCTACATACTTACCATGACTTCCTGCAATAACAATTACCGTGCCATCAATTACTATCGGCTTTGGTGATGGGTCATGAGTATGCCCACTAAGAATAAAGTCTATACCATGAACCATACGAGCTAACTCTTGATCAACACTAAAGCCATCATGAGATAAGACAACAACACAATCAACCTTATGCTCATTCCTTAACTCATCTACATACTCTTGAAGAGTCTCAGGTCTGATACCAAAGCTCCAGCCCTCTGTAAACTCTTTAGGATTAGCTGTAGAAGTAAAAGGAAAAGATTGTCCTATGATTCCTATCTTTGCTCCACCTCTTTGCTCAATCGTATAAGGTTCAAAAATCAGCTCCTCATACTCATCAGCAAATGGGTCATTACCAACTACATTTTGAGATATAAACTTAGCATCAAGCATCTCTATAAGTTCTTTTACTCTCTCTTTACCATAAGTAAACTCCCAGTGACCAACCATCACATCTACACCTAAGTAGTTCTGAGCTTTTACTATCGCCTCGCCTCTTGTCTTTAGTGCTACACCTGTTCCTTGCCATGTATCTCCAGAATCTAAAAAGAGAACATTTTCTGAGCCTCTCTCGTCTCTTACATGATCTAAGTAAGTTTTCATATGAGCTACTCCGCCCATCTTTCCAAACTTCTTAGCTAAAGTTTCAAAATCTATATGCGTATCAAAATAAGCATCTAAACTGCTAGGCTCTAGTCCGTAGTGTTTTGCAAAAGCTTCACCACATAAAAAGCCAGGAGTTCCAACTAAGTTTGGAGCAGATATCAAAGTAGATGGCTCTCTCCAATATAGTGGTTTTAGATGCGCATGAATATCACACATATGTAAAAGAGTAAAATTTCCAGTTGCATTAAATGCGTAAATATCTTTTAGTGATATTTGCGCTGGAGTTTTTACACCACTTGCAGAACATCCAACACTAACAGCACCCAGCCCAAAAATAGCAGCTATGTGCATAAAATCTCTTCTTGAAATATCCATTTTTAAGCCTTATCTTTTTAGTCCAGGGATAGCTATTTCACTTCCCTTAGCTTCTTGTGTCAGATACACTTCAAGTCCTACCATCTCAGGTGAGCCTAAAGGAATAACTGCTAACAAAGCGTTATTCATACAGCCTTGAAAACGGCGTTGTAGAGTTCTAAGTGATGACTTTGTCATTCTATACGCTGGCCAAGTCGCAGCTGGTGCGTTACCTGCTCCACTTAAATCTGGTAAAGGTTGAGTTCTTAAAACACTACCTATAACTTCTGATGAGTGACAAGATAGACAAGAAAGTCCTCGAGAGCCTCTTTTTTGCTCAAAAGTTAGCTTACCAAGTTCATAAGATTCTTTTATGTGTTTGTTGGCATTTATATCTATTTGAAGCTTTTGTCCATTTGCTATAGACTTCGCATAAGCACTCATGTCAAACATATCCGAACTCTTAAGAGCAAATGGTTTGTGCCCATTTTTACTCATTAGTGCTTGAAGCACTTGATCAAGTCCAACAACTTGTTTAAAATCTTCTAGATATCGTGGGAAACCTGCTATATAAGCTGGTAGCTTATCTTCGCTTACATTTAAAAATGAAGCCAAACCAGCTTCTCCACCACAATACTTATCTAGAAGCTCATTTCCATTTCCTACCATTAAATCTGCTGGATTATCTTCGAGCATCTCAGCATATAAATCACGATCTGTATCACTCATAGAGAATTGTTCACTCGAAAAAGAGAGAGACCAAAGCAGAGAAAGAGATAGTGCTATTTTAATTGTGCTTTTCATGATTATCCTTTTGGTTTAATCTTTGTACTTTTTTCGTGAACTTCGCCTGTGTTATCACTATAAGTAACACTTAGTTTCCCAGCACCATTTACCTTCATATATGTTGTAAACACTGGGTTAGTAGAGAGTGATTCCCAAACATTCATAGTTGTAATAACTTTAGAGTTATAATCAAACTTTACACTATTTACATACTTTGCTGGAATAATTTCTTTAGTTGTTTTATCTTTACGCATTCCAGTTTCCATAGGATGCATAACCATAAAACTAATTTTAATTATTTCACCGTCTTTATAACTTTTTGGCTTAATCTTAATAAGTGATTTTCTACTTGACATTTTTATTTTCCTTGATTTATTTTATTTTAGAATTTTGTTAAATGATTGAGTATCAACCACATCCACCAATCGTTACTTTTACATTTTGTGTAGTAATTAAAAATGTACCATCACTAAGTCCAACAACAGCAGCTACATCTTGAGTGCCACCTAGTTTTATACGAGTAGCAAACATAGCTTTTCCGTTTGCTGGAGTTAAATGAACATCAATACATCTAGTGTTAGCATTTTTTGTAGCTAAGATATGTATAGATTTTACATAATCACTATCAGTCATAGGAGAATCAACCTCAACAGTTACAGGAACAACCGCACCATTTTCAGCAATCTCTGGAACTTTCAAGCTTACTTTTGAAGACTCAACAGCACCTTTGTTACCAGTTATTGCATCTACCGCTGCTTTATAAGAAAGGTCATTTGGACCTGTTAGTTTTTTTGCTTCATCTGCAAAACTAATCGCTGGGCTAATTGCTGCGATAGTTGCCACCGCACCTAGTTGTTTAAAAAAGTCTCTTCTTTGCATTTGTATATCCTTATTTTGTTGAAATAACATATGAAGTAATTTCACATATCTCTTTTGGTGTAAATAACTTAGTAGTTAAGTTAACTGTCATGTTTGTGTGTTGGTTATCTATACGTGGATCAGCAATCTTTTGAAAAACAAACTGATGGTCTCTAACGCCACTATCTATAAACATCGTTTTATATCCAGTTAAATCTGGGCCAATGTTTCCACCACCTTGAGCTTTTTCAATATTGTGACAAGCTACACAGTTTCCATACTGTTTAGTCTCACCCTTTTTTAGAACTATTCCTTTTGGCGGTGTTTGCCCTGCTTGTGCGCTATTTAAGTTGTGAAATATATAAGCACCTCTTGCAATAGCATCTTTGTCTGTAGTAATACAGTCTTTTGGCATAGTATAGACTGTAGCCTTACCTAGCAAATCTTCTTTGATTATCTTACTTGCATTTGGTTTTTCTATCACACCACTATAATCAGCAGCAAAAAGTGAAGCACTTACTAGAAGCGATATCATCACAGTTTTTCTCATACTCTGTTCCTCCTATTTTTATTTCAGGAACAAGTTTATCTCTTCATTGTAAAATTTATGTAAAATAAGATTTATTTATTAGATTTATATATTTTTAGAAGTAAAAATGTATGTAAACTCGCTTCCCTTCTTAGGAGTAGAGTTGATAATGAGCTGTATATTTTCTTTGTCGATGATGGATTTTACGATGCTAAGGCCTATGCCAAAGCCACCTTTGTTGATATTTTCTCTGTAGTATCTACTAAATATATTACCAACATTTTCTATTCCTACACCACAATCTTTTATACTAAGATAAATTTTTTCAGCATCTTCATAGAGCTTTACATCTATCTTTGAGTTTTCATATGAGTACTTGATGGCATTTGAGAGAGTGTTATCTATAACTCTTTGGAGTTTTTTTGGATTTATAAAAATCAGGAGTGACTCTTGTATGTCTGAGTCAATTACTATTTTTTTCATAAGAGCTACTTCACTAAAGTACTCTATCCTCTCTTTTAAAAACATATCAAGGTTGATATTTTGTTTTTCATACTCCAGTCTTTCATGTTTTATAAGATAGTCCATGTCATTGTATATGTTAGATAAAACCTTAGATGCTGCCTTCATTCTTTGCATATACTTGTTTGGCTCATTTTTTCTGTTGTATAGGTCAATGTTTACATTTATGATAGAGAGTGGTGTGTTTATCTCATGCATGGAATCTTTTATGAAGTTATCTAACTGCTCATTCATCCTTTGAAATGGTTTTGCAAAACTTTGTAGGAAAAATATACTAAGAGTAAAGATAAGGATCACTATACTAAAGAGTATATATAAGACTTTTTCATATACAGACGCAAAGGAGAGTTTGTTTTTTACTATAAGATAAGAAGCTCCAAAATATCTGTTTTTTGGGAGTTTGACTATTAAGTAGGCATCGTTATCTTCTAGGTGATAACCATCTTTGAAATACTTTATCTTGTAGTTTATAAGAGAAAATATTGGATTAAATCTTTCATCATAGAGTCCTGATTGAAATGTTTTAAAGCGTGGATACTCAAAATACTCCTCATTCTGGTTGTACTCTTGCATGGCCTTTATGATTAGAAGTGATTTTTCTTTTAGTAACAGCTCATTTTCTATAGAGTGGATATTTTTCATATATACAAAATAAAAAAAGAGTGGTGTTAGTAGTATCATGGAAACTAAAGATGTATAGATGAGTGCATATTTTGCGGAATATTGCTTATCTTTCAATGATATATCCTAAACCTCTTCTGTTTTGTATAACACCATCAGGGAGTTTTTTTCGCAAGTTGTTGAGTTGTACTCTGATGGTAGCTGGTTCTACATACTCACCCCAAACCTCATCTTGAAACATTTGAGTAGATACTACTGCATTTTTATTTTTTATAAGTACTTCTAAGAGATCTTGCTCTGTTTTTCTAAGTAAAATCTCTTCATTATTTTTACTAAGCTTGCCTTTTTTCATATCATATGAAAGATCACTTCCAAAATAAACTAAAGAGCTATCATCTTTTAAAAAACTAGCCAGTGCTTGGTCGATGCGAAGCTCTAACTCTTCTAAATCAAATGGCTTTCTTATGTAGTCACAACAACCTGTTTTATAACCTTTTTTTACTGCATCAAGGTTACTCATAGAAGTTAAAAAGATTGCTGGGATTTTTTTATCATCTTCTCTTAGTCTTTTTAAAAGCTCAAAACCTGTTAGTGATGGAACATTTACATCTAAAAGCAATATATCATAAGCTTTTTCATAGATAGCATCGTAAGCTTCAAGCCCATCCATAAATCCATCAACCTCATAACCTATATCTGTTAAAAACTCTTCTATGCTGATTCGCAATGAATATTCATCTTCTAAAAGTAGGATTCTCATTTTATCTTTCCATCTATTTTTTTAACTATACTTCTCTCTAGCATCATCTGTATAAGCTCATCCTTTGAGTACTCATCAAACTTTTCATAAGCCTCATCTAAAAAGATTTGTCTATCTTGTGTATCTACAACATCTTGAAGATAGACCATAGAGTTTGCTGAGTATTTATCATATACATTGCTGTTATATTTCTCTCTCTTTACAACATCATAGAGTCCACCTCTAGTAACATTTATGAGAAAAGATATGTCATCTTCTGGATTTCTAAAGTAGTCTAAGTATTTCTCATCAAGCACAAAAACAAATCCGCCAATAGCTTTATAGTCTCCATCATACATAGTCTCATAAATGATGTATTTGCTATCCTTATATGCATATCCTTCTAACTTTAATTTTTCAAATTCTACTTTTTTTAAAGTCTGCAAATGGTCATAGTTGTAGTTTCTGTTTGATACTATATATTTATCTATCACAAGATTTTCTATCATAAGCACTGCTGTATCTATATACTTTATATCTAGTAAAACATAGATATCTACACCAATGGATCTGAAAAAATCTGTCGTAGATTTAAAAAAAGAGATGACTTCTACAAAGCCTAAAAATTCAGAGTCTTTATATATGGGAACTGTAGCCTTTATACCAAGGCGTCTTCCTATCTCTATAGAAGTTCGTGGAGCTTTGCTTGTCTCGAAGTATTTAAGATCTTTCCTATACTCACCAAGTGGCATGCCTGCATATATATCATCCCAGCTTCTAGCAAAGATATTGAACTCTTTTGTAATAATCTGAGCTCTAACTAAGATATCTGTCTCTTTTTTGATCGTTGAAGTGATTTCTGAGAGCAGTTTGTAGCCTAAATCTTCATCATCATTCTCTAAGGCATCAACCAAAGCTTTGTTTTTAGATAAAAAAAGGGCCATCTTCAAATCATCCATCTTGTCAGATTTTAGCTTTGACTTTAGGGCAATGGAAACTTGGTCCATTATATGGTTTATCTTCTGCTCTCTTATCTTATCTTTATAGTGAAACATTGCTATAACTATTAAGATTAATATAAAAACAACTACAACTTTTTTTAGCATATACAACTCTTATATTTCTTTAGAATTTCCACTTGAGCCATACATGACAAACTCTCGTTTTAGTTCGCATAGTATATCTGCTTGTATTTTAAAGTCTTATATATCGCTATAGATGCTTCGTTTAGTTTTATCTTAAAAGTCAGTTTTGACAATTAAAATATAAAATTTTTCTAAATATATTTAAATTTTTTTCATATATAAGTTTTTAGTTTTGTGTAGAGTAGTATAATCTCAAAAGATAAAAAAAGGATGTAATATGAAAAAAATTGCTTTAGTATTGTTTGTTAGTAGTGTCGTTCTTATGGGTGCGGTAGAGCCAAAAGCTTGTGCGGCTTGTCATGGTGTTAACTTTGAAAAAGTTGCACTAGGTAAATCAAAAATTGTTTCAGATTTAACACATACAGAGATTGCAGTTGCACTAAAGGGTTATAAAGATGGAAGCTATGGTGGAGCTATGAAAGCTGTAATGAAAGGTCAAGTTGCTAAATACTCAGATGCTGAGTTAGAAGTATTTGCTCAAACTATTGGTAAATAGTTTTTAATTTTTACGCCTTTAAAAAGGCGTATGACAATATGCATGGGTAACTTATAAAAGATTAAAAAGTATAAACAACTCTTAGGTTAGCACCTATTGCTGAGCCAACTTCATGTGTCTCTTTTGAGTTACCATCTGAGTTGTACATGATAAACTCTCTTTTTAGCCCATAAAGTATATCTGCTTGTATTTGAAAGTCTTTTGTAAAATCATATGATATGCCAATGTTAGACATGTAGTCTTTTGTCTCTATAAAACCTCTCTTTTGTACCACACTGCTATTACCTAGTTTTACTACGGATTGCGAATAAATCGTCCCAAAACTTATCAAAGTATCCCTATTTAGATGATAACCAACATAAGTACGTGGAAAACCAAAAACAAATTTAAACCCATCTCTATATGTAGCCCTATAGCTATAACTCACTATCGGCAAAGCCATAGTTGTGATGGGATGATAGTTTGCAAATGCACCTATTTGAAAAGTATGCTCATCATCAAACTTATATGAGGCAAAGCTATATGCTCCAACAGAGTATGAATCATCCATACTATCTTCAAAGCTCGATGTTAAAGTTAGTGAACTTAACATAAACCATTTATCGTTTATCTTAAATGGAAACCTTGCATCTAACTTTAAAGTATGCATCTCTTTTATCGGTTTGTTTACTTTATCGCCAAAAGGCAAATCCTCTATATTACTCCAATTAAAAGTTCTGTTTGTATAGCTAAAACCAGCAAAAAAGTTGTTAATAGAAATCTTGTTTTTCACAGTCTCAAAGCTTCCTGTACTTCCCTTTATCTCTGAATCAGATATATATGAAGTTTCTAATGAGACTTTTGGCTGTGCCATTCTCTCTAGAGAATCCTTAAGTTTTGTATCTTGTGAGGCACTCACTATAGCAAAACAAAAACTAAAAATAAGTGCAAATTTAGAGAACAACCTCATCACAACTCCACCGATTCTGCATATTGTACTGTCTTTGCATCTATATTTAATTCTTCTTTTATCTTTTTTGCAAAGATCTTCATTTTGCTCTCTTCTCCATGCATTAAGTAAAGATTTTTCAAACCTTTTATGTGTGACATCCACTCTAACATATCACTTTGATCTGCGTGTGCAGAAAAGCCGTTTATTGTCTCAACTTGAGCCTTTACAATTATATCTTCACCATATATTTTTACATATTCATATCCATCGATTATCTCTCTGCCTAAAGTCCCCTCAACTTGAAAACCTACAAAAATAACACAGTTTTTCTCATTCCACAAACGATGTTTAAGATGATGCATAATGCGACCACCATGGCACATTCCACTTCCAGCGATTATGATGGCTCTTTTTTTTACTTTGTTTATCAAAAGAGATTCTTGTTTTGTTGAGCTAATGTTAAGTGATGCAAAATGAAAAGGATTACCATTATTTTGAGCATGAAGTTCTAACTCTTCGTTTAGATGCACTGGATACTTAGCATAAAGTCTTGTAGCCTTCGTAGCTAGTGGACTATCCAAAAAAACTTGGCATTTTGGTAGTTCTCCATCAGACTCCATATTGTTAAGAAGCCAAAGTATCTCTTGCGTCCTCTCTATTGCAAACGATGGAATAATGACATTTCCATCTCTTTTTAGTGTATTTATAACTGTCTCTTTAAACTCTTTTATACTTTCTTTTAAAGATCTATGATTTCTATCCCCATAAGTTGACTCTATAAAAAGAGTCTCTGCACGACTAAGTGTGTCAAGTGGATCTAAAATCATTCGCTCTTTGCTTCCGATATCCCCAGAAAAAACTATCCTTTTTTTTCTCTTTTTATCTTTATAATCTATCATCACAAATGCACTGCCTAAGATATGTCCAGCATCTCCAAAGCTTATTTTTACATCTTTTGAAAGTTCTATTTCTTGATGGTATTGAATAGTTTGCCACTCTTTTAAAAAAACATCTTTTACATGATCTAGTGTATATAGAGGCTCCGTAATTCTTTTCTCATCACCCCTTCTTTTAGCTTTCCTTCTTAGAGTTTTATACTCTTCTCTTAGGATTTTTGCACTATCTTGAAGCATTATGTCTGTTATCTCTTTTGTTGCCTCAGTTGAGATGATAACTCCATCAAAGCCATCTTTTACAAGTTTTGGCACCCTTCCTATATGGTCTAAATGCCCATGAGTGATGATAAGGTAGTCTATTTCATTTACATTAAATTCAAAGTCTTCATAATTTTTCTCTAGCCCAAACTCACCTTGAAACATTCCACAATCTATAAGTATGTTTATACCAAAAAGTTCTACTAAATGGCAAGATCCAGTAACACTTTTAGCAGCCCCATACGATGTTACTTTATTCATTTTATATTTCCTTTATTATTAAAAATTATTATATTTAAAATAGATTTTTATATATAAGCTCAGGCATTATCACATAGATTAACTAAATTATCTATATATTTTGATTAAGCAAGTCATCATCAAATTTTACATACTCTTATAAAAATTAAAATAAAAGAGTTATGATGTCAAATAGACTCCAAAAAGAAGATTCTCCATATTTACAACAACACAAAGACAATCCAGTTGATTGGTATCCATGGGGCGATGAGGCATTTCTTAGAGCTAAAGAAGAGAACAAAGCTATCTTTATTAGCATCGGATATAGCTCTTGTCACTGGTGCCATGTGATGGAAGAGAATGTTTTTCTAAATGAAGAGTGTGCAAATATCTTAAATGAGTATTTTATCTGCATAAAAGTTGACCGTGAAGAGCGCCCAGATATAGACAAACACTATCAAGAGGTCTATATGCTACTAAATCGTCGCTCTGGAGGCTGGCCGACTTCTATCTTTTGTACACCGCAAAATAAGCCATTTTTTGCAAGAACTTACATCCCACCGCACTCATCTCACAGCTCCATAGAGGGCATGGGATTTATCGAACTTACAAAACTTATAGGTCAAAAAGTCTCACAAAATGATGAGCAAATCCTTAAAAATGCCGATGAGATACAGGAGTTTATAAACAAACAAGAGCATCCAAAAGAGGCGACTAAACTAAAAGAGGATTTTGTTAAAAACTTTATGCTTCAAGTAAAGCACAACTATCAAACAAGAGATGGAGGTTTTTCAGTAGCCCCAAAATTTCCTCATGCCTCAACTCTAAGTGCGCTCTTAACTATAGATAGACTCTATGATGACAAAGCAGCCAAAGCTATGCTTACACACACACTTTACTCCATGAGAAAAGGCGGAATGTATGACCTTGTTGATGGTGGATTTTGTCGCTATAGCGTTGATGAGCTGTGGCTTGTCCCTCACTTTGAGAAGATGCTCTATGATAACGCCCTACTCTGCGATGTTTATGCAAAAGCCTACTTAACATACAATGATGAGAGTTTTTTAGCTACTGCAAAAGAGTGCGCTGACTTTTGGTATGAAAAAATGAGTGAAGATGACCTGTTTTACAGTGCATCAGATGCTGATAGCGAGGGCGAAGAGGGAACTTACTTTGTTTATAGTTATGATGAAGTAAAAGGTGCTTTAGAAGAAAATGGCTACAAAGACATAGAGCCTATGTTAAAAGAGATGAACGTTACAAAAGGTGGAAACTTTGAGGGCAAAAACATAGTCCGCTTTGATGATGGGGTTACAGAGTACTTTAACGATGTTAAGAGGATTTTACAAAGCATAAGAGCAAAAAGAGAGTACCCTTTTATAGATAAAAAAGTTCAAACTTCATGGTCTAGTATGATGATAAAAGCGCTCTTTACTCTTGGCGATATCGATGATAAGTACAAGCAAAGAGCCATAAAAAGTTTAGATGCACTTCTTAAGAGTATGTTTGTAGACTCAAAACTTTATCACACTACGCTTATACATAAAACTCCTAAAGTTGAGGCATTTTTAGAGGACTATGCCTACCTAACACAGGCTCTTATAACTGCATATAACTCCACGCAAGATGAGCTTTATCTCATTCAAGCTCAAAGATTTGCAAACCTAGCACTAGAGAAGTTTTATGATAGGGGGAGTTGGAGTTTTAGTAGAGGAGAGTTTGAGACAAAAGCCGAGATAGCTGACAATACCTATACAAGTTCAGTTAGCATCATGCTAGATGCCCTACTCTCACTCTCAACTCTTTTAGAAGATGAAAAATACTCTCATTTTACTTTTAAAACACTAGAGTATAACTCTTATGAACTAGGTAGAAGACCTGTTATTTATCCATATATGCTATCTCAGATGCTAAGATATTTAAAAGGTGATAGAGTCATAAAATCAAATCTTAAAAACCTTGAAAAATCTGCTAAAGAGCTGGCATCTTTAAACTATCCCTTTGTACTAAAAAGAGCAACGGAGGATGAAGATTTTATGGTTTGTGGGGATAAATCTTGTTTTGCTAACACCTCTAAGATAAATAAAATAGATGATATAATAAAAAAGAGTTTTTAAAACGAATTTCTATATGGAGAACAATATGAAAACAATAATATTAGCTACAGTTTTGTCACTCGGAGTCATCACAATGTTTAGTGCTTGTGAGAGAAATGACTACCAGCATCCTATGCATCGTAAATAGTAGATGCTAAAAAAAATAGGCAAGTTCATCTTTATGATTGAACTTGGTTACAAACAGATAAAAGTCTTTAAAAAGACATACTTTCATCCTTTTATATCTCTAAAATTAGCTTATAAACAACTCTCAATGGATAGACAGTCTTACTCAAACGCAGTTATAGAATTTTTAAATATTGAGATAGAACTTATAGGCGAAGTACCAAAAAGAGACAAGATTTTATATGCTATAAACCATCGCTCTTTACTTGATATTATAGTGATGGAACATATCTTTGCAAGGCATGATAAGAGTGGAACTTGGATAGCAAAACAAGAGCTCTTTGATGCTTTTTATGGTGATTTTTTTAGATATAGCGGTTGTATTAGTGTTGATTTGCAAAACAGAAGAGGACTTTTAAAGTTTTTTAAAGAGATAAAACATACCCTAAAAAAGGTAGATGATTTTAATATCTATATCTTTCCAGAGGGCGAAAGAAACAAGACTAACGATGTTTTAGAGTTTCAAAGCGGTGCAAAAAAGATTGCAAAAGCAAACAACTTAGATGTAGTTCCTGTCTTTATAAATGACACCCTAGAGAGAACCTTTAAACAAGCTCCATTTAAAGAGAGAAAAAAGATTCAAGTCCATTTTGGAGAATTGATACAAGACCATGAAGCACTAGAAGAAAACTACAAAGAGTTCGTAAAAAATGTTAAAGGAAGTAAGAGTGAGTAGTATGAAATTAGGCGTAAATATAGACCATGTAGCAGTCCTCCGTGAAGCTAGACGAGTAAATGATCCAGATATCTTAGAAGCTCTTAGCGTGGCATGTGCAAGTGGGGCAGATCAGATAACTATACATCTTAGAGAAGATAGAAGACACATCCAAGATATAGATGCTAAAAACATTATGATGCACTCAAAATTGCCAGTAAATTTGGAGTGTAGTATAAACAAAGATATTTTAAATATAGTGAGTGTTTTAAAACCTCATCGTGCAACTTTAGTCCCTGAAAAAAGAGAAGAAGTTACAACTGAGGGTGGACTTGACTTGTTCAAGCATGAAGATGAGATAGCCTTTGCAATAGAGCAACTTCATGACTCCATCATCCCAGTCTCACTCTTTGTAGATCCAACTATTGAGGCTATGGAGATGGCAAAAGAGTTAGGAGCTGAGATGGTAGAGCTTCACACTGGACTTTTTGCAAATCTTTTTGCGATGCTAAACTCCAACCTTCCTCACTCAAACCACTCTATAAAAGAGCTTATGCTTCCTCGTTATGAGTTAGCAAGCAGATTAGAACACTCACTTGAAGCCTTGCAAACCGCTGCAACTCATGCGCAAAAGCTAGGACTAGAAGTAGCAGCTGGCCACGGACTAAACTATCACAATGTCTCATATATGATGAGTATAAAAGAGATAACCGAGCTAAACATCGGTCAAAGTATAGTCGCAAGAGGTGTTTTTTGTGGTTTAGCTGAGGCTATAAAAGAGATGAGAAAACTCACACAAAGAGCATAGATACTCTAGTTTTGGAACCTCGAACTCGTTCGAGGCTAGTGCGGCTTCAAAGCCTAAAACCTAAAACGAGTTCCGCAGTTCATATGAGTATAAAACTACTTCTTAAAAAAGTAGCAATACTCTAAATTGCCCTCTTTCCCAGTTAACTTTGATGGAGATTTTTTTATAAGTTCCCAGCCCTTTAACTCCGTGCTATCTTCAAACTTTAGCATCGCTCTCTCTATCGCTTTAGCATCTGTGACTACACCATTTTTGTCTCTCTTGGCATCTCGTCCAACTTCAAACTGCGGTTTAAAAAGAAGTATGATTCTATCACTTGCTAGTCTATCTATGTCGTCTAAAATATTTAAGAGAGATATAAAAGAGACATCGCTCACAACTAAATCAAAAGCTTTTTCACTCTTAAATTCTCGTATATCACAAGACTCATAAGAGCTAACTCTTGCATCTTCTTTGATGCTTTTTTCAAGCTGAGCAAAACCAACATCAACAGAACTGACCTCTCTTACACCATTTTCTAGTAAAACTTGAGTAAATCCGCCAGTAGAAGCGCCAATATCTAAGGCTACTGCATCTTTTATATCAAGTTCTAACTCTTCTAAAAAGAGGGCTAATTTAAGAGCCGAGCGAGAGACATAAGCCTTATGCTCTTTTACCTCAACCTTATCGCTCTCTTTTAGTATAAATGCACTCTTTGTAACCACTTTATCATTTACACTTACAAGTGAAGCTTTTATAAGTTCACCAGCCTTTGTTCTACTCTTAGCATGTGAGTTTGCTACAAGAAAGTTATCGAGTCTCATCTAATCATAGCTCGCATCTCATCTTCATCCAGACAAACAACACCCAAATCCATCGCCTTATCATACTTACTTCCAGCATCTTCGCCGTAGATGACAAAGTCTGTTTTTTTAGAAACTGAACCTGAGACCTTTGCTCCAAGAGACTCTAGTAACTCTTTAATAACTCCTCTTGACTCACTCATACTTCCAGTTAAGACAACAGTTTTAGCCTTAAAAGGATTTTCCTCCGCTTCTTCTCTTTTAGTAGGCTCAAGCGGTTTTATCAGCTCTTGTAGTGTGGCAATAGTCTCACGATTTACTCGTACAAACTCTAAAAGAGACTCCGCCATCTCTTCTCCTATGCCATCACATAAAATTATCTCCTCTTTAGTCGCATCTACAAAGCCAGAACCAAAAGCTTCACTCAAAGTCTTAGATGCCACCTCTCCAATATGCTCGATTCCTAAAGAGTTTATAAACCTAAAATAGTCACATCCCTTAGCACTCTGTATTGCATCTAAGAGATTTTGTGCCTTTTTATCTTTAAAACCCTCAAGGGTTAGGAGTTGCTCTTTAGTTAAACTAAACAGATCAACTACACTTTTTACAAGCCCAGAGCTAAAGAGAGCTTCAACTATCTTAACTCCTAAACCATCTATATTTAAGCAAGGCTTAGATGCAAAGTAGATGATAGAGTTTACAACTCTAGCTCTACACTCCAAGTTTTGACACTTAAGCAGCACTCCCTCATCTAAGAGTTCACCCTCACAAATCGGGCACTTTGTAGGTCTTTCATACGCTACTTCACTGCCATCTCTCTCATGTGTTAAAACCTTAATGATCTTAGGTATAACGTCTCCACTTCTAAGGATGATTACCTTATCATTTATGCGTATATCTTTTCTATCAATCTCATCAAAATTGTGCAGAGTAGCCCGCTCAACTACCACACCATCGATGTCAGTTGGTTCCACTTGAGCGACAGGTGTTACAACTCCACTTCTTCCAACTTGAAGCACGATTTCTCTTATAGTTGTTATCTTCTCAACTGCAGGAAACTTGTAAGCCACGCTAAAGCGAGGAGTTTTTACAGTGTAACCCATATCTATCTGAGATGCTATCTCATTTACTTTTACAACCATGCCATCTAGCATCATGCTGTAAGAGTCTCTTTTTGTTAGCATCTCTTTATATATTGCTTCTATCTCATCAAAACCAGCGCAGATTTTCCTTACAGGTGGTTGCCTAAAACCCAGTTTATAGATGTAGTCCATCACATCACTTAAGAGTTTAAACTCTAGTGAATTCTCACCTACTCCATAGGGTAAAAAAACTAAGTTTCTTGAAGCTGTGATACTTGCATCAAGTTGCCTTAAACTCCCAGCTGCTGCATTTCTAGGATTTGCAAAGAGTGCTTCATCGTTTTTAAGTCTTGCCTCATTTATAGCTTCAAACTCATCTTTAAAGATAACAACTTCGCCACGAATCTCTATGCGCTCTTTATGCTCTATACTAAGAGGAATGGAGCGGATGGTTTTTACATTTTGCGTGATAAGTTCACCTACTTCGCCATCTCCACGGGTGATGCCTTTGCTTAAAACACCATCTTCATAGATGAGATTTAGTGAAGCACCATCAAATTTTGGTTCACAATAAAAAGAGATTTTGCTATCTAGTTTGTAAGTTTTTGTAAGCCACTTATCAAGTTCATCTGAGTCAAAGACATCTTCAAGGGACCACATACGGCTAAGATGAGATGCTTTTGTAAATCCGCTAGAAATCACATCACCTACTCTTTGTGTAGGAGAATTTTGTAAAATTTTTTCGCTATTTGCAAGTTCATACTCTAAGACATTATGATAGAGCTTATCATAAACTTCATCTGTTGTAAGGGCATCATCTAAAACATAGTAGTGGTGAGAGTAGAGATTTAAAAGTTCTACAGCTTTTTTATATTCTTGATAATTCATGGCAAAATCCTATCTCAAAAAATATTTATATACGCTGTTTTTTTGATATTAGAGCTTTTACAAGCGAACTTTTTATAGATAAGAATGAGCCTGTATTTTGTTTTAAAATCTTCTCCTGAGCTTTAATATCTCTAAATATACTATCCATCTCTCGCTCTAGTTTTAAATATTTTTCTAAAACTCCTCTTTTTACTTCTTTAGACAAGATATGTTCTATGGTTAGTTTTATATCTTTTATCTCTTGCTTTTTTTCTTCTATGTCGACTCTTTGTTGCTCTTTTTCTTTTGGATCTTTGATGCCATATATATCATCTAGCATATCTTGAAGTGTTCTTGCTTCAGTTCTTAATCTCTCAGTTAGAGATTGTCTATCCTCTCTACATGCTTTGTTATATTCTACTGGCGAGACACCTTCTACAAAAAATTCAAACATTTTTTTATCTACTTCTCTGGCATACTCTTTTATCTCTTTTATAGATATTTTTGTTCTAATATAAACCTTAGCAACAGAGAGCATAGAAACAACATTCCACTTCATTCCATCATCAGTCTGTAGCAGAGGGACTTTATATTTGTAACCATCCACTATGATAATGTTTAGTGAGTAGTACTTTAAAAACTCAACCATATAGTCATTTGATCTTGAGATTTCGTTTAACATAAACTCTGCTATACCTTCAAAAACTTCGTTAAAGTGGATTCTAAAAATGTATCCGCTAAAACCTCTGAGCATATCTTGACAATAGTCAAACTCATTAATCAACTCTTGTATTATGATGGCTTGAATATAAGCAAAAACAAATTTTTCATATCTGTCGTTATCTATTTTTTCTTCTAAAAAGTATTTTTCTGTGAAGATTTTAACTATCAAATTAAAAAACTTTTTACTCTCCGATTTTGAGAAGAACTCTTTGTAAAAATCTTCTAGCTCTTTCTCATCTATGCCGTTAAATCTTCCAGCAATAGTATTTACATCATTTTCAGTGATTTTTTTCTTTTTCTCAATATCAAAAATTTTTATAAATATCTGCTCTTGCTTGATTACAACTATGTCACTTTGCTTTAATTTTAATGCTTTTTTTATAGAAAATCTAAGTATCTCTTTTGCGTCTTGCGTATCATCAACTATCTTAAAGATACTATCTCTTAACCTTTTTCTCAAAATAATGATTTGGTTATTTTTATACTCTACAAGATTTTCATTTTCTTGTATTAAAGTAGTTATCTGTTCTTGTAATTTCATATAATTTTTATCTCTTTACTATCATTTATTAAATCTTTTGGGCGCCCAAAATAGTAGCCTTGAAATTCATCAACACCATACTCTTTTAGTAGCTCATATATTTCTTTATTCTCTACAAATTCTGCTATAGTTTTTGTTTTAAGGTCTTGTGCAAACCGAATAATGCTCTTTACTAAGATTTGTGACTCACCATCTTCTAAGATGTTTTTAATTAGCGAACCATCTATCTTTAAATAATCTGGTCTAATCTTTAAGATGTGAGCATAATTAGCATAACCACTTCCAAAGTCATCTATCGCTATCAAAACGCCTTGTCTTCTAAACTCTTTTATGGCTCTATATAACCTATCAAAATCTTCAATACCTTCTTGTTCTGTAATCTCTAAAACAATTTTTTGCGGTGTGTTAAAAGTCGATATCACCTCTACAAGTTTATCCATAAGAGCACAGTTAAAAAAATCATTCGGTAAGAGATTTATAGAAATCTTCTCAGGTCTTAAAGCAAAAACATCTAAGGCTTTAGACAGCACAGCATGTGCTACATCTATATATAAACCACTCTTAATTGCTACTGGCAAAAAATCATCTGGAAATATAATGTTTTTCTTGCCATTTTCAAAGTTTATGATTCGAACAAGAGCCTCATATTTAACGATAACTCCATTCGCATCTGTGATGGGCTGAAAGAATGGTATAACATTGTTGTTATCCAAAGCATGTCTAATTATTTTTTTCATCCCAAGTATGTGCTGTGAGCTTTTTTTGCTATCTACATTTTGCGAATATGCTAGATATGGAAGTGATTTTTCCTTCGCTTTTTTTATCGCCATCTGAGCTTGCTCAAGTGCATGTTGATGGTCAAATGAAATACCTGAGTATATCTCAATTCTAAGAGCCTCTTCAATAAGAGGAACATAAAGATAGAGCGTATTTATCTTTTGATGAAGCTTATCTAATATCTCTGTATAGATATCTACTTGGATATTTTTTTCTTCTCTTAGAAGTACATATTCATCTGCAGATATTCTATATGAGCTAAAGCCATGGGCTTTTGCGAACTTTTCATGTTCAGCAGCTACTTGAACCAACACCTCATTCCCAACATCAATACCGTAAATTTCATTTATAAGACTAAACTCTTTTATGTTACTAAGTATCAAAACATAGGCCTCGCCTGAGTATAGTTTTATGTTTAATGCTTGTCTATTTTTTAAGCCAGTCAGATGATCTCTAAATACTTGCTTTTTAAAATATTCCAGCATCATATTAAAACTTTTATGTAATACGAAAACGAGTAATATTGCTACAAAAACGCCTATAAAAAGAAGCTTATACATAAAGTCTCTGTTTTTCTTTATTATGTTTGTAATATCAGAACCAACGACAAGATAACCTAAAGTTTGATTTATATGATTTTGCAAAGGTATGTCCATATTTACTTTAAAATCAGGCATAGATTTTTTATCTATAAAGTACTCTTTTAGATTTTTACTTCCTTTGAATAAAATGTAGTCTTTATTTATAGGAATTTTATCATTTTGAAGAATGATTCCAGATAGTGATTCTTTAATAGCTAAGCCCAGCTCTATATCAAAAATAAGCTCTAAATCTTTTACAAAGTGTTTTGGAGAGATCCCTAGTTCAACGTTTCCAACATATCTATTATTATAAAAAATAGCCTCAGTAGCTCTATAGGTCATACCAAATTTACCTACTTCAAATCCATTAAATCCTCTTTGCATATTGTTTGTATCTGCTATTAGTGTTCTTGATTTATTAAGATTATCTCCTCTGAACTCTCTTTTATGTGCACGATAAATAGTTGTTCCATCGGCAGATCGAAAAGTTAGTATCTCTATATCTTTGTTAGTTCTTTTTAAGCGTTCATAATATGGAGTAACTATCGCATCTAAACTTTCATAATCCTCCTGAGCAACTGCTTTTGATAAACCTTCTGCATTTATAATCTCAGCAAGATTAAGGGCAAGCGCTATGCTCTGGGAATTTAGTTTAGAACTAAAAAGGGTTTGAGTAGATTTAGTTATCTTCTCAAGCTCGTCATCTATGGAGTTAGTAAACTGATAATTTAAAAAGACATAACCAACTATCCAAGATACTAAAAGTACGCTTGTTGAGAGCAAGAGTGTCTTCTGTTTGGTTTTTTGAGGTATATTCAATTATGTCTCTCTGTTATTATTTTTCATTTTTGAGGTACATTGTACCATTTTTCTTTTTAAACCTTTGTATCCAACCACTCTCTTTTTTGGTAAATATACCAATATATAATTCCTTTTATAAGAGTCTCTATATTCATAATAACAAATATCGCCACCAAAGAAAAGCCCATCTTATAAGCTATATATGATGGTAAAACTCTAAAGAGCCACAAAGACCAAAAGTTAATCTTTAGAGTTGTTTTTGTGGCCCCGGCACCTCTTAGAGCTGCTGAGTAAACAAACATGATAGCGAGCGGAATTTGTGCTAGTCCAACAAGTATAAGGTACTGAGATGCAACTACAATAGTAAGCTGATCTTCTGTAAAAAAAGAGACTAAAAACTCTGGAAAAAGTATCAAAAAGATGCCGACACTTCCCATAAAAACATAGGCTACTCGTCCACTTATTACGCCCATATTATAGGCTCTAATTTTGTCATTAGCTCCTATATTTTGACCAACTAGAGCCATAGCAGCTATAGAAAAGCCAAATCCTGGCATAAAAGCTATCCCTTCAATACGAAGTCCTACTTGATAACCAGCGAGTCCTGCTGTACCATAAGCTGCAATGATAGAGACAAAAACCAAAAAAGACATGCTAGAGATTCCGCGGTCAAGTGCAGCACTCCAACCAACTTTCAATGCTCTTATAATGTCATTTATTTTTACTATAGGAATAAAGTTTAGTTTAGAGCCACTTCTTCTTAGAAGAAAGTAATAGGCTATAAGACTTAAAAAATAAGATATCAAAGTTGCAACTGCAGCTCCCTCAATTCCATAAGCATCAAAGCCAAAATGACCAAAGATAAGCACATAGTTAAAAAAAGCATTAACTGCAGCTGAGAAGAGTTTTATATAAAGCGAACTTGAGGTGTCTCCAGCTGCGGAGAGTGCATTGTAGAGAAGTGAGTCTAAAAATATAAGCACAATTCCAAGCGATAATATCTCAAAATATTTTGAACCCTCGGTGATAACATCAGGAGATGCTCCCATCAGCTCGTAGAGATAAGAGCTTCCATAATACCCACCAATACTTACAAAAATGGATAAAAATATAGCAAAGAGCCCAAGCCCATAAAGAAGTGCTGAGGCTCTTTTCTTCCTGCCTTGGCCTATATAGCGAGCAATAATAGCATTTCCACCAACCACATAGAGAGTCATCAAAACATTTATAACCATCATAAACTGCATACTAAGTCCCACAGCGGCAAGTGCTGAGACACTAATCATCCCGACCATAAGCATATCTATAAGGATTTGTAAAATATCAACAAGATGTTTTAGGGCTGCAGGAATGGCTAAGCGAAAGACTCTTTTTGTATCATTTGAAATTAGGGTTGAAAAAATTGTGCTACCTCTTGCATGGTTTTAATTAACTCATCTTTTGTTTTAAAATGAAGAATTTTCTTATCTCTTATCTCCTCATTTTTAGGCGTAAAATCAAAGACCAATATATACTCTTTTAGATTAACTTTATCTTCGTTCATCTCTATCCACTCTAAACTCATTTCAGCTTCCTCACCTTGCATCTCAACAACTGCAGCTGGATAGAGTCTTGTTAACTTTGATAAATCAATCTCTCCAATCTTAGAGTTATAAATCATCACTTACATCCTTAATCGTTTGTGTTTTTAAAATCCATTTGTAATAGACTCCGCCAAGAACAAAGCCAACGCCCATCAAAGCAGCTATTGTTTGCAGAGAAAAGTCATATGTAGCTAAAAATCCTATCATAAACGACACAAGTGCAGCTGAACTTAAAAAAAGCATGTCATTATAGGCAACCATTCGTCCATAATACTTCTCTTTTATGTTTTTTTGCAAAAGAGTATAAGTGTAAGACCAAAGAGTAGTAGTAAAAAAACCGACAAATACACTCGCAAAAAGTGAGAGATAAAAATCTCTCATCAAAACGGCCCAAAGCCAAACTGCAACAGCTTGAGCCATAAAAACATAGACTAAAGTTTTATTGTTTACCCAGCGACTAATAATAATCGGACCAATAACTAAACCAACCGCGCGAGCTGAGTGAAGAAGCCCAAGAGCGAGCGAACTAGCTATGATGCTTGCATAGTACTTATCTACCATCAAAACCACAAGTGCATCAAAGGCAGTTAAACCTACAAAAGCGTGGATTAGCATCAGATGTAAGGCCTGAGGAGTCCTCTTCATATATCTAAAAGTATCCTTCATCATCTCAAAGAAATTTTCATCTGTTTTTATTATATTTATGTCTATTTTTAAGTTGTAAAGCAAAATAAAGCCAACAACAAACATCATTGCATCGATGATAAAGGCAATCTTAACTCCAAACCAGTAAACAAAAAATCCACTCGCAGCCATCCCTAAAGTGTATGAGAGCGACCAGATGATGGAGTGAAGTTCATTTGCCTTTTGAAGCTTTTTACCTCTTAAAATCTTAGGAAGTAGCGACATCTCTGTTGTGAAGTAAAAACTAGCGGCTGCCATCTTTAAAAAAATCAAAAGATACAGAAGCCACATATCATCTACTGAGGTTACAAAAATAAGAAAAAATGTTGCAAAAATCTCTATAGTTATAAGTATAAGTAAAATTTTCTTAGGCTTAAAACTATCTATAATTGAACCTGAAAAAGGAGCTTGAATAACACCTGCTAAAAAGTGAAGCATAGCTACAAAAGCTATAATTGGTGCTGATGTGTTAAGCTCTAAAAGTAGTGTATAAATGGCAATATTACTAAACCACGCACCAAAATATGCAATGAGTTGTATGGCTGATAATCTTCTAAAAATAGGTTCTGATTTTAGTAGTAGTAAGTAGTCTTTCATGCGTGAAAGATTATCATAGTTTTGAGCGCTTTTAAAATAAATTTGAAAGATTTGTGTTTTTTTATTAAAGTCATCTAAAAATATGCCGATCTGGTATTTATAGTATTCTTTATATAAGGAGCGAGTCATGAATGGCGTAGCAAATGTTGCAGTGCAACAACAATCGCATGTAAGTGTGCAAGAAACTCAAGGAAGAGAATCTGCGCAAGTTTCAGCTAAAGTCGCACAACCAAAACAAGTTGATTTAGTAAAAGAGATTCAAAAAGATACTTCTAAAACTGATGTAAAAATAAACTCAAAAGAGCAAGTTGAAGAGTTAGTAGAGAAGTTAAACAGGGCAATGTCACCTATTGGCACTAACATAAAATTTGGTGTTGATACAGATGATATCTTTTATGTTTCAGTCATAGAAGAAACCACCAACAAAATGATAAGACGATTCCCAGCTGAACAAGCTATGGAATTTCTTCCAAAAATGCAAGAAGTAACAGGCATACTTTTTGACTCAAAAGGGTAAGATAAAAACTTCCCCTTTGAAACAAAACTTCTTCTCTTAAATCTACTCTACATAATTTGCTAACCATTTTTTAATAACTTTTATTGTAAACTCGCGATATTTATTTTGCAAAAGGGACTTTTAGTATGAAAAAAGAAGTTAAAAAAGTAGTCTTAGCTTATTCTGGCGGACTAGACACTAGTGTTATTTTAAAGTGGTTACAAGATGAGTATAAGTGTGAGGTTGTAACTTTTACAGCAGATCTCGGTCAAGGTGAAGAGTTAGAACCTGCAAGAAAAAAAGCTTTAGAGTTTGGCATTAAACCTGAAAATATCTTTATAGATGACTTAAGAGAAGAGTTTGTAAAAGACTATGTTTATCCTATGTTTAGAGCAAATACTATCTATGAGGGTGAGTACTTACTAGGGACTTCTATAGCTCGTCCACTTATTGCAAAGAGACAAGCTGAGATAGCAAAAATTACTGGTGCTGATGGTGTTAGTCACGGTGCAACTGGAAAAGGAAATGACCAAGTTCGTTTTGAGATGGGTTACTTAAGCCAAGACTCAACGCTAACTATTATCGCTCCATGGAGAGAGTGGGATCTAAACTCAAGAGAGAAACTTCTCTCTTATGCTGAGAAGCATGGCATCTCTATAGAGAAAAAAGGTAAAAAATCACCTTACTCTATGGATGCAAATCTACTCCACATATCTTATGAGGGTGGTATCTTAGAAAACCCAAATGCAGAGCCAGAAGAGAGTATGTGGTTATGGACTACCTCACCTGAAAATGCTCCTGATAAAGCTGAGTATATTGAGCTAGGCTATAAAAATGGTGATCCAATCACTCTAAATGGTAAAGAGCTAAGTCCAGCTACGATGCTAAAGACTCTAAATGAAATAGGCTCAAAACATGGCAT
>CAYWVG010000002.1:0-40359 GCA_964461645.1 uncultured Sulfurimonas sp. | reverse complement strand
GATGGATCTTGTGTCCTACTATGCTTTGCATCTCCTCTTTAGTTGCAAGAAAAAGTGTCTCTATGTTTTTTGACTCTATGAGACCTAAAAACTCATCATAGTACTCTTGTGTAGCTAGGATGCTTTTTACTGCTATGTCGCTCTTTAAAAGCATATTTACAACCTTTGGACTATCGGCTATAAAACTGTTGTCTTTCGTAAAGGCGTTATCTCTTAACTTGTGGTAGATCTCTAGTTTTGGGGTGTTTATGTCATCTATGTTTATGTAATTCATCTCTGCTATAATAGCACAAACAAAGGAGTAACACATGAAATACTCAACATCTTTTCGCATCTGGCACTGGCTAAACGCTTTAGTTATCTTAGGACTTATCGGCACTGTACTTTTAAGAAAAACTTTTTTAAGTTGGAGGACGAACTCTGAGCTTATCACGCATGAGCTCTCAAAGATTGACATTAGCATAACAAGTGAGCAAGCAAAAGTTATAGCAAAAGCCCTACGAGTTGGCATGTGGGAGTGGCATATCATCTTAGGTTACGCACTAGCTGCTTTAGTTATCTTTAGAATTTATCTCTACTTTAAAGACACTTCAAAAAAAGAGAGTTTTGATTCACTAAATATACATAAAAAAATAGTCCGCATCTCTTACTATGTTATATATGCAACTATACTTTTTATGAGTGTGAGTGGATTTACAATCTACTTTTATGAGACTCTAGGACTTACAAAAGAGCTAGCTCATAGCATAAAAGATATCCACGAGCTAGTATATAATCTCCTTTTATACTTTGTACCACTTCACATCATAGGTGTTTTTATAGCTGAAAACAGAGATGAAAAAGGGATAGTATCTACTATGATAAATGGTAAAAATTAAAAAAATATGCGTAAACAATTCCACTAATATCAATTTATGTTATACTACTTCTACGAAAAACAAACAATGTTAGCAAAGTAAAGTCTTTGCCTAGAAGCTAGTTAGGATTTTATTTTTGTACAAAATCCTAGCTTTTTATAACTCATGGAGGATTGTAATGAAAAATATACTAAGGTCTATATTGTTGTTATCTCTGTTGTCATTTGGATCTCTCAGTTGTGTACAAGCAGCAGATATGAAAAGCGGTGAGGACTACATGCCAAGCTTGATTACTAAGACGCCTCTTGAGGGGCGTATGCTCGCTATTAAAATGGTAAGAAAAACCGTAGGAGCTATTCAAGGAGATGCAAAAGTCAAACAAGCAGTTCGAAAAAAGTACGAAGATGACCCCCAACTCCTAATGTATGCAGTGGAACTCGTAGCATTAGAGTTTCAAACTATCGCTATCGCAAATAACTATTGGAGATAACGATAGTAGCCAAAGAACTATAGAGTAGTCTCTTTGGCATCTTCTATTACTTAGCTTTTTTTAAAGTACCATGCAAACAAAAAATCAACATCTTTGTAAACTTTTACTACACCCTCTTATCTACTCTAAACCACCCAGCTATTGAGTATCTTTTTTTTATAGCAGGCAAAACTTCATGTGGAAATCTCTCACTTAAAAAAACTACCAATGTGTCTGCCTTTGGTTCTACCTTTTTCAAAAAACTTCCATCTTCATTATAGATAACCAACTCTCCTCCATCCCCTTCTTGCCACGCACTATTTAGATAGTAAACAGTAGTTACAACGCGGTTTTTAGAGTTTTTAAACGCATCCAAGTGTGTCTCATAAAAATCGCCTTTTCTATAGATAGAGTAATGGCTTTCATAATATGTAAGCACCATAAAAAGGGTTCTATTTAGGTACTCTTTGAGCCCATCTGTAAAGGCTAAAAACTCGCTTCGAACAGAGCCATCATCATCTAGCCAGTGGATTCTGTCTCGTCTTTTGCTTGCATCTACCTTTTTTGCTGTTGATATTGCAGCATCTTTAAAATTGTTTTCAATTTTTGCATCTCTTAGAAGTCGTTGTGAGAGGTTTTTGCTTATGGCATCTTCTATCACAATATATCCAACATCGACTAGGGCATCTGTTATTTTTGAGTATATTGCTTGGTTCATGTGCGTACCTAATATTAGTACCCCATTGTAGTAGTTTTTTTGGATTTTTTACTATAGATTTGTATAGTTTTGCGGAGTTAATCTTTGCATCTAGCTAGATAAGCACTTTACTTATCTAGCTTAGTTATAGTTTCTATATCGGAAGAACTCTAATACTTTTAGAAAGCTTCTCTTTTAGAGTTGATTCTATTGCATAAAGTGTACCAGTTGCTGATGAGGCACAGCCATTACAAGCACCAAGGTATCGGATATATATATCTATATACTCATCACCTTTTTTGATGTCTATAACTTCCATATCCCCACCATCCATGATAAGGAACTGTCTAACACTCTCATCTATGACAGCGTCAACTGCTTTTATCTGCTGAACAAGAGTCATGTTAGCAAAGTCTCCAGATGAACCAGCATCAGCGGCCGCTTTCATCTTCTCTTCATCCATCTCTTTTCTTGTGTCTCTTAGGATATCTACCAAATACCACTCTCTTTCTTCATGGCCACCTGGCTTGATACAGCTCTTACAAAAACCGCCAGCTTTTGTATAGTCTGTTATCTGCTCAATAGTTGTTAAGTCATTTAAACGGATAACTTCTCTTAGAGTGCTTAGACTAACTCTTGCACACTCACAAACGATAATCTCTTCTTCAAAACTCTCAGCATCTACGCCTTTGTAAAGTCCTGCTGCTTTTTTTATAACATCGTAAGCCATAACTGAGCAGTGCATCTTTTGAGGTGGAACGGCTGGAGTATCTGGATCATCACGAAGTGCAAACTCAACATCTATATTTGTAATTTTTACAGCTTGGTCTACCGTTTTACCAATACAAAGTTCGGTCATAATATCAGAAGATGCAATAGCAGTTCCACAACCAAAACTCTTAAACTTTGAATTTACAATCATATCATTTGATGGGTCAATCTCCCAATACAAACGAACAGCATCCCCACAGCTCTCTGCACCGAAATCTGCTACGATAAGCTTATTGCCATGAGATTCTGCTTCTTCTTCACTGATCTCACCCTGATGCTTAGGATTGTTCATCAGTGTTGTTACTTTATTCGAATATGCGTCCCAAAGGGATTCGCCTAACATATCTGCTTTTGCCATCTTCTTATGTCCTTAATTTTATTTGTTCTTATCACTCTGCTAAGCTACTGCTTCGCTTCTAACGATGGTGTAGTTCACAATCCTTTGCTTCGCCACCTTTTGTTGGTTGTTGGGTTGCATATGAACTTGAGATAGATCTAAGTCTCTTTACTGCATTTTGGAAGTGACTTATTGCATAGTCAATCTCTGCATCAGTTGTAAAACGACTAAGACTCAAACGAATCCCAGTATGAGCCAAATCATTGTCAGCTCCAATTGCAAGCATTACTGTATTTGCTTCAAGCTCTTCACTCGCACATGCTGAGCCTGTTGATGCACCGATTTCACCATTGTTTAAGTCCCAAAGCATACTCTCTCCCTCAACACCTTTTACTGCTACAAGTATTGTGTTTGGAGTACGATTTTCTCTGTTTCCTACAATCAATGTATCACTTATTTGTATGATGGCATCTTCTAGGCGATCTCTTTTTTTTCTAATTTTAGCAGCTGTATCTTCTATATTTGTAGTAGCAAGCTCTATCGCTTTTCCCATTCCTACAATATATGGAACATTTAGAGTTCCAGAGCGACGCCCACCCATATGCTCTCCACCATGTAAAAATGGAGTGAGTTTTTGAGAGTTTCTAATATATAGTGCACCTATGCCTTTTGGACCATGAAACTTATGCGCACTCATGGATACAAAGTCAACATGAAGAGATTGCAAATCTACTGGAATTTTTCCAATAGCTTGAACACCATCAGAGTGAAAAAGAACACCTTTTTCTTTACATATCTCTCCTATCTCTTTTATAGGAAATATCATACCCGTCTCATTTGATGCCCACATAACAGATACTAAAGCAGTCTTATCCGTGATAAAACTACGAACTGTATGAGCTTCAACAACACCTTGATCATTTACTGGCAAATATGTAATTTTTACACCTTGCTCTTCTAAAAATCTACAGGTAGCCAATACTGATGGATGCTCGACTTCAGTCGTAACCATATGGTTTTTATCTCCATTTAGTATCAAATCTACAAATACAGATTGCAACACCCAGTTATTTGACTCTGTTGCACAAGAAGTAAAAACTATATCATCACTATCGCTTGCATTTATAGCAGTATAGACTTGGTCTATTGCTTTTGCTAAAGCGGGATGTGATGACGTACCAAATCTGTGAAGTGAGTTTGGGTTTCCGTACTGCTCACTAAAGTATGGCAACATCGCTTCTACAACCAGTGGATCAACCATTGTCGTAGCATTGTTGTCTAAATAAACTTGCATGTTTTACCTTTAATTTAGGGTTATTTCTAATTAAGACAATTTTTGTCTTCTTTTACTTTTGACATCATATAAAGTTTGTTATTATGTTATGCTTAAACTAAACTGACTTACACTTTTATTTAAGGTATAATTCCATCTAAAAGGGAAATAAGCATGTGCAATTTTAACAAACAAAACGAAAATACAAAAGAACTACTCCATCTTTTAATCTCTAAACTAGCTCAAAAAGTCGGCGGAGCCAACTATTTACTAGGACTTATGGAAAAAATGAAAGAGATCAAACCAAATGCTTTAATGCATAAAGATAGAAAAATTGTCTCGCAAAAACTTAGTATATCATGGAACAAGTCAGTTTTCAAAGATAAAATAGATGTTTTAGAAGAAGTTTTACATACACGTAAGAGTTCAGAGGGTTTAGACTTCAATATCTTAGATGAGGACAATGTAAACAAGAGAAAAAAAATACTTAATATGGTAAAAACTCTTTCCCCAATCAAATTTACAATAACTCCAAGGGATGACAACGAAGCAGAGGGTTTTGAATTTACTCCATTTGAAATTGCAGAAGATTCTAAAGATGATTTTGTAAGCATAAACCCTATCTTTATGTCGATGTTTTTTTGCTCTAGCACTTTTACAAAAAAAGCCCTGAAGCACGAATCTTAATTTTGTACTTATCATCTCTTCACTCAAATTTTAAATCTTAAATGGTATAATCGCGAAATTATTACTTATAAAAAGGTTTATTATGGCTCAAACTATAACAGAGAAGATATTTTCACAACATGTTGGCAAAAAGGTTTTTGCAGGCGAGATTGTCCGCTCTAATATCGACATGGTTATTGGAAATGACATTACAACTCCTATCTCTATCAAAGCATTTGATGAAAGTGGTGCTACCAAGCTAGCAAATCCTGATGGTTTTTCTATAGTTTTAGATCACTTTATTCCAGCAAAAGACATTGCATCTGCAAACCAAGCTAGAATCAGTCGTGATTTTGCAAAAAAACATAATCTTAAAAACTTTTTTGATGAAAAAGATATGGGAATAGAACACGCTCTTTTACCTGAAAAAGGACTTGTAGTTCCAGGTGATGTTATCATCGGTGCGGATTCACACACTTGTACTCACGGAGCACTCGGAGCATTTTCAACTGGTATGGGCTCAACTGACTTAGCATTTGCAATGATTACTGGAGGAAACTGGTTTAAAGTTCCAGAGTCCATCAAGGTAAATTTGAGCGGAAAACCACAAGAACATACAACTGGTAAAGATATCATCTTAGAAATTATCCGTCTTATCGGTGTAGATGGCGCTCTATATAAAACTCTAGAATTTACTGGAAGCACTATAGAGCATCTAAATATGGATGATAGATTTTCGATGTGTAACATGGCTATAGAAGCTGGAGCAAAAAACGGCATCGTTGCTTATGATGATGTTACAAAAGAATTTTTATCTGATAAAAACTTAGCAAGAGAGCCTCGCATTCACTACTCTGACGCTGATGCTTCTTATGTAGAAGTTTTAAATATAGATGTAGCTAAGCTTGAGCCTGTTATCGCTTATCCTTTCTTACCATCAAATGGTCACTCTATATCACAAGCTGTAAAAGACAATATAAAAATAGACCAAGCTTTTATAGGAAGCTGTACAAATGGTCGCTTGGGAGATTTAAAGGTTGCATCTGAGATATTAAAGGGACATAGAGTACATGAAGATGTTCGCCTTATTGTCACTCCAGGGACTCAGCAGATTTTAAAAGATGCTTATAGACTCGGCTATATAGATGCTATAATAGATGCAGGTGGAGTTGTCTCAAATCCTACATGTGGAGCCTGTTTAGGTGGATATATGGGGATTTTAGGGGATGGAGAGGTCGCTATCTCTACAACTAACCGTAACTTTGTTGGTCGCATGGGTTCGAGAAGCTCTAAAGTATATTTAGCAAACTCTGCAGTTGCGGCTATTTCAGCTATAAAAGGCTATATAGCAGATCCAAGAGCTTAGTATTTCTCACTATTAGCTAACTAATCTTTAGTAAGATTTAAAAAAACAAAGGAAAAAAATGAAAAAACTTCTTCTAATACCAACACTACTGCTATCGTCTAGCCTAATGATGGCTGCAGATTATGAAATTACGCCTATGATTGGCTACAACATCGCTGAGGGAAATATAGATTTAGATAACTATGCAACTTTTGGAGCTGAGTTTCAGTACAACGCGCTGGACTTCTTTCTAAAACCTGAGCTTTCTGTATTTTACTCAAAAGCTGACTACAATACGAACAAACTCTCAAATAGTGCAGACACTGATGTTTGGCGTTTAGCTCTAAATGGTGTTTATGAGTTTGATAAAGTAGCTGGCATGATACCTCTTGCAAAAGCAGGTCTTGGTTATGAAAGTATGGACGGCGGTAGCTACAAAGGACAAACTGGAAACTCTGATAGCGCATTTATTGATGCTGGAATTGGGGCTAAGATACCTTTTAATGATATGCTCGCACTAAAACTTGAAGCTGTCTATATGCTAAAGTTTAACGATACAAGATATGACAATAACTTAGCAATTTTAGCTGGTTTAAATATCGCATTTGGAAATAGTGCTCAAAAAGCAGCTCCTGTAAGTGAAGTTGTAGAAGAGAGTAACCCTGTAGAACAAGCTAAAGAAGAGATTGTCGAGGAAGCTGTAATCGAAGAGGAAGTTACAAATGTAGTAGCTGTAGTTGATGGAGACGATGATGGTGATGGGGTTCTTAACTCAAAAGACCTTTGCCCAAATACTCCAATTGGCCAAGCGGTAAATAGTGATGGTTGCCCTCTGAAGATAAAACTAGACATAAACTTCAAGTATGACTCTGCTAAAGTGGATGTTGCATCACAAAAACTTGTCCAAGAATATGCAGACTTTTTAAATAAATACACTAACTATAGCACTAAGATAGTTGGCCACACAGACAGTGCAGGAAGCAAAGCTTACAACCAAAAACTATCTCAAAAAAGAGCTACTTCTGTAAGAGATATGCTTGTAGAAAAAGGTGTAGATGCTACGAGAGTATCTGCTGTAGGAAAAGGCGAACTAGATCCTGTTGCTGACAACTCAACTGCTGAGGGTCGTGCCCAAAACAGACGCATCGAAGCTGAACTAACAAGAGAGTAGATGCTAGATATCCCCTGTGTCATCTTCGCAGGTGGCAAAAGCTCAAGAATGAAAGAAGACAAAGCTCTTCTTCCATTTGGAGGCTCTCTTACTCTAACAGAATTTCAACTCTCTCGACTTCAAAAAATCTTTAAAAATGTATATATCTCGTGCAAAGACAAAAGTAAATTTGCTTTTAAAGCTTCATTTATAGAAGATGTTAAAAGTAATGAGACTTTCGCACCAACTGCTGGTTTTGTTGCAGTATTTCAAGAACTAAAGGCAGACTCTTTTTTTGCTCTTAGTGTAGATACTCCTTTTATAGGCGAGAGTGAGATAAAAGCGATAGTTAAAGCCAATAGTTCTAATGCTGATGCCTGCATTGCAAAGACTGCATTTGGAGCTCAGCCGATGTGTGGCATCTACCATCGCTCTCTAGAAGAGGAGTTTATTCAGATGCTAAAAGCAAATAACCACAAACTAGGCTACTTGCTAAAATCTTCTAAGACTACTTTTGTAGAGTTTAAGGATGAGAGGGCTTTTTTAAACCTAAACCATCCTCACGAATATAAAGAGGCACTAAAAATCATCGCATCTTCTCAATGAGAGTGATCGTGATCTTTATGCCCTTTTCCTTTGTGCATACCCTCAAGCTCTACAAACTTAGACATATTTGAGCTATCTACTTTTATTAACTCACCGCTATTTAATTTTTTTATTGCATCACTTAGCTCGATTCTATCATCTCCACTATGGTAACACTCTATATTTGCCTTTTGTAGTAACATAAAAGGATTTCCACCCATATGATTAAATATTATCTTAGTGATGCCTCTTGAGACAAAACTCTCCACAACAGTTCTTCCACTTTGTAACTCATTTTTTTCTATGGTTATCTTATCGTTATCAACTATAGCAAACCACTTTGCCTTTGCAAAAAGTGTTGTCACCGCTGGGTTCTCTTTATCTGTTTTTACTGGTATTGCGATCATCTTATCTCTCCTCAAATTTTAAAACATTCTTTATGCTAATCTTATACATTACATAAATAACAATAGGCCAAAGTGCCAACCAAGCTAATCCAAACATATATTCCATCTCGTCTCCTAATAGTTATGAGCACTAGGTGCTTCAATCTCTTCTTTTGTTATCTTTACTCTATCCATACTATACCAAGCTAATGCAATATAACCCAATACAAAAGGTATCATAAGCGAAGCATAAGACATCGCCATTAAAGTGTAGTGGCTTCCACTACTATTGACTATAGTGATGCTACTTTGCAAATCAACCGTTGAGGGGTAGTAAGCCGTCCCATTAAACCCGACATTTAGTAGTATTGCCATAACGGTTAAAACAATCCCAACACCACCTGTTTTAATGCAACAATCTTTTTTAACTACCACTGCAAAAAACACAGCGTTAACGACCATTACTACACCTATAACAAAAAGTGCTAAGACTATTGGCATCTCTATAAAATTGCTAAGATATTTATATGACTGCATAAAAACTAACCCATCTGCATCTACTGCAAACCCATCTTTTAGCAATACCCAAGCTAAAAAGCTTAGAAAAAACGCTAAGAAAAAAATCATGTTGTACTTTATAGATTTTATAGCTCTAGCAAAAATAGCATCATGCTCAATATTGTTCATAAAATATAAAGCACCACTTATTTTTGCTAAAAAGACCAGCGCAAATCCAAGAAGGTAATTAAAAGGATTTAAAAGCGCTTCAAGTCCTCGTAAACTATTTTGCCACTCTACAAAGTTGTTGTCAGTTAGGATAAACTCACTCCCACTAAAGAAGGTACTTATGGCAACTCCTAGTAAGAAAGTCCCAAGATTTCCATTGATTTTTAGAAATACCTCATAAGTTTTCTTGCCTAAAAAGTTATTTGGTTTTGTTCTATACTCGTAGCTTACAGCCTGAATAATAAAACAAAAAAGTATAATTATCCACACCCAATAAGCTCCTCCAAAACTTGTCGCATAAAAGAGAGGAAAAGCAGCAAAGAGTGCGCCACCAAAAAGAACTAGTGTTGTAAATCCCAACTCCCATTTTCTACCTATGCTATTTATTAACATGGTTTTTTCTGTTTCATTTTCACTCAAACTATCTATTAGAGTCTGCCCGCCTTGAACAAACATCATAAAGACAAATAAGCCACCTAAAAGTGAGATAAGTACCCACCAATACTGTTGCAAAGTTATTAATTCTAAATCTCCAAATCCCATAATTATTGTTCTCCTTCTGGACCAATTTTTACTTGTTTTGTTATGATTGATACTTCTGCTATTAGAAGAAGTGTAAAAAGCGTTGCAAACATGAAGAAACTTATCATTACATTTGTTGTAGCTATTTTTGTAGCGGCAATTCCAACTGGCATCAAGTCTTGTATAGCCCAAGGCTGGCGCCCTACTTCAGCAACTACCCAGCCTGCTTCTCCTGCTATATATCCTAAAGGAATACTCCAAAGGGCAGATATTAAGATTTTTCTATAACTACTAATATCTTTTTTCATAGATAGATACAGAAGTATCCCAAAAAGAAGAGTAAACCATCCACCAAGTCCTACCATGATGTGAAAAGCATAAAAAGTAGTAGCGACAGGTGGAACAATATCCTCAGGAGATTTTATATGGCCATATCCAAAATATTGCATATTTTCTTCTAAGACTATCCTAGCATCAGCAGCTTTTAGCGTATCGTTTAGTTTTTTAGCTTCTTTGTAATCTTCCAGTGCCCTAACTGCCAACTTACCTTGATTCATCTTGTCTTGTGCGCTCATAATGCCTCTTGCTTCATTTCCATAGACTAAATCTTTTAAGCCTGGGACATAAGCTGTAGTATCGTGATATCCTAGGAGGGCAAGTGCATAAGGAATCTCTACTTCAAAATTAAAGGTCTCTTCATCATTACTTAGCGTTTTTTTACTATTTAACATACCAAGAGCAACAATTCCAGCACTCTCTTTTCCCTCATATAGACCTTCCATAGCGGCTAATTTTACAGGTTGCTTAAGGGCTACTTGATGAGCTGATTCATCTCCGCTAAATATTAAAAATAGACTTGCAATTAAACCAAAAGTCGAGCCAATTATCATTGATTTTTTAGCAAAGATAATATCTCTGCCTTTTAGCAAATACCAAGCAGATATGCCCACAACAAAGAGTGCTGCCATCACATATCCACTTCCTATAGTGTGTAAAAATTTAGTAACAGCCACAGGACTAAGTAGGACATCCCAAAAATTTATCATCTCATTTCGAACCGTATCTGGGTTAAACTCCATCCCTACAGGGTACTGCATCCAGCCATTTGCTACAAGTATCCATAAAGCTGAAAGATTTGAGCCAATTGCAACTAGCCAAGTAGAGAGTAGATGAAACTTCTTACCTACTTTATCCCAACCAAAAAACATAACTGCAAAAAAAGTACTCTCCATAAAAAATGCTAAAATCCCTTCAACAGCGAGTGGTGCACCAAATATATCTCCAACAAACCAGCTATAATTCGCCCAGTTTGTTCCAAACTCAAACTCCATTATAATCCCAGTAGCTACACCTATTGCAAAGTTTATTGCAAACAGGGTCATCCAAAATTTAGTAGTTTTTTTCCAAAATTCACTTCCGCTTCTAACATAGATAGTCTCCATAATTGCAACTATAAAGCCAAGTCCTAATGTAAGTGGTACAAATATCCAGTGATACATAGCAGTAAGTGCAAACTGGGCTCTACTCCAATCAACTAAATGTTCTTCCATTTTATTTTCCTTTTAAATTTTCATAGACAAAATTTACTTTTTCATCATAAGTCTTATATTCACTCTTTAAACTTTTATCATGAATAAAATAGTTAAGCACTAAAAAGATGACCCCAAGTTTTATAAATATGATTTTCCACAAAGTTCTGCCTAACTTCATATTTCTAAAACCATCTATATAAAATCTATATATATTTTTTATAGATATCATTCTCTTTACCTCATTACTTTGTTTTAATTTGAGTATTTTAACTCTCTTGTGTTAGTTATATGTTAAATAGTGAACATATGTCAAAATAATATTCCTTTTATGAACATATGTCAAGTAATATTCAATATTTTTTAGATAGAATTAAAAAAAAGTAGGAAATTTATGGGTAGGATAAAGAACGTAAGGAAAATAAATTTTAAACCAATTTATAAAGAATATGCCCCAATAAAAGAGCAAACCACAGGAATCACACATCTTTTAGATGAAGAGATGGAAGCGCTTTATCTTATGGATATTTTAGAACTTTACCAAGAAGAAGCTGCTAAGAAGATGGAAATATCTAGGCCAACTTTTACAAGAATTTTAAAAAATGCTAGAAAAAAACTAACTTCTGCAATTGTAAGCGGACATAGTATAAATATACAAAATCATAGTGACACAACTATAGTAGCCATTTGCTCAGATGATGAAAATTTTCAAAACATTCAAAACAATCAAAAATATATCTACTTCTACGCTATCTCCAAAGAGAACATAGTACTTCTAAATAAAATTCTAAACCCTATAGATACGCCACAAGACAAGCCAGCCACCATACTTCCACAAATCTTTATTCAAAACAATGTAAATGTTTTTATCTCTTCTAAGATAGGAGAAGGCTTAAAAAGTAGGCTTATATCTAAGGGAATAGAGCCGATAACTAAAGAAAAAATAAAACTATGTGAGCTTACTAATTTACTATGATTTTTATAAAACACCCATGCTAAATTTTAAATAATTTTTATAAAAATCAAGAAGCAGAAAAGTTACTCTAGCACAAATTCAACTCCCCTTTGCTATAATAAAGAAAAAATAAAAAGAAATATAATGAACTTAACACACTTAGATGAAAACCAAAGACCAAAGATGGTTGATGTCTCAGACAAAAACCAAACAACAAGAGTAGCCGTTGCATCTGGATATATAGAGATGAGCCAAGATGCTTATGATGCCATAGTTAGTGAGAAAACTAAAAAAGGCCCTGTGCTTCAAACTGCTGTAATAGCTGCGATTATGGGGGTAAAAAAAACAAGTGATCTTATCCCAATGTGCCATCCGCTAAATCTTAGTGGCATCAACTGTGATGTTGAAGAACTTCCATCAGTCCCAGGTTTTAAGCTTAGTGTTACTGCAAAACTAACAGGGCAAACTGGGGTTGAAATGGAGGCGTTAACAGGTGTTAGCATCGGACTTTTAACTATATACGATATGGTAAAAGCAATAGATAAAGGTATGATAATAAGAGATATTCAACTTGAAGAAAAATCAGGAGGAAAAAGTGGAGATTTTAAACGATAGAGATGAGAAACTAATCTTAGAGTATCCGTGCTCGTGGTCTTACAAGCTTATAGCAGGCGAAAAAGAAGCACTAGAACAAGCGATAAGAGATGTTATAGACGAGAGAAGCCATAAGCTAACTCACTCCAAAAATTCAAAAGGTGGCAAGTATGTAAGTATGAACTTAGACTTGCTTGTTCACAACGAAGATGACAGAAACTTTATATATGAAGCTCTAAAAGCTCATCAAAATATCAAAATGGTACTATAAAACAAACTAAGGACTTTAAGATGGACGCAGACACACTAACAATCGATATACAAAACTCATACAACAAAGCTCTAACAGATATTCAAAAAAGAGTCTCAAGCTCCATTGCTAAAATTAGTTCTGATACAAATATTGATGAGTTAAATCTTCATGAGATAAAAAATATCGCTACAACTATTTTAGACATTGAAACAAAAGCCCTTAAAGATGATGTTGCATCTTTAGTAGCTCAAAAAGAAGCACTAGAAAGAAAGCTAGAGAAAAAAGCTCAAGAGCTTCAAGAGACAAAGTATGATGTTTTTAACGCTATTGAATTAGAACTAAACAATAATGAACCTGCTCTTTTAAAACTCCATCAGGTAAAACTTCAATCAATTGACTTGTATGAGTTTTTAAGTGAATTAGTAGAGTCTGCAATCATTACAGCTCTAGAGAGGGATACTGATGGAGATATAAAAGAGAGCATACAAGAAGTTATCAAAGATTTAACTTTTGAGGCTATAAAAGAGGGTTCACTAAACACTATTAGAATCAGAAAAATTCTCTCTACAATTCTTCAGTGTGCTGTAGATATTGCAGAGGCGACTCCAACCAAAGCTGAAGATATCTTAACTGCAACTCTAAAGGGTATGAGAAGCGGGCTTATCCACTCTATAGATAGATTTAAAAAACGCTTAGCGTATATGCCAGTTGAAGCAAAACACATACTTATAGAAGATTATGACACCATCATGGAAGACTTAAATCAAACAGATATTCTCTTCTCTCAAGTGGTTCAAACTCAAGCTAGTGAAAACTCTCCAGAGATAAACAAACTTTTAATAAGTATAAATAAAAATATGCGTTATGACTTAGAAGAACTAGTTCATATATCTAAAGAAGCAGCGGATATGATGAGAGATAAATTTTCAGCTTTTGCAAAAAACGCCGTCTCAAAAGCAGACAATGCTCTTAAGTCTCAAGCCGCGCAAGAAGCAAAAAGGATGGGCAAACAAGCATGGAGCGTTGCAAAAACAGCTCTTGGAAGTGCCATTAAAACTGCTAAAGATGCGATGGAAAACAATAAAGACAGATAAGAGACTAAATGTCTCTTGCTAGTGTAAAGACATGACTAAAATCTACTTGAAAACTAGCACATCTGTCACAGATAGGATCTCCACCTCTATATGGGTAAGGGCAGCGACACTCATGGCACATCACCATCTCATAATGTACTAACTCTGCTCCTCTATCATAAGCAAAACTTACAAGATCTATACCTGGGGCAGTTTTAATTGCATTTGTTTTACATATGTGATCACAAATATCACAAGAGATACAATTACCAACATTAAAGTTGATGCCTTGCTTATCTTTGGTGTTTAATAGTGCCTCAGTTGGACAAAAATTTATACAATCTCCACAGTTTGTACAATCTGCAAAACTTATAACTTTGTTCGCAAAAATACCAAAATTTGTATCATGTTTTGTTTTAGCTAATTTTGGAATATTATTTTTTATAGCTTTTTTTAAATTTAAAAATTTTAAAGGAAGTCCTATAAAGTCCGTTCCTTTTTGATACTCTCGCGTAAGACTAAGTTCTGTCTCGTCCTCTTCTTTAGATGCTTCTTTTATCTTTACAAATGCTTTTCTAAAGAGCATTCTTTTTGGATTTTCATCTTCTGGTTTTTCTTCTTTAGTAACAATAGAAGCTTCAACTCCACATGAATTTAAAAATTCTTGTGTTTTTTTTATCTCGCCTCTTATAAAGTTCTCTACTTTTACATCTACATTTAAAGCACAACCATCACAGTGTGACATGTCACAGACTATCTCTTTATCCCCTTGAAGGGCCATTGTAATGTAGTGATGCGCATCAAATACTCCAAGGCAGCTTGTATTTTTTTTACAAGAAAGGGCCTCATCTTCGCTATCTTTAAAACTCAGCGTAAATGCATTTGGGTCAAAGCTCTTTATACTTAAAGCTTCAGTTGGACATGACCCTATACAAGCAGCACATTCAATACACTCACTAGAAGAGAGCATAAGCTTGCCCCTTACTGTGCTAAATGCACCTTTAGGACAAATATCTACACAAAGTTGGCACTCATTATGATAATAATCATTTCTGATGCAGTTTGTTCCACTATATGAAAAGAGACCTGAATTTTGTACAAAAGTTAAACTACCCATCTATAATCTCACTAAATGAACTACAATACTCAAAGTCTCCAACAATAAACTCAGCCATAAAGTCACATATATCTTTGTAAAAAGGTGTGATGGCCATACTCTTCATACCTATCATATATGGAACTACCCAGATAAAAATATGCTCTTTTAAAAAATCATATTGTGGTTTTTTCTCATCTCTAAAGATTAGTGTCTGCATAAAAGCAAGCTCTATAGAGAGATGATCTGGCGCCATAAGCTCTGTCTGGTTCATATTTAACTCAAACCCATGTCTATAGTAAAAGTTCATTACAGGATTTTGAAGCCCAACTAGTGTCTCATTTTTAGCATCTAAAACAAAAGATTCAACAGCTTGTGTGTTGATAACAAACATAGATGAAAAATCTTCATTAAGCTCTTCAAATATCTCTTCATCACTTTTTGAGTCAAAGAACTCTAAAGTATTTTCTCCGAGCACTTCTAAGAGGTCTCTGTTTTTTCTCAAATCACTTATATATCTTTTATCTGGTGTATTTGCCATTGTTCTTGAGAGAAAAGCGTAAATGTAGAGCCTGTACTCTTTATCCATAATTATTCCTGATGTCATAGTTTGTAGTAGATTTTTATAATAATTTCGCTTGAAGGAAAAATGAAGTCATTGTAAAAATCTCTTAAAGCCAAAAGGCTTTAAGAATTATAGACAACCTTTAAAGAAAGACTTCTTAGGTGGTGGTGGTGCTTCGAATTTTGTAGCATAGATAGTTTGCGTGCTTGGATCATACTTACCTGTAATGGTAACTTCATTACGGTTGATTCCTTGATCGAGCTCTGACATTTCTAGTTTTGATACATCTAAGTTATAGATTATACCATCTACATGAGAGTACAGAACTATCTCAGGATTTCCGTAAACGCCAGCTTCAAACTTCTTGTAACAATCGTTGCTACCGCAAATATAGTTTTGTAAATAACAATCTTGAAATGAACCAGCTTCAGCACATTTTTTAGTTGTTAAAAATCCATCTTTTTCCATATCGGCTAACTCTGATAATACTACTACTTTTTTAGAGTCAGTATTTGCAGCCTCTGGTGTTGGAGCGCTTGAACTACAAGCACTAAACCCCAACATAGTAGCGATAATCAAAGAGATTAAAGTAATGTTTTTCATTATTTTGCCTCCGCTTTTAAAGTTTTCAAATAAGCGACCATGTCTTCAAGGTCTGCTTTTTCTAACCAACTATAGTCAGTCATAGTTGAAACTCTTTTGCCATCAGCTTCAGTATACCACATATAGTTGCTATGTGCATTTCTATTGTAACCTGGAACTACTACAGCAGATGGATCAACTATAGACTCTCTTAAATAGTCAGAAGTAGAATATCCACCGATGTTGCTAAGTGATGGTCCCATTAGGTTTGGTGCATCTGTTGCTTCTATCTGATGGCAACCAACACAACCGTTGTTTGCAACAACTTCTTTACCCTTAGACGCATCTCCACTAACTTTGTCGTGAAGTGCCGAAACTAGTGGTCCTTTACTTGCGCTAGACTCTAACACAACAGCTACCCAAGATGAAAGATGTTTAAGCCCATTACGGCCCATCTTCTCTCCATCCCATACTGCAAAAGCAACAGGGAAAGCTCCAGCATTTAAGCTTACATACTCATCTTTTAGAGGACGAGATAGCGTACCAGTCCAAGCTTTGTTTGCATAACCTATACGACTATAAGATTTACTTGTATCATCTTTTATCTCAGTCATTGAGCGAAAACCCTCTGATACAAAGTTTTTCTCATAATCATTACTTGCTATGCTTTTAACTCTTGCTTCAAACTTTTCAAGATCTTTACCAAAAAGGTCTGTTTGGTTAGGGTTTACTTGATATCCAACCATTCCTTCTCCATTTGGCTCATAGATACCAAATGCTTCTTTTTGTAAGTGAATCACAACAGGTCTGCCATCAGAACCCATTCCTATATATGGAAGTTTTTTAGGATCTGAAAAATCCTCCGCAAACTGAATAGCGAAACCATCAGAGTAAGTATCAGTTTTATCTGAATTTTGGATGCTCTTAGTTCCATCAGGCCACGTTATCATAAAAGCTACTTTTGAACCATTATAAAGTGCTGCAACCTTAGCTTCTATCGCCTTAGCATCCTCATTTAAAGTATTTGCCGTTTTATCGTTAAACTTTATTGTAGTTTGCGGATATAGCATCACTTTAGAAGTTTTTGCCTTGCTCCAAATAGCAGAATTGTATGTAACTTTATCTAAGTTAGCATCAACTTTTACTGCTGTAACAGCAGAACTAGCCATTAGTGCAGATGCACTAACAACACTCGCTAATAATAATTTTGTTAAATTTTTCATTAGTGGTGTCCTCCTGTAGGTATCTCTCCATCATGAAAGAAATTCATTTCATGTCCACTCTTAGTATATTTACCAACTTTATAGCGAGTATCTACTGGAGCTAGTGCTTTTTGTCCATTTTGTTTTGCAACTTGGTTATAGTAGTTGTTGTCAAGGCGGAACATATCTGAGTGTTGGTATGCTATTAGTATATCCATAAGCTCACTCTCACCTGTTTCTTTTCTCTTTTTCATCTCACTCTTTAGAGTTTTGATAGCTTGATGAACATCAGGACCAAAAAGCTTTTCAAGTTCTTCAATCGGAAGTCTTCCTGAACCATCAATTATTTTACCCTGAGCATCAAATTTCACTGGTGATTCAGTTGGTGGCACATAGTAAACATTTGGTTGAGTGCCATAATCAGTTCTAAGACCGATTGCTACTTTGTACTTATGAACAAGCTTATAAACTTGTCCCTCTTCATCATCTAAGAAACCAACAAAACGGATACGACCAACACATTGTTGTGCACACGCTGGTGGGAGACCTTGCTCAATTCTTGGAAAACATAAGATACATTTTTCAGATTTCGAAATCTTTGGATTGAAATAGATTTTTTTGTAAGGACATCCTGCTATACAGTAACGATAACCTTGACAGCGATCTAAGTCAACCAACACAACTCCATCTTGCTCACGCTTAAAAATTGCATCTCTTGGACATGCACTTAAACATCCTGGGTTCGTACAGTGGTTACAGATACGAGGCAGGTAGAAGAAATAGTTATCTTCTGGAAATAGTCCAGCTCCCTCATCTTCATCCCAGTTTGGTCCCCATGTTGGCTCTACATTTGGCTCAAAAGATGCGCCACCTTGTAATGCATCATAGTTATAATCCCAAGGCACACCATAGTCTGCTTCAAGATTAGGAATGATTCCTGGTTGAAGATCTCCAGCAGCGTCAAATCCGCCACCTAAATCCATCCAGTTTTTAGGATAACCAGTTCCTGGATAAGTCTCAACATTATTCCAATACATATACTCACGGCCATTTCTATTAGTCCACTGAGTTTTACATGCTACTGTACATGTTTGGCACCCGATACATTTGTTCAGGTCCATAACCATTGCTAATTGTCTTTTTGACATCTATACTCCTTCGTTATATCTCTTCTCATCGCTTGACGATGTAGCTTTAGTGCCTTAGCGGCTAGCGTAGATGTTTGGGGCTTAGCTCCATACATTGTATTAAACCTTAGCCTTTTCATAGTTAACAGCACCATCATATGCATACTGATTACCATCCCAAAGACCACCAAATTTTAGGTGTCCCCAGCCATCTGCCATCTCTAGTAAGTTCAGAGAAGTAGGTACGACTTCGTTGTGTCCTTTGTTAAACTTGTACATGTATGGTTCCCATCCATGTTCCATTACAAGACCATCAGCAGGTGAAGAAGAGCTAAGTTTTGCCATTGCAAAGAACTCTCCTAGGTTGTTAAACACACGGATTGTATCTCCATCTTCTATACCTTTAGACTTTGCAACTGCACGGTTAAGAGCGATTGCTGGTACACCTCTTTGAAGTCTTAAAAGAGTTCTTGAAGTTTTATAGTTAGAGTGAATAGACCATCTAGCGTGTGGAGTCATAAGTACATATGGGTACTCTTCACGTTGTGGACGGATTCCTTCCATACCAGTATTTGTCATAGCACCCATTTTTATATACATCTCATGGTCAACATAGAATGTTTGACGACCAGATATAGTATGAAGAGGCTTATGTTTATATAGATGATCTTCATTTGAATTATATGGTTTATCTGAGTATAGAGGTGAAGTCTGTGCAGCTTTTTCATTTATAAGCAAGAAACCGCCCATTTTATACATCTTCTCGATAGTCCAAGGCTGATATTGATCACACTTCTCTAATGCAGCTTCAACTGCCATCTTATCAGTGCCTAAATATACCTCACCCTCGCCTTCTGATTCTTCATCAGTATTTGTAAACTCTTTATGAAAGATTGTAAGGTCATGATAACCAGGTCTTGCATAACGAATATCATCTTTAACTTTTGCTTTTGCAATATTTTGTGGACGATTGGCTATCTCTTCTAGCTTTTTAGCTAAGAATGTGAACATTGTCCACTCATCTTTTGCCTCGCCTACATCTTTGATGTTAGCAACTGGTTGAGCTAAGTTAGTAAAACGGTGATAACCAGGAGATGTTCTAAGGTCATAAACTTCGTAGTGACTCTTCGCAGGAAGCAATACATCTGCATACTGAGCAGTTTCACTCATTCTGTAGTCAACATAAGCAAAAAAGTCCATTCTTCCAAGCCATGCTTTTCTATACTCATTACCTTTGTTTCTTCTAAAAGTTGAGTCTGCAACAACAAGTGCAGTTGTTGGTAACCACCAAGGTTTAACAACATTTCCATTCTTGCTTGTAAGATTATCTCCACCATTTTCACCAGCATCAAGCATCTCTTGAAGTACAGTCATATACTCTTTTTTGCTCATGCCGTTTTGTGAACGTTTAACATCTTCATCATCAAAATATTCATCAAATGTTTTCATGCCGTTACCGTTCATAAATTCACCAACGAAACCTGAACCAAAACGAGGATTGTACTTACCACTAAAACCAGATAGTGCATCAAGGCCTGATAGTTGAAACTCATTTTCAGTATTTAAACCGCCATATGGCCCCATTCTTCCTGTAAGTCCACAAATAGACGCAACATTCCAAATAGTCATCATACCGTTAAAGTATTTGTTTAGTGAGAAACCTGTTGTAATCTCTACAACTTTTGGTATAGCAATATCACGAGCTAGCTGAACAACTGTTTCAGGATGAACACCTGTTATATCTTTAGTAGCTTCAGGAGAAAACTTAGCAGCAGAAGCCTTAAGCATCTCAAATACAGTAGTTACCTCTCTAATATTTCCATCAGCATCTGTTATCTTAAATGTTCCCTCTAAAGTAGGTTTAACATCTTTAGGAAGACGAAGAGTTTTTGTATCATGCCCTTCAGTTCCTGGCATCAAATATGGCTTAGAGTCAGTCTCATTTATACAGTAAAATTGCTCATCCCATTTGTGTTGTAGTTCTTTGTTGTCAGTATGCTCCATATCATTACGGCGAATCATTTTATTGGTTTTTACATCAACTAAAAATGATAAGTCTGTATAGATTTTAGCAAATTCAGGTTTATAGAGTTTTTCATTAAGTATTACGTTTATAACGCTCATCGCTAAAATATTATCAGAACCAGCTTTTATAGGGATCCATAAATCAGCTGACTTCGCAGTAGCATTAAACTCTGGAGTAATTACAATAATCTTTGCTCCGTTATATTTACCTTCCCAAACAAAGTGAGCATCAGGGATACGAGACACAGAAGGATTACCACCCCACATAACAGCAGTATCGACATTGTACATAAAGTCCCATGTACAGCCTAAGTTGCCCTCTCCATATGCGATAGCCGCACCAGAGAACATGTCTCCAAGATAAGATGATGGATAGATACGGTTAGCGCCTAGTTGAGTTGAGAAACGAAGCACTGAACCACGACGACCTTCAGTTAAAAGACCAGTTCCAGCATGAACCATTAGTTTGTCAGGTCCACGATTAGGGTCAGTTAGAGTATCAAAGATATTTTGACAAATCTTCTCAGCAGCCTCATCCCAACTAGCTCTTTTCCATTTGCCCTCACCTCTCTCGCCTGTACGAATCATTGGATAAAGGATTCTATCTTTTTGATACATGACTTGTGAATGCTGAACACCTTTATTACAACCACGAGGGTTAAAATCTGGAATTTTTGCATTTATAATCGGATATCTTGCAGATTGGTTTTCACGAGTTATAACACCATTGTGTGACCAAACTTCCCAAGCACAGTTACCTTGACAGTTTACACAGTGGTATGCAAAACCATGCTCTTCTTTTTTACCATAAGTAAAAGAGAACTCATTTCTATACATCTGTTCCGTATAGTTTGTATTTGGATAATTATCTTTTGCATTTTCAACTTTCATAGCCTGAGTTTTTGCAAAAAGACTACCTTGAGAAGCAACTAGTGCAGCAGTCATTCCCGATACTTTAAGGAAATTTCTACGCTTATTATTCATAACTTTTGTCATATCTTAAACCCCTCCCTTATCTTTTTAGTGGTAAGTTCATATCGTTACCCCAAACATCCCAGCTACCAGTAAAAACTTTGACATTTTCATATCCTAGAAGTTGTAGCGCTGTAACATGTTCTGAACCACGGCCTGCACCAACCATGCAGTAAGCGTAAATTGTTTTGTCTTTTGAGATGCCATATTTTTTGTAAACTTCTTTTAAGTCTTTTGCAGATTTAAAAGATTTTTTGTTTTCTACATCTGAAACTTTACTCCACTCCATAAAAGTAGAACCTGGAATGTGTCCTCCACGAGCCACATTATCCATCTTTCTCTCTCCGATAATTTCAGCCATAGCACGAGAGTCAATAATTACATACTTTGAATCTTTTCCATTTTTTAGGATATCTTTCATAGCTATTTCTACTTCTTCTTTGCCTGCTATATATCTAAGATCAACATCTTCTTTAGCAATTTTATAAACTTTAGGCTCAACTACTTCATCACCTTTTATTACTAAAAGAGTATCTTCTAAGGCGTCCATCTCAGATTTATACTCCTCTAAAAGAGCTTTACTCGCTTTGATTTTAGCTTCAAGAGCCGCTATCTCTGCATCACTAAGTTTTGATTTACCAGACTTAGCATTTTTTATTTCTTTAGTATAGTTTCGAGAAGCTGTTCTCTCTTCTCTTTCTTTAGCTTTAAAATCATCGTATTTGATCTGCTGAGGGTCTATCTCCATAATAGCATTACGACCACCGTTTAGTACTTTTATGTTTTTGTGCCCAAAGCTTGTGAAAAAAGAGTAAACTCCAGTCGCATTTGGTCCTTTAAAATCATCATAAGCGATAATCATAGTATCGTTTGAAATACCCTTAGAACCAATATATATCTCCGCATCATCCAAACAGCGATATAGTGGCGCACAGTGCATATCTCCAGTTATATCAGAACGATGTAAACCATGTGCATACATCTCAACAGAACCTTTTATATGTCCTAATTTATACACATCCTCAGTGTCCCCTGAAACGAACATTACATTTTCTTTACCAATTAACTTGATTGCTTCTTCTGCAGATATTAGAATATCATTGTTGACATATTCATCAGCAATTGCAAATGGAGTAAAAGTCAAACTAACCGTTAAAGCTAATGTTTTTAGCAATTTTCTCATCCGTGCTCCTTCTTTTATTTTATACCTTTGATAACTTTCATAAGCGTGATAAATACTTACAAAAATGTGATATATTTATTACGGAATTACGCTTGTATTATAGGGTTTGAAATCTTATGTAGTAATTAAGTAACAAAATTATCACATTTGGCAAAAGTATCAACACTGCATGCTTTATTATTTGTCTGATAAGTCGGAGTTATAAAAGTGTTTTTTAAAGCTTTTTTATACTAACAAAAGACTCTATATATGCTACTTTTAACAAGGCAAAATTAGTTTGTTTTACTAGTGCTAATTAGCCATATTTTATACTCATTATATTAAAGTTTATGATAATTATTTTTATGTCAATGATAGTGTTTCAGGGAGCTTTTAACCCTTTTTGATACTATTTGTGAACTTACTGATTTATATACATATGCTCTTTATCACAAAGTTGATAGATTAAGAAAATCTGTATATTTCAAGATTTCTTAGATGAAAATAGTAAGAAATACAACTTTTATTGAATAACGCTTATGGATATTTTTGGCGTTTTTTTTCTTATTTTGCTTGTTACTATTTGCTACAAATATAACTTTTAAAACATGCCTTTTTCTAAAGCTAAGCTCAACATTGCGCTTAAGTCTATTATTTTAGATGTTAAAAAGAAACAATAGGATATATTCGTAAAAATTTATCCCAAATATAAAGAAGTGCTGATGATTTCACAAAAAGATATAAAAAAGTTCATAGATATTAAAGACACAGATTCATTGCTTGAAGCTCTTGATGATAAAGGACTCGATATTGATCTGGTAAAGGCTATATACATCTCTTTTAGAGAGCAAAAAGAGATAGTTGCTCAGGTTGCGATGAACTTAAGTCTTAGAACTTCTGTATATGATAGAGAACAAGGACATAGCGAAACTATGGTTGAGCTACTTCGCGATTTGGCTGTAAATGATGCTGATATGGGCGCTAGATGGGCTGTGGCGAAAAATCCACACACTCCACAAGAAGTTTTAATCTCTCTTGCAAAAGATGATGTTAATCTAGTCCGCGCTTTAGTAGCTACAAATCCAATGACACCTTCAAATATACTAGAGAAGTTTTTTAGTGATGAGAAAATTGTAAGAGATGGCCTCTCAGGAAACCCATCAACTCCCATAAAAATTTTAAAAATCTTAGCCAATGATGCTGATAAGATGGTTAGAATGAGACTAGCTGAGAATAGCTCCGCTACAGACGAAATGCTTCAAGAACTCTCACAAGATAGAGATCCAAATGTTGCAAAAGCAGCCGAGACTAAACTAGGAGAGCGAGCGTGAGAAAACATTCAAAAAGCATGAAAAGTAAATTTACTTCCATAGAAAACCAATTTTTGAACACTTTTTTCTCAGGGCTATATATAAGTGCAAATGAATTTATAGCTATTGGTGCAAAAGTTGGGCTTAAGATGGGAATGAATACAAGAGAACTTCTTATAAAAGAACTTCTTAACAAGAGTGATGAACAAGGAAATTTAGGCGAAGTTACAAAACTTTTAAATGACCTTGTTCAAGCAAGAATAGATGAGTATAACAGCCTTAGCCGCGACTATCCAGCAGCAGCCCCTATCCTCGGAGCACTTGCACAAAAAGCAAACTCTACAAGAACACTTCTAGCAAGAGAACAAAGGGGAAATCCTTATGAACAGTAGTGAATTAAAAAATAGACTGCAAAATTTAAAATACCCAGATATTGATAGAACTCTAGGAGAATTAAAGCTTTTAGGGGAGATAAAAGTAGTTGGCAAACTTGCAAATATAGAGCTTTTAACTATAAGTGATGAGTCGTACCTAAGCGTAAAAAAACTTGTTACTGATGATATATCAAGCTTTTTTGAAAAACTAAATATAACAAAAAAAACACTAGCAAAAAAAGATGCTAACTTTGGAAATAGTGCCAAGCCAAACAATCGCGCACCTTATGCTAAAAATGTTATAGCTGTTACAAGTGGCAAAGGTGGAGTTGGAAAGAGTACAGTTAGTGTGAACATTGCTATTGCTCTTGCGCAAAAGGGCTTTAAAGTTGGTATCTTAGATGCGGATATTTATGGGCCAAATATCCCTCGCCTTACAAACACGGATGTAGAGAGAATAAAATGGAATGATAACGATAAAATCATACCATCAGAGAACTACGGCTTAAAAATTATGAGTGTGGCACTTACCACTCCATCAAATGACACTCCCCTAGTTTGGAGAAGTTCTGTTGCAGTAAACGCTCTTATACAGTTTTTAGAAGATGTTGAATGGGGCGAACTTGATTTTATGGTTATAGATATGCCACCAGGGACAGGAGATGTCCAACTAACGGTAGCTCAAGAACTCCCAATTTCTGCAGCAGTTCTTGTTACAACTCCCCAAATAGTAGCAACTGATGATGTAAGTCGCGCTATTATGATGTTTAAGGATATCGGCGTGAAGATGGCTGGGATCATTGAAAATATGAGCTATTTTATAGCACCAGATACTAAAATAAGGTACGATATTTTTGGAGTAGGCGGCGGAGAGAGAGTTGCTAAAAAGTACAACATCCCATTTTTAGGGGCGATTCCACTAGATATGAAGATACGCGAAGCTTCAGACCAAGGTGAGCCACCAGCTGCACTAGGCGATAGTGAGCAGAAGAAGTATTATCAAGATATAGTTCAAAATATTTTGGATAATTCTGAATTTAAGTTATAAAACTTTGAGAGTTGGATACTTTTATGTCACTTTGGATTTTAGTTTTTTTGACCGAGTGGAGTCGTTAAGAAAATGCAACTGTTTGAGCGAAGCGAGTTTTGCATTTTTAGACGCAATGACCGAAAAAAAGCGTGAAGAAATCCAACTTGTGACATGCTTTTTGCTTACTTTTTTAAAAAAGTAAGATGAAAAACCAATCTATTCTTTCTGTAGAAAAGATAAGACTAAAGTCTTATCTTACTTCGTAATACTTACTAACCCCACTCATAGTAGATCCCATATTTAAAAGTAACATATCTGCAATAACAAGAGCTGCCATTGCTTCACAAACCACACTTCCTCTAATGGCTACACAAGGGTCGTGTCTTCCTTTTAGAGAAAAATCTACCTCTTCATTTGTAGTAGTTACTGTTTGCTGCTCTTTAAATATAGAAGGGGTTGGCTTGAAGTAAACATTTAGCACGATTTCTTCGCCATTGCTAATACCCCCGAGTATGCCACCTGAGTGATTTGACTTAAAACCATCAGCTCTTATCTCATCGTTGTTTTGTGAGCCTTGTATCGATGCACTTAGTATCCCATCACCAATCTCAACTGCTTTTACTGCATTAAGACCCATCATAGCATCAGCTAAAACACCATCAAGCTTATAGTAAAGCGGTTGGCCAAGCCCAATGGGAGCATTTTTAATGATAACTCTTGCGACCCCACCAACTGAATCATGATTATTTTTTGCTTGGAGAATAGCTGCTTTTTGAGCAGCTTCTTTTTCTGAATCTAGCGCATATATAAGACTTGTCTTAGCACTTTGATAGTCAAAAGTCTCAGCCTTGATGCCAGCTACTTCACTGATGCCACTCTGCACTTCAATACCTAGCTCTTTTATCATAAGTTTTGCAATGGCTCCAGCTGCAACTCTAGCTGCTGTTTCTCTTGCAGAAGATCTTCCACCACCTCTATAGTCTCTGATGCCGTACTTATGAAAGTATGTAAAGTCAGCATGCCCTGGGCGAAAAATGTCTTTGATATTTGAGTAGTCTTTTGATTTTTGATTTGTGTTATAAATAATCATAGCGATAGGAGTTCCAGTACTTACTCCCTCAAAAACACCACTTAAAATCTCTACCTTGTCATCTTCTTTTCTAGCAGTCTCAAACTCACTCTTACCCGGTTTTCTACGGTCTAGCTCACTTTGAATAAACACCTCATCAATCTCTAACCCTGCAGGAACTCCATCAAGAAGACAGCCAATAGCTAGGCCGTGAGACTCACCAAAGGTGCTATATCGTAACTTACTCCCAAAACTATTCACTTCATATCCCTTAATTTTATTTCATAAAATGAAGGAAACCTCCATCTTAGTTAGTCCGTAAAAGGAACAGGTCCCTTTTACTTCGCATAGGCCGCTGAGGCCACTAAAGCCTATAAAAAGGCTGAGCTTAAGAGCTTTGCTCTTTGTTTAGCATCTCTACCGCTTGTTTTGCTGCTTCTTGTTGTGCTATTTTTTTACTTTTACCACAACTTCTAGCGTACTCTCTGTCCTCTATGAAAACTGCAACCTCAAACTCTTTTTTATGATCAGGTCCACGACTCGCTACAACTTTGTACTCAGGAGTTATGCCAAATCTCGCTTGTGTTAGCTCTTGGAGCGTAGTTTTATAGTCACTAAAGAGTGAGTCAAGAGATATCTCTTTATGATTTTTCTCTATAAGTTTTATAGCGATATTTTGAACTTTTTTTAGTCCAGCTTCAAGATAGATAGCTCCGATGACTGCTTCAAAAGCATTTGAGAGAAGTGAGGGTTTATCTCTTCCGCCATTGTTCTCTTCAGCATTGGATAAAAAGATATACTCTCCAAGATTTAGCGACCTTGCTAGCTTATCAAAGCCTGTTTCATTTACAAGTGAAGCTCTTATTTTAGAGAGTTTTCCCTCATCTGATTTTTTAAACTTATGAAAAAGATATTCACCAACTATAAGGTCTAAAACTGCATCACCTAAAAACTCCAATCTTTCATTATCGAAAGGTTGCTTATAACTCTTGTGAGTTAATGCTTCCATAATGAGCTGCTTGTTTTTAAACTTATAACCTAATGTTTCTTCTAAGGTTTCAATGTCTAAACTCATGGCTATATCCTATTACTATTTTTTATAATTTCGGCTTGCTCTCTAGCTAATTTATCGCATCGCTCATTCTCTTCATGTCCATCATGCCCTCTAACCCAAACAGCGTTTATCTTGTGAGGTTTTGAGACCTCTATGTAGTCTCTCCAGAGGTCTGGGTTTTTAACCTTTTTGAAGTCTCTTTTTATCCAGTTTTCTAGCCACTCATTGATGCCTTTTACAACATAGGAAGAGTCAGAGATTATCTCTACTTCGCACTCTTCTCTTAGAGCACGAAGACCTTCAATAACACCTAAAAGTTCCATTCTATTGTTAGTCGTATGAGGCTCTGAGCCTACAATCTCTCTCTCTTTATCGCCATATCTAAGGATGACTCCATAGCCTCCTGGTCCTGGATTGCCCAGGGCACTTCCATCACTGAAAAGAGTTATTTTCTTCACTAAAATTCCTATGATAATCTTTAGTTAAATTTATCTCGATGCGTGACGTATCTATAGCATGACAACTACTACATCTGTTAAATGCAAAGGGAGCTACTACCTTACAGTTATCACAAACATACTCAAAACTAAGTGTGGCATTTGCATTTTTGTTTAAGTTTATAAGTACGTCAAATTCAAAAACAGAGCTATTTTTTGCTAAGTCCACATCACCTCTAGCAGTGTATAACTCCCTGAGATAGCCATTTTGTGTTATTATATCTAAATTGAGATCTTTTTTATCTAAGCGCCAAAGTACATCACTTATCGTCTCACACTTTGATGCATCAAGATTTTCCCATGCGAGCTTTGCATCTTTACTAAAAATATACTCAAAGATCATATGAGGAAGTATCCTCTCTTGTTTATAAATCTCAACAAGGTTTTTTAGTTTATCTTCTGTAGTTGTTTTAGTATCATTTAAAAGTGCTAAAATTCTCAAATATGCACTATCTTTTTTTATATCCTTTTGCAACTCATCTAACGGCTCTAGCACTTCAAGTGCCAGCGAGTACTCCCTCATGTACTCATAAACTAAGAGTAGATATGAGAGAGCCTGAGGTGTTCGTGGGTTGTTTTGTAGTATCTTTAAAAATATATCTTTTGCACGTTCAAGAAAACCAGCCCTAAAGTAAGTTCTTCCTAGTAAAAAGAGTGTTTCTCTATAGTTATTTTTATTTCCAACGCTTAAAAGCTCACTATAAATCTCTATACACTTCTCATAATCCCCATTTTTAAAGTATGAGTGTGCCAATAGCAACCATGATTTCTCAGAGAGTTCACCTTTTGAGATAAGAACTTTTAACTCACCCTTTGATGGAAGTGTGCGAAATCCTCTTAAAAACTTATCAAGATGACGATGGTCTTCTTTAGTTCTAAATCTCGCCCACCAGTAAGAAAAAAATGCAATTATAAAGACAAGTACAAAAAAGATTATGATGCCAAAGAGAGGATCGCGAAACTCTATAAAAAAACTATTCATAAACTACAATGCCATAATCATTTTTAAGATTGTAAAACGTTGAGTTTGGAGTGAACTCCAAATCTTTTATGCGACCTAGTTGCACGATGGAGTCTCTACTAACCTTGATGCCAAACTCTCTAAAAAACTTTTTAATATTTACAAACTTTATATCTTCTACATACTTATATTCAAACTCTTTATATAACCTCATTTTATCATATGAAAATATTCTTTCATTTACATGAAGCCTATCCGAAGCGTATTTTATAGGAAGATAGCCTGAGAGATCTGTTAGTATCTCTTCTATATATTCATGTTTTTTTGGAAGAGTATGTTTTTGTACAAAAACATACTTGTTATTTAATTTTATATTTGGTGTCTCTCTCCAGTATTTATAAGCTGGATTTGAGACGCCGAGTTTTGAAGAGACCTCTCTCCAGAGCCAAAAAGAATTAAGCTTATTTGGTAAGTGTGACATCTTCTTTGGCTCCTCTATAAGGTTATTTTTGCCTAATTATATAGTTTTTTAACAAACGACTCCATTAAAAGGTCGCCACTACCCACTTTGTAATAAAGTAGCCGCCCACAACCAACCATACAAACATTCCAAAAGCTGTATAAAGTGGTGCTAAACCTAAGCCTTTAAACATTGAAAACCGTGTGCCCATTCCAAGAGCTGTCATTGCCATTGTTAGTAAAAAAGTATCTATCTCATTTATAATATCGACAATATTTTGAGGCACAATCTCAAGAGAGTTAAATCCAGCCATTGCTACAAAATAGACTGCAAACCAAGGGATAACAAGCTTAACACCCCCGCCAGTAGTTCCATTTCTCTTAGCCGAGAAAGATAAGTAGATACCAAGAATGATAAGCATTGGAGCTATCATGATAACTCTTGTCATCTTAACTATAACAGCAGCATTTGCCATCTCAGCATCTGAGCCTGGGATGGAGGCTGGAACTGCTACAACTTGTGCAACTTCATGGATAGTTCCACCAACATAGATGCCAAACTCTCTTGAAGTCATATCAAAGATGCCAGCACTATATAGAAGTGGATACAAAAACATAGCTATAGTTCCAAAGAGAACAACCATAGAGACTGCAACAGCGGTTTTATGTTCCTCTGATTTTAAAACTGGCTCAGTTGCTAATACTGCGGCCGCTCCACATACAGATGCTCCAGCTGCTGTTAGCATTGAAGTATCTCTATCCATCTTAAAGACTTTTACGCCTAAGTAGATTCCTAGTATAAAAGTTGTTGCAAGCATTATAAGTGAAACTAAAAAGCCATCGATGCCAACCTCAGCAATTTGCTGAAATGTTATGCGAAAACCGTAAAAGACTATAGCAAACCTTAAAATCTTTTTAGCACTAAATGTGATACCACCCCGCCACTGTGATGGAGTCTGATTATGAAGTGTATTTGCGTAAAATATACCCATAACTATACCGATCACTAAGGGTGAAATTCCCAGAGAGCTTACAAACTTTAAGTCTGCTATTAGCGTTGCCGCTGCTGCGAAGATTGCTACAAAGATTACTCCGCTTATTGTACCTTTACGATTTTGCTTTGAAAATGACATCTGCTTCCTTGTGTTATTTTTTTAGAACAAAATTATACCGAAAAGTTATTCTCCTGCGTCTATATCCATCTTGAGTCTAACCCAATTCTCTTGACTCTCATCTGTTTTTTTAATCTTTTGTATAGTGAGCCTACTGCTTGGTAGCGACTTACTATCTACCATATACTCCCTTATCACTTCGCCTCTTTTAGTAGCTAGATCATCAAGCTCACCCTGTGTTAGTTCTTGGAGATTTGTTGTCTCTTTTAAAAGTGTTATGAAGTACTCTCTCTTTAGCACATCGCCGCTATAGTTTTTGTTGAGCCTGTTTTTGATATCTCTTAATTTTAACTCTGGATTCATTTCTTCGTAGAGATTTTCAAGTAAGTGAATATTTAGAGAGTTTAGTTGTTCTTTTTTACTCTTTGCTCCACTCTTTTTCATAAGTGCGAGAAGTAGTTTCTCTCTCTTTAGCAAAAAAGCATCTTGTTTTTTATCATATTGTGGTGTTATTACTAAAGATATTTTTGGTCGTTTTAACATTATTTTTAAGATATTATCAAGTTTTTCTCTCTCAGGAGGAAGAAGTGTAGCAAGCCCCGCTTCAAACTCAACATACCCTAGCTTTTCTCCATCTATGCCCATCATTGAACCTAAAAATTTAAATGGAGATGCAACAGCCTTTACAATGAGGTTTACAAAAGTTTTCAAAACTAACGCGCCGTACTTAAAATCAGGTGCATCCACATTGCCCTCTACTGGCATATCTATGTCTATAATCCCATCACTATCTTCTAAGAGTGCTATCGCAAAACCCAAAGGTAAAGTGGTGATATTTTCATCTTCTATCTTTTCTCCTAGCTTTATCTTTTTTATGATGATGGAGTTTTTGCCTAAGAGATTTGAATCAACTATTTTGTAATCTAAGTCCAAAAATAGTTTTCCATCTTCTATCTTATATCCAGCAAAATTAGCACTATAGCCACTAACTGCATTTAGCTCTAAGTTTCTAAAGTCAAAGTCCAAATCCAAATAACTCTTAGGATTTGCACTATTAACAGAACCGCTAAGTTTTGTAGAACCGTATTTATCTACTTCCCCTGAAATATCTACATAACTAATCTCACTCGCATGATTTGAGATAGCATAAACAACTCCATTTAAATCATGTATATCTGTTTTAAATTCAAGAGGCAGAGATAAGTCTTCAAATTTTGCACTCCCAGATGCTACGTTTATCTTCATTATTTTAAAATCTAGCTCAGGTTTATCACTTTGCTTTGCATCTTGTGTAGACTCTATCTCTACTTCTTGCTGTTTTTCTGTACTCTTTTTTACAAGGCCTGCGAAGTTTAGATTTTTTTGCTTATCTATGATGGCTTTTACATAAAAACTATCCAAGTCTAGTTCATTTACATAGACTCTGTCTGGGTCCATGTTGTACTCAAATGAGTTTAGTTGCAACTTATTAAAGGATAGAAGTGTTGAGTTATCTCTTGAGTCATTTAAGAAAAACTCTTTAACATTTAAGAGACCATAAACTCTCAAATCTGGCTTACTTTTACTTTGCTCATACTCCACTTTTGAGTCTAGGTTTAAGTAAGCTTCTCTTAACTCTAAGTAGGCTATCTTTTGCAGATAAGGGCTAAATTCTCTCAAAGAGATCTTACTAAGCTTAAGATCTGATTTTTGCTTTAGAGGAGTGTGTCTTAGCTCTCCACTTGAGCTAATTATTCCTCTATCATTTAGTTTTGCCATCACATCATACTTTAACCAACTATTCTCTTTTGAGTCTATCTTGTATGCGTTGATATTTATTCTATCTAGCTTGGTTTTGAGTGATGGCTCTAAGCTCTCATCCATAAAGCTAACTCCAGCATTCTTTAGTGCAAAATGCTCTAGCTTTACTCTAAAATCTTTCTCTTGTTTATTTACCTTTTTCTCTACAATAGTTTTTTTAATATCTTTAGAACTTTTAACTTCTACAAGCCCATCAAGGTTTAACTTTTCATTTTTATAAAGTGTTGTAAAAATGTTTAAGCCAGCTAAGTTAGCCTCTTTGATATTTATCTCTTTTGTTTTACTGCTAAACTCAAGATTTCGAACCCCAAAAGCATCAAACTTAAGTAGCTTTTCATCTGTGCTTTTTTTATCGAGCCAAAAACTTGAAAGATTTAGGTTTGCATCACTAAGATTGATTTGTAATTCATCATCTAAACTAAGAAGACTTAAGTTCGCATCAAAGCCAAAAACAGCACTTTTTAAGTTCAAATCATAGAGACTAAGTGCATCATTTGCTGCTTCATCGATATAAGGTTTAAATCTAACAATATCAAGCTCACTACACTTTATTTGACTCTTAATACCTAAAACATCATGCTTTATCTCTCCACTAGAGCTACATATAAACTCTTCATTTAACCGTAAATCTAGCTCATAAGTTAGTGCTTCTACTCCTGCTAAAGTAATGTTTTTTGCATATAAATTTAAATCATTTAGTTTTGTCTCTACATTTGGCTTGACTTTTTCATCTAGAAAATCAAACTTTATTTTCTCAAATGCCAGTTCACCAACAGCCGCAGTCCAAGCTTTCGACTCATTTGTATCAACTGCCTTTTCTTCGGGCACACTTGAAGTAAAAGATGTTTTAACATACTCACTCCAGTCAAACTTTCCATCTTCATATCTTTGAGCTTTTACATGCAAAGACTCTAGTGCTATATTTTTTATATAAATATCTTGAAGCATTGGTTTTATAGTTACACCACTTAGTAAGAAATGTTCTAAGTTTAAAATATCTTGATACTTACTTTTTGGTTTGATTCTCAACTTGTCTACATAAAGCTCAAGTCCATCAACACTTGTTGCATTTAAATCATCAAGATTGAAGTAGTACTGTGCGCTAAAGGCCACCTGTCCATCAGCAACTTCTAGATTTAAGTAGTCCTGAAAATATTTCCACTGAGAGTAGAGTTTACTAGCTTCAAATTCAACACTTCCTTTTATCTCAAAAGGCTTCAGGCTAAGCAGCTGACTCTTTATATCTAAAAATCCACCATCACCCAAACTTGTATAAAATCTTATAGTTCCATCATTAGCATTAAAATCTTTTGTATCAATATCTTTTAGATTAAAACCTATATTTTCAAATGAAAATTCAAAAGGCGTTTCATTGGTATAGTCTTCATAGTCCAAGCATCCAGAAGCTATAGATATCTCATCTAAAATAATCCTAGGGATAAAGCCATCTCCCGTATCGCTCTGTTCTTGTTTTTCTTTACTTTTAAGGATAGATGCGAAGTTTATTGTTTTGTCTTTTGCATATACAAGAGATATTTTTGGTCTTTGCAGTAACAGATTTTTTATGTGAAAGGCTGATTTGTAAAGTGAAGTTGGTTCTAGGTTTAAATCTAAAGACCTTAAAGAAAAGAGATGTTTTTGTTCCAAATCCCTAAGTGTAATCTCTTCAACAATAAGTCTAAATGTAAATGGATTAAAGTAGATGCTCTCTATGCTAAGTTTAGCATTTAGCTCTTGTTCAACTACTTTTTTAAGCTGTGATTTGAGCATAGGGGGAGTGGCAAAAAAGCCGACTAGCGTGTAAGTGACAAAAAGAAACAGTAAGATATTTCTAGTTTTAGTAAACATATATAGACTCCAAAAGTTACCTTTTTGGAGTCTATCTTATTTGGCTTTAAAAGCTAATTATTTTCCTTTAATGATATCCGAACGAGGGAAGACAAAAGTTGACTTTCTAAATACAACAACTTTATCCTCATGCCCAAGAGCATAAGCTCTAATCGTGATAGGGATAACTGTATCTTGTCTGCTATCATCAACTAGCATCTCTGTAGTTCTTAAAACTACAATCTCTTTCTTTTTAACTCCTGGAACTGCTGTAAATTCACCTTTTGGCTTCTCTATAGTAATCTTACCTTCCATTCCCTCAGGAGGAATGATCTCAAAGAAGAACTGCATCTCTTGATTTTCAGTATTTTGAAGTAAAAACTCATATGCATTTTCAACTCTAAACTCACCATCATCAAAATGTTTTACAGAGTAAAGTCTAGTCTCTTTGTTTATGTTTAAAAGCATATGCTCTTTTGTACTCCCCATCATCCCTAGTATTATCGTAATAGCAACTAAAAGACCCATATAAGCTAAAATCTTTGTACGAAAGAATTGTGTTTTACCTTTTTGCTCTACTATCTCATAGTCACTCGACCATGTTATAAGCGATGGTTTACCTAGTTTACCCATAACAGTAGTACAAGCATCCACACACTCTAGACAGTTTATACACTCTAACTGAAGTCCTTTACGGATGTCTATATGCGTTGGACAAACAGTTACACAACTCTCACAAGCTGTACACTCAGCATGAGGCTCGACTGCTTGAATATCTTTTTGTTTTGTATAAAGCTTGCTGCCGCCCTCATCATAGATGTTTCCACCCCTATGCATATTATACAGAGCCATAACAGTGTGCTCATCATATAAAACTGACTGAATTCTTGAGTATGGACACACATAGATACAGAAGTCTTCTTTTAAAAACACTATGTCATATATCAAAAAGACTGCTATACCTATAACTATACCAAAGAGTGTCCAGTGGTTAGTAAAGTCTCCAAGATAAGCAAAAAAGTCTTCAGGCGGAACAAAGTACCACATAAAGTTTGAACCAGCTATAAGTGCAAGAGTTGTCCATAGTAAAATTGCTACTGCTTTTTTTACCTTGTTTTGCGGCTTAGTCATATCAGGCTCTTGCTGCTTGTTCTTGATGCGTTTTCTAAGTCCTAGCAGTTTTGTCTCTATCAAATCTCTATAGATAACCCTAAAAACAGTCTGCGGACAGACCCAACCACAAAAGACACGACCACCCATTACAGTCATACCAAATATCCCTAAAAAGAGTAACATTAGTAAAAATGGCATCAAATACAGTTCTTGCATATCAAACTGAACAAATGCAAGATGCAGTTTTAGTTTATCAAAACTTAGTAGAAAAAAGTGATTTCCTTCTATTGTAATCCACGGTAACACTAACGCGACTACTGTTACCATTGCATATAGATAGTAGCGTTTAATTCTCCACGGTGTCGGTATAGTTATACCAGTATTTTCTTTGCTCATAAGAGACTTCCTTTGATTCACTTGCAACAAAATCGCTTTTGTTGTTAACATATTTCATATTGTGAGAACATTATAGCAAATGAAAGTTTAGTTTTTATTTAATATATTCTTATAATTACTATAATCTTTTCAAATGTAGATATCAAAAGTCTTATTTATGCTTATATTGGCTAAAATACTTTTAATTTCACTTTCAAAAAGATTTTTTATGAACACAAAACAATATATTTTACAAACTATCAAAAAGCGTCCACTTATCATTGATGGAGCGATGGGAACTCAGCTTCAGCTCTATGACAAAGAGATTCCAAAAGAGGCATGGGAAGAAAATGAGGGCTGTAATGAGCTTTTAAATGTAACCTGCCCTGCGATTTTAAACAAGATCTATGATGGCTATCTAAGTGCTGGCGCTGACTTTATCACAACAAACACTTTTGGCTCATTTGCTTGGGTTTTGGATGATTATGATATCGCTCATCGCGCTTATGAGCTCACTTATGCAGGAGCTAAACTTGCAAAAACTCTTTGTGAGAAGTTCTCAACTCCCACTCATCCTCGCTTTTGTTTAGGAACTATCGGGCCTGGTACAAAACTTCCATCACTCGGGCACATAACTTATGATGAAATGTACAAAGGTTATACAGAGGTAGCTCTTGCTCTTATCGATGGTGGTGCTGATGTTTTCTTACTTGAGACTGCACAAGATCCACTTCAGATAAAAGCCGCACTTCACGCTTGTGAGGAAGCTTCAAGAGAGAGAAATGTAGAGATTCCCATCATGATATCTGTCACTATCGAGCTTAGTGGAACTATGCTTATCGGTACAGATGCAAGCACAATTGCGACTATCTTAGAGCCTTTTGATATTTTATCTTTAGGTTTTAACTGCGGAACTGGGCCTGATCAAGTTCTCAAACATGTAAGAACTCTAAGTGAAGTTTGGCATAAGCCTATAAGCATCCATGCAAATGCTGGACTTCCACAAAATCGCGGTGGCGTGACATATTATCCTATGGGGCCAGATGAATTTGCAAATAAACAAGAAGCATTTTTAGACTTTGATGGGGTTAGTTTTTTAGGTGGATGCTGTGGAACGACACCTGAGCATATCAAAACACTTGTTGAGAGAGTAAGCTCCAAAGAACCAAAAGCACCAACTGGCTCTCATGAAAACTCTATCGCATCTCTATTTAACACCACAACACTAAAACAAGAGCCTGCTCCACTTCTTATGGGAGAACGCTCAAATGCAACAGGTTCAAAAGCCTTTAAAGAGCTTCTCTTAGCAGAGGATTATGAGGGAACTCTAAGTGTCGCTCAACAGCAAGTTCGTGCAGGTGCACACGTTATAGATGTAAATGTTGGCTTCGCAGGTCGTGATGAGACAAAAGATATGAACGCAGTTATAGGCATGTACAACCAAAAAATCTCACTCCCGCTTATGCCAGACTCCACACAGACTACTGGGCTTGAAACTGCACTAAAAAACATAGGCGGAAAACCAATCCTAAACTCTGTAAACCTCGAAGATGGTGAGCCAAAGTTTGATGAAGTGTGTCGTTTGGCTAAAAAGTTTGGAACTAGTTTAGTCTGTCTTACTATTGATGAAGTTGGTATGGCAAAAACTATTGAGAAAAAACTCGCCATTGCAGATAGAATCATAGACTTAGCGACCAACCGCCATGGCATCAAAAAAGAGGATTTGATTTTTGATGTTTTAACTTTTACGCTAGCAAGTGGAGATGAAGAGTACTGGGATGCTGGGATAAACACCATAGAAGCTATCCGTGGGCTTCGAAAGAAACACCCAGAGGTGAGTGCAACTCTAGGTCTTTCTAACATCTCTTTTGGGCTAGATAAAGATGCAAGACCTTACTTAAACTCTATGTTCTTGCATCACTGTATCGAAGCTGGGCTTACTTCTGTTATCATCAATGTCCAACATATCATCCCGCTAAACAAAATCAGCCTAGAAGATCAAGAAATCTGTGATGATTTGATTTTTAACCGAAAACCAAATGGACAAGCTCTCTTTAACTTTATAGAGCACTTTAGCACCAAAGAAGCTGTTGATAATGATGCTGTAGATGAGGCTTATCTTGCAATGAGCAGTGAAGAGAAAATCGCAAAACTTCTTATGGATGGGGATAAAGATAGAATGATTCCTCTTGTTGAAGAGGCTCGTCATACTATTGCTCCTGAAGTAATTGTCAATGAGATTCTTATAGATGCCATGAAAGTTGTAGGCGAACTCTTTGGCTCTGGTCAGATGCAACTACCTTTTGTGCTTCAAAGTGCAGAGACTATGAAAAAAACAGTTGACCATCTTCAGCCGCATCTTCCAAAAGTAGAAAAAGAGGCAGATACAACCCTAGCTCTTGGAACTGTAAAAGGCGATGTGCATGATGTGGGTAAAAATCTTGTAGATATCATCCTCTCAAACAATGGCTACAAAGTAGTAAACCTTGGTATCAAAGTGGATTTAGATGCCTTTATGCAGACCATGAAAGATGGGCACATTAGCGCACTAGGAATGAGCGGGCTACTCGTTAAATCAACTCAAGTTATGAAAGAGAACTTAGAGATTTTAAAATCACACGATATTAAAATCCCTATACTTCTAGGCGGTGCAGCACTTACTCGCTCTTTTATAGATGACTTTTGCCGCCCTATCTATGATGGGCCTATCTTTTACTGCAAAGATGCCTTTGATGGCGTAACTGCGATGAGCCGCATAGAGGCTGGAAACTTCGACACAGACCTCCACGGCAAAGACAAAGAAGAGAAGATAGTTAAAGAAGTAAAAGAGATAATTATCCCACCATTTGCCGAGCTTAAGATGCCCTCTCGTGATGTAGTTGTACCAACTCCACCATTTTGGGGAAGAAGAGAGTTAAAACTAACTCCATCACAGATAGAGATGGCATTTGAGTGGATAAATCACAAACTTCTTTTTAAGGCTCGTTGGGGCTATAGCTCTAAGGGGATGACAAAAGATGAGTATCAAAAACAGCTCGATGAAGTTGTCTGGCCAGCTTATGAGAAACTAAAAAAACAGTTTATAGATGAAAAACTCTTTGAGCCAACTATCATCTACGGCTACTGGCCTTGTAGAAGTGATGATAACTCTATTCATATCTTTGATGAGAGCGAGGGGTATAACTCACCTCATGAAGTTAACCGTGAACCCTTAGAAGATGTCATACCAAGAGCCATAAAACGCTTTACATTTCCAAGACAAAGCAAACAACCTCATCGCGCACTAAGTGACTTTTTTCACAGTGACAGACACGATGTGATAGCTCTTACTTGCGTAAGCGCTGGTGCAAAACTAAGTGAGGCAGAGAGAGAGATTTATGATAGAGGCGAGTATACTCTTTACTACCAGTTTCACGGACTTGGCGTTGAGTTAGCTGAGGCTTTAGCTGAGATAGCACATAAGCAGATTAGACTAGATTTAAATATAAGCGATGGTGAGGGAAGTAGTTTAGGTGATGTTAGGATGAATAGATATCAAGGCAGCCGTTACTCTTTTGGATATGCGGCTTGTCCTGACCTAGAACTTAACCGTCCACTCTTTGACTTACTAAAGCCTGAAGAGTTTGGGATTGAACTGAGTGAGACTTTTCAAATCCACCCAGAACAATCAACTAGCGCTCTTGTAGTATATCACCCAAATGCGACATACTACAATGTATGATAAAAGAAAAAGCTGAGTGTCTCAAGCTCATCTCTTTCTTCTTAAGATTGCATTCTACATCCCGATAGTGTAAAAAAAATGTGTAAATCTACACTTTTTACCTTCTCCTATAACTAAGTGCTTCTAAGATATGGTTTTTTACTATATCTTTGCTTTTGTCCAAATCTGCTATGGTTCTAGCTACTTTTAAGACTTTGTTTATACTTCTAAAAGAGAGTCTAAATCTATCAATCGCCATCTCTAAAGTCTCTTTTGCCTCGGCATCTAAGATGCAATACTTCTCAATCTCACTATCTTTTAGTTTTGCATTAAAAGCGTCTTGATCTCTTTTACTTCTAAAGATATGAGCTTCAACCACTTTTCTATGAAGCTCTTTTGAGGTAAAACTACTCTTATCATCGCTCTTCACATTTTGCATCACAACGCAAAGGTCTAGCCTATCTAAAAATGGTTCAGAGAGTCTGTTTTTATATCTTTGCACCTCTAGCTCATTACATCTACACTCTAAGTTTGCATCTAAAAGATTTCCGCAAGGACATGGATTCATAGCTCCGATGAACAAAAAGTCACTTGGATACTCTACTTTGGAGTTTACTCTTGAGATTCTGATGCGATTGTCTTGCATGGGTTCTCTAAGAGCCTCTAAAACTATCTTGGAAAAATGAGGAATTTCGTCAAAAAACAGGATGCCATTATGGGCCAAACCAACCTCGCCTATCTTTGCTTTGTGTGAACCTC
>CAYWVG010000001.1:0-48195 GCA_964461645.1 uncultured Sulfurimonas sp. | reverse complement strand
ATGATAAAGTGAGTATTTTACCTCTTATGCCTGTAAATATCACGCAAATTTTTGACATCGATAGAATCCCAAATCCTGAACTTTTCGATGGGGTTAGGATTATCACTTCATCTGGTGGAAATGTAACTCCAAAGATGATAAAAGAGTGTAAAAAAACTTTTAAAGAGGCGCAGTTTTTTTCTATGCACGGCCTAACAGAAGCATTTCGCTCAACATATCTTGATCCATCACAGATTGAGATAAGACCTGAGTCTATAGGAAAAGCTATACCTGATGTTGAACTTTTTGTTATAAATGAAGAGGGGAAAGAGTGTAAAGTACGTGAAGTAGGGGAGTTAATCCATCGAGGCGGTTATATATATCGTGGTTTTTGGAAGGCACCTGAGCAAAATGCAAAAAGATTTAAGTCGATTGAAATTTTAAAAGATATCATAAACTTAGAAGGTCAGCTCAGAGATGAAGTAGTGGTTGCATCTGGAGACTATGTTTATAAAGATGAAGAGGGATATCTCTATTTTGTATCAAGAGATGATGACATGATAAAGACTAGAGGCTTTAGAGTCTCACCTTTTGAGATTGAGTCTGTTGTAAAGAAATCTTTACCTCAGATAAAAGAGTGTGCTGTTTTTTCTATAAAAAATGAAGAGATAGAAGAAGAGATCATTATGGTTTACTCAGCGCTTAGTGAGTTAGCTCCAAAAGAGATAATTTTTGAGCTTAAAAAGCATCTTGCTTCTTATATGATACCAAGCAGAGTTATATACAAGAAGTCCCTTCCACTCGTGCAAAGTGATAAAAGTAAGATAAATAAAGATGCACTAAAGAGAGAGTTTATTTAAGTATGGCATAATGGAGCTCTAGAAAAATTTTAAATACAAAATAAAGGAGCAAAATTATGGCAAAAAGAGGAATCTCGATATTAAAAGGTATAGAAGCGACTGAAGTTGTAAATCTTCTAAATAAGGCCTATTGTGATGAGTGGCTTGCGTATTATCAGTATTTTGTTGAAGCAAAAGTAGTAAAAGGCATTATGAAAGATGCAGCTGTTGCTGAGCTTATTCAACATGCAGCAGATGAGTTGCGTCATGCAGACATGGTTTGTGAGCGTATCTTACAACTTGGTGGAACACCAATACTACATCCAAATGATTGGACAAAAAATTCTAACTGTGATTATGAAGCACCAGAAGACCCAAGTGTATTATCAGTTTTAGAGCAAGCTATAAAAGGCGAGCAGTGTGCTATTAGCACCTATTCAAAGCTAGCAGATATCACAAGGGATAAAGACATTGTTACTTATGATATTGTCTCACAAATCTTAGCTGATGAAGTAGAACATGAAGAGGACCTACAAGCTCTCTATGATGACATAGGTGATTTTATTGCCGAGATAAAGAAAAATTTAAATTAAAAAAGCGTTAGCTGAGTGTGGTAGGGCGTCTTTTTTTCTAAGATGCTTTTATCCACTCCAACAATAAGAGCAAAATGAAAATTATTTTGTTTTAAAATTTCAAATATCTCTTTTTCTTGTTTATACTTAAAAATACTCTCATCTTGTGATATGTTAAGAAAGTCTGGGATAATGATAATTATTTTTGCCCAAGGTGCACTCGAGTGTAAAAATTTCACTTCACTTTCTATAATGCTAGTATTTTGCTCAAATATAAGTACTTTATCACTAGTTCCAAACTCTTTAATCTCAAAATTTTTGTTTGTAAAAACTGCTTCAAAATGTTCAATTGGCGTAAATTTTCTAAGTCTAAAGTCTATTTTTAAACTTTTATATAGATGCAAAAGCTCTTCAAGATAGGGAATGAAAAAAGGCGATATAAGCTGTCTCTCATAAAAAACATTATCATAGATAAAGGAAGTCTCAAAAAGAGTTTGCTCCATTATTTGGATCGATGCTCTTGTGTTTTTTGCTAAAGTTCTTACGCTGGTAAATATATCTTTAGAATTTAAGGTAGGGCAAAAAAGTATAGTTGCTCTCTCTTCTACTAGCCAAAGAGATTTAAAAACACTTCTCATATCTCCAAAAACAACTAAAAAACTGTTTTGTGTTATGACTTGAAGCGCAAGTTTTAAAACTATTTCATTACATTCATATGCAACAATCTCTTTTTCAATCAGCCTAAAGCGAAGAAGTCTTTTTATAGCCTCATCAAGGTTATCAACTTTTATCCAAGCTATTTCGCTATCACTTACCTCTGCTAGTTTGTCAAAAACAATCCCGTAGGCACCATTTTTTACAGCAACTTCTATATCATCTGCGTTGTAAGCAAAAAAAAGATCACCTCTTTTTACTCTGTGAACATCAAAAATAGTGTTTTCAAAACTACTTACACATGGCTCATTGACAAGCACTCCATGTGTAAGTGCGAGGAGGTTTTCAAGTCTCATCCAATCGGTGTTCCTGCTTTTTTAGGTTTTTCAGGTCTTACTAAACATAGACCATCTTCATCCTTAGCAGCAAGAAGCATTCCCTCTGAGATCATACCCATAAGTTTGGCAGGTTTTAAGTTTGCAACCACGCAAACTTGTGTGCCCACTAGACTCTCGGCTGAGTAAAATTCTTTTATACCAGCTACAACTTGACGAGGTTTACTCTCACCTAAATCTACTTGAAGTTTTAGAAGTTTTTTACTCTTTGGCACTTCTTCAGCTTCGATGATATGCCCAACTTTTAGAGAAGTTTCAAAAAATTGACCTATCTCTATAAGATTGTCTTGGACTATCTCTTCTTTTGTATCTTGTTCTGGTTTATTTGGCTGAGCTTCTGGAGCTTCTGGCAATAGTGGCTCTTCTATGCGTGGAAATAGAGGCGGAACCTTTTTAATATTAAATAATTTCAATAATTTTTTATCAATAACAAGTTCATTGTAACTTGCATTGTCTATAGTAAAGTTTAGTGCATCTGCTATTATTGCAGTTGTTTTTGGCATTATAGGACTAAGCATGATGGATGCTTTAGCTAAGATATTTGCAACTAAAGCTATCGTAGCTAGCGCTTCATCTTTTTTTCCTTCTTTCATTCTAACCCATGGAGCATGTTCTTCTATAGCTTTATTTCCTATAGAGAAGAGTTTCCATAGCTCTTCTAGGTATCTATGAGTTTGCATGTTTTCTATAAACCCATCAAGACCCATCAGCACCTCGTTCATTGCATCAAGTTCTTTACTATGATACATTTGAACATCTTTGCTATCTATCTCATACTCAGAATACTTTTCACTCATACCAATGATGCGGTTTAAAAGATTTCCGAGGTCATTACTTAAATCAGAGTTTATTCTATCTATAAATGCTCTTTGAGAGAAATCTCCATCTTGACCAAAAGGAACTTCTCTAAGCATAAAATACCTTAGATTTTCAACTCCATAAGCATCTGAGACCTCTTTTGGAGAGATAACATTACCTTTTGACTTACTCATCTTTTCTCCATCTCTAGTCCACCAACCATGAGCACCAATGTGTTTAGGAAGAGGCAGATCAAGACTCATTAGAAAAGCTGGCCAGTAAATAGCATGAAAACGCAAAATATCTTTACCTACGAGTTGCATTGATGCAGGCCAAAATTCCATCTTTGCATCATCTTTACCATAACCAAGTGCAGTTACATAGTTCATAAGAGCATCCAGCCAAACATACATAACATGTTCTTTGTCGTTCATAGACTCTGGCAGAGGAACTCCCCAAGTAAAAGAAGTACGAGTAACAGATAGGTCTCTTAGACCACCTTTTACAAAGTTTTTGACCTCATTTACACGAGAGCGAGGTAGTATAAAATCAGGATTTTGCTCATAATACTCTAGTAGTGCATTTTCATACTTAGCGAGTCTAAAGAAGTAGCTCTCTTCTTTTACGATATTTGTGGGTTTACCACAGTCAGGGCAAAACTCTCCATCAACGAGCTGAGTTTCTGGAAAAAAAGTCTCACAGCTCACACAGTAGTGACCCTCATAAAAGTCTTTATAGATATCGCCTTTTGCCATCATAACTTCAAAGGCTTTTTGCACACCAATCATATGTTCTTTATCTGTAGTTCTGATAAATTTATCATAACCTATCTCAAATTCATCCCAAAGATTTTTAAAAGATGCACTTATCTCATCCGCAAACTCTTGCGTTGGTTTACCACTTTTTTGAGCTGACTCTTCTATCTTTTGACCATGTTCATCAGTCCCTGTTAAAAAGTAAGTCTTATTACCTTTTAGTTTCTCATATCTAGCAACAGTATCAGCTATAAAAGTTGTATATGCATGCCCAATATGTGCTTCGCCATTTACATAGTAGATAGGTGTAGTTATATACTTATTCAAAATCTCTCTTCCTTAATTTTAATTCTTAAAATGACTCTTATTAGAACTCAAAACCGCCAGTTTCACCTTTTGACATACTGTTGTAAACAGCATTTATATACTCGCTTCTTAACTCACAAGCTAAGTATTTCTCACACAAGCTACAAGATTCTAAAGTTTTCTCTTTTTGACAAGTTTGGACTTTTTGTATCATCTCATCAAGATAAATTTCGAACTTATCAGCTTGCTTGTTATCTGTTACTTGCATATACTTCTTTTACTCTTTTGATTTCATCTTTTGAGCCGAAAAAACATTGAGATGTCTCGTGTATACCAGAACACTCTAACGCCATCAGGTCGAATTCTCCATCAGTTGCTTCTCCGCCAGCTCTCTTAAACACAAAAGCAAAAGGGAAGACTTCAAAAAGTTTACGTAACTTTCCATCAGGTCTGTCACTTGTATTTGGATATGAAAATAGTCCTCCACCTTTTAGAAGTATCTGATGTAAGTCTGGAACCATTCCGCCAGAATATCTAAGTCTGTAGCCATCAGCAAAAAAACTATCCACCATCTCTTTATGATAAGGCTCCCAGTTTTGTTGAGTTCCTCCAGGTGCGTTGATATTGCCTCTGTCTTTTAAACGAATCTCTTTTACAAAAACGAACTCCTCACCTTGAAGTAAGTGTAGCTTTGTTTTGTTATGAGCAAAAACCATCTCAACTCTAGGACCAAAGACAACATAGCAAGATGCTACCATTTTTTTAGCTTCAAATGCACCTTCGTAGATGCCAAAGATAGAGCCAACGCTTAAGTTTACATCAACTAAAGATGAACCATCAAGAGGGTCGTATGCTATAAAATACTTTCCATCTTTGTTGAGAAGGACTTCTTTTTCTTTCTCTTCACTAGCTATTGTGTGGATTGACGGAACCTGCGAGAACTCCTCTTCAATAATCATATCACACTGGATATCAAGTTGAAGTTGAGTCTCTCCAGAGCTGTTAGCTTGTTGTGAATAGCCAATATCTTTTACATCTATGGCTTTTTTGATTCTTTTTGCAGTTTTTTGAATCGCTTCAAATATATCTGTCATCTATACTTCCTTTGCATTTTTTAGTATCCAAGATATTATATCTTCGCACTCATTCAAGTCTAAAATATCAACACCTTTTGGTATATCGTACTCATCAGTATCTATGCTAGAGTCGATAGCTAGAGCATTCATATAAGCAAAATAATCGCTATCTAGTGAGTCTCTAAATATACTGATACGTGGAAGAGGTAGGTTTTTTAAGCCCTCTACAAGTAAGATGTCAAAATCATCAAACAATCTAATCATCTCATCTAAATCTTTGTGTTCTTTTGAGAAGTATGTAGTTCTCGTTGGTGAAGTTACTATAACTTCTGCGCCAGTATCTGAGAACTTATAGCTATCTTTTCCCTCAACATCAAAACGAGCCTTATCACTTGGATCATGCTTTATGATGGCTACTTTTTTGCCTCGTTCATGAATAAGTTTTCTGGCTACTTTTAAAATAAGTGTAGTTTTTCCACTGTTTGATGGACCTGTAAATGCAACTGCTAATCTTTTTTTCAAGTTATGTCTTTATATTTAAAATTTTAAGTGATTATACAAAATAGTCTTTAAAAGCTTGTTTAATAAGCTATAATTCTTTGAAAAAGAAGAGAGAAAGATATGAAAAAAACAGTAAATTTTTTAGGTATTTTTATTATTTTGACGCTTTTTGTAGCTTGTGCTGATAAAAATGCATTTGTAAAGTTTAATATGCAAGAAGACCAAGAGTTAGGCGCTGCAAATTTGCAAAGCTCAAAGATAAAAATGTTAGACAATGTAGAGGGGATAGTCTCTGTCGTATATCTTAATAAAGTCTATCCAAAGGTCTACACAAATGATGAATATTTCTATGTATATCTCTACTTAAAAGAAAAAAAAGAGATGTTTGATCCTAAAAAATTAGATGATATAAAACTTACAATGAAGCTAAATTCTAAGCTCCCGATAAAGATAAAAAAACTAGATGCCAAAAATAAATTTTCGCACCTTACATTAGCTGAAAATGATTGGACTTTATACTATCTCGTAGCATTTAAGCAAGATACTAATGATAAAATCAGCCTTGTACTCGAAACCGATCAGTCTCGCTCGGATGTTTTAGTCTATCAAAAAGATGAAGAATAGAGACATCTTCTCCTAAAACTTTTTTATACATCACGTAGTTTGCTAATACTTTTTTACCATACTCTCTGCTCTCATTGTTTGCCATAAGCTCCATGCTAAGATATGGCTCATACTCTGAGTTGCCAAATGTTCCACCCTCAAGATGTCTTCTTAAAAATCCCATTCCACCATTATAAGCATAAGCCATAAAAAGAGGGTGATACAGAGATTTTTTCATCCAGGCTAAGTGTTTTAGAGCGTAGTTGATATTGTTTTTTGGTATAAACATATCTTCATAACTCTCTACTGGTTCTTTGATTCTCTTTGAAATATCATCCGTTAAAAATGGCATAATCTGCATTAAACCTAAAGCGTATGAGGTAGAAAGGGCTGATGGTATAAAGTTGCTCTCTTGACGCATTATCGCATAGATGAGAGCTTTATCATCATTTTCTACATCTCTTAAATAGTTGCTATATGGCATAACAAACCCATGCATTTTATAGCTATAGGCTCTCTCAAGTATCATAGTTTGAACTGGTATCATCTCTTGATGCATATACTGTTGTGACAATTCATAAAGCTTGTCTTTTGGAGATTGTCTTATCTCTTGTAAGATATTATTCCACTCAAAAGGGTTGTTTATATCTTTTGAGGCCTTTTTATCATTTGTTTCGACTGCACTAAAGTAATTATCTACCTCTTTATTTTGCATCTCATGCGCAAAAAGAGTATATATATTTATATCACTACTCTTTAGTAGTTCATCTAAGTGCTTATTATCTTTACTTACTTTATATATCCAAAAATAGTTTTTATCTATATCTATTCTATGTTTAGCTTTTTTTAGTGAGAGTTCAAAAAAAGATATGGCCTCATCCTTGTTTTGATGCAAAAGATGATTAAGAGCAAGTTGGAAGTTGGTTTTAGAGTCGAGATTATCACCTCTTAGCTTTAAAAGCGATAGCTTTAGTTTATCTAGTTGGTCATCATGTAAAATAATTTCTACAAATTGAGATATTTTCCATGAACTATCTAGAGAATTTATAAAAGCCTCATCTAATATGATATTTAAGTTTTCTCTTCTATGTTTTTTTGTTGTACTTATAAAGTTAGTAAGAATTGTAGTTGCGTTATATTTTTCATAAGAGTTTTGTGTATATGGTTCGCTTTGTATCTTTAAAAGCTCTTTTTTAGACTCATCATTTACTTTTAAAGCCAATAATTCTCTTTGCTTTTTTGTCATAGCTAGTGTTTTATAAAGAGAAAAGGCAAGCTTTAGACATTCTTCATCCTTGATCGAGAGGAGATTTTTTTCGTTTTGGCAAGAGATTTTTTTCTTTATATCTTTATTGTCAGTCTTTTTAATGTACTCCGCATATATTTTATAACTATTTCCCTCAACTAATGAGTATGCTTTGTCAGCTTCTTTAGGAGTTATATCCTGCTTTAGAAACTGCCAAATCATAAAATTTTTCATCCGACTAGTAGGCTTTGATTCTATATCTTGAAGTGTTATATCAGCAGCAAGAGATGCTGATACAAAAAGTAACAAAGTGAACTTAAGCATTGCTTAAAAGGAGCGGAGCAGGGCAGAAAGTAAAACTATTAGAACCTGCAAAGCTATGACTATAATAAGTGGAGCTAAGTCGATACCATTAAAAGTAGTTCTAATAAACTTTCTTACAAATCTATATGCTGGCTGCGTTACTCTGTTTAAAAACTGAACTATTGGGTTATAAGGATCTGGATTTACAAAACTCATAAGTGCAGTTATGATGATAACCCAAATATAGACAGTGATAAGACTTATAACAATAGAGCCTAAACCCTGAATGATTTCTATTAAGACGCTCATTTAACAATCTCTCCTATATAGTTTTTCAAATATTTGTAAATCATAGCAAGATCTGGACCATTTTCTTTGCCAGTTAGTAAAATCCTAAGTGGTTTAAAAAAGTCTTTACCCTTGAGTCCTGAGGTTTTCATAACATAGTTCTTAAACTCGTCATACTCCTCAAAATAGGGCGCATCTTTAATGGTTTGAGTTATGATTTTTGCAGCTTCACTAAACTCTTGTGGCATCTCTTTTGGGGCAAAAATAGTAGTTATTTTAGATTTTAACTCTTTTGTAGTAGATGCTTCTTCTAGGTAGATTTTTGCAAGCTCTCCAATGTTAGCATCTGCAAAACCAACATATCTTGAAAGCTCAGTTGCATCCATCTTCTTTAAATGTTCTTTGTTTACATGTCTAAGTAGATCCATACTAAAGCGAGCAGGGGACTTTGAAATACTCTCTAAGTTAAACCACTCTATAGCATCTTCCATATCAAATATTTCACAAGGAGGCTTGTTTCCTATTAATATTAAATAATTTGCAATAGCACTTGGAATAAAACCCTCTTCTAAAAGCCACTTTACGCTAGAAGCATCATCTCTTTTACTCATTTTTTTACCCATATCATTTAGTATGATAGGTAAATGTGCATATTGTACATTTTTATCATAGCCTAAAGACTTCCTAATATGGTCTTGTTTTGGAGTGTTACTCATATGGTCTTCACCACGGATAATTAAAGAGATGTCGCTGAGCATATCATCTACAGCACAAGCAAAGTTATACATTGGAGTCTTGTCTTGACGCATAATGATAAAACTATCCACAGCATCAGGTTCAAAGCTTACTTTACCTTTTATCAAGTCATCTATGATGATGGTGTCTGCTGGTCTTGCAAGTCTTATGGTAAAAGGGTTAAGGTTATCTATAACTAGCTCATCAGGTAGGTTTCTGCAAGCATCATCATATCTATAAGGTTCTTTCTTTTCTTTTGCTTCTTCTCTTTTTTTCTCAAGCCATTCAGGTGAGCAAAAACAGCTAAAAGCTTTTTTTTCATGTATAAGTTGCAAAGCCATAGCAGAGTGAAAGCGGACGTTTTCACTCTGATACATAACTTGAGAATATGTGATGCCAAAAAGAGCTAAAATTTCTAAAATTTCTTGATCTTTTCCTTCAATATTTCTCTCTTTGTCTGTATCTTCGATGCGAATTATCAAATCTTCTTTTTTTTGCTTTGACACAATAAAGTTAAATAGGGCGACTCTTAAGTTCCCTATATGCATATCACCAGTAGGACTAGGCGCAAATCTTAACATGAAATTTCCTAAAAATAATTTTTATGATATTAACAAATCTTAGGTTAAAGGCTAATTTGTTAATCTATCTTTTTCTACTTGAAGCTTCTTTTGATTTAGTTCTGCTCTGAGCTGCTTTATTACTAGGCCTGCTTCTAGAATTTCCTCCGCGACCTCTTCCTCCTCCACCTTGGTTGATGGGTTCTGCTTTTATGGTTGGATCTGGCTTAAAGCCTTTTAGCCAAACTTTTGGGATATCTTTTTTTATAAGTTTTTCTATATTTGCTAAGTATTCATCTTCATCGATGCAAACAAGAGAGATTGCCTCGCCATAGTTACCAGCTCGACCTGTTCTACCGATACGGTGTACATAGTCTTCACTTACATTTGGAAGTTCATAGTTTACTACATGAGGAAGATGGTCTATGTCGATTCCACGGGCTGCGATGTCAGTAGCAACAAGAACTCTTACTTCACCTTTTTTAAAGTCAGCGAGGGCTTTTGTTCTAGCATTTTGACTTTTGTTTCCATGGATGGCAACTGCTGTGATGCCATCTGATTCTAGCTGACCAGCTAAACGGTTTGCACCGTGTTTAGTTCGGCTAAAAACTAAAACTTGCTTCCAGTCGCCTTCTTTTATAAGATGCGTAAGAAGCTCACGCTTTCGTCCTTTGTCTACTGGATAAACAGCTTGTTTTACAATTTCAGATGCAGTGTTTCTTTGTGCAACTTCTATAAGTGTTGGAGAGTTTAAAAGTCTATCTGAGAGTTTTTTTATCTCATCTGAATAAGTAGCTGAGAAGAGTAGGTTTTGTCTCTGTTTAGGTAAAACTTCTAAAATCTTTCTAATATCGTTTATGAAACCCATATCCAACATTCTGTCCGCTTCATCTAAGACAAGAAAGTCTACTTTTGAGAGATCAATAGTTTTTTGGCTTAAATGATCTAAAAGTCGACCTGGAGTTGCTATGACAATATCCATACCTTTGCGAAGTTGTGAAATTTGTGGGTTGATTTTAACACCACCAAAAATTACACATGACTTAAATGGTAAAAACTTTCCATAAAGCGCTACGCTCTCTGCGACTTGCGCAGCTAACTCTCTTGTTGGAGTTAGTATCAATGCTTTTACATGATATGGCTTATCTTTTGGCTTTGCACGGCTTAGAAGTTCTAATATCGGTAGAGTAAATCCTGCAGTTTTACCTGTTCCAGTCTGTGCTCCAGCGAGTATATCTTTTCTATCTAGTATTACGGGGATAGATTGTTTTTGAATTGGAGTAGGCTCAGTATAACCTTGCTCCTTAATAGCTTTTAATAGTGGAGCTGATAGTCCAAGTGTGTTAAATGACATAAATTTCCTAGTTTTAAATATTGGTGCATAATAGCACAATTTACGCTAATGTGAGATGTATATTAACCAAATAAATTTTACCAGTATTTGAGTCCTAGATGTAGAACAAAAAAATGTACAAAAATAGTAAGATTTTAAATATAATTTATGAAAGTACTTAAAATAGGGGAGTTTGAAGAAAAAGTGGTGACCCCAAGGAGAATTGAACTCCTGTAACATGGATGAAAACCATGGATCCTAACCGCTAGACGATGGGGCCACTTTTAGAGACGATTTTAAAACCGAGCCGAAATTATATAGAGTGATTCGTTAAAAAAACCTTAAACTTAATCGGCTCGATGAAAAAGATATCTTTTACTCGTAAAACCCTCTTAAAGCTCTAATGATAACAGCATTTTTAGAGATACTTTCTGCTTTTGCATTATCATTTACTAGGTCGTAAAGATCTAGTGGAAGAGAGATAGAGAATGTTTTAGTTTCGATCTTTCTTTTTTTAGTAATCATAGCAACAACGCTAGTTAAAAGCTCGATAATTTTTTTAGTATCTATTGGTTTTTGGATAAAACTATTTACTCCAACTTCTATAGATTCAGAGATTTTCTCTATATCATTGCTTGCTGAGATTACTATAATGATTTGAGTAGAGTTGATTTGACGGATTTTTCTTGAGAGTTCGATACCATCCATTCCAGCCATTACTATATCTACAAAAACAACATCCGGTTTTAATTTGTTGTATGTTTTTAGCGCTTCTTCTCCATCAAAGCAAGAATATACATCAGAAAAGAAATTTTTAAAAGTAGAACTTAGTAACTCATTTGTTACTTTTTCATCTTCAACTATCATTGCTGTGAGCTTTTTTGTCTGCCCAGTTAACTGAACTAAGTCAATATTTGCCATATTGTGTCCCTTATTGTTTAAAATTGATAATATTATACATACTTTTTAGTAACAAATGAAGAACAATTGACATTTAAAAAAACATAAAAAGATGCTAAAGCCTATAAAGCCACGAGAGAAGAGGGCTAGTAAAATGTTTTAAAATATTTAATTAATTAATTTGTGTTAAATGTTTTATAAACTAATTATCATATTTTTTAAACTTCTCAAGCCATTGCGCATCAGCTAGTGCATGACTTTCTTTTTGTGTTAAAAGAGAATCAATAATACTTATAAGAGTGTTTTCATCCATAAATTCCAATAGACTATGGTTGATGGAAGTTGTTTTGTCTGCATCGTAAGAATTTAAAAGGTTCTGTATATCTGTTATTAGTTGTTGTTTTCTTTCATCCATATTTTTTCCTGTTTAGCATATAGGTAATTGCATATACATAAAGTAGTTGTATACCTCTAATTTATGTATTGGTTAACATAATGTAAATTCTCTTGAATATTGATATTGCTTAATATGCTTAGATTTAAAGGTATTAGGTACAGCATAAGCCGAGTTTTGTTTTGATAGCATTAATCTACTTTGCTATTTACATAGCACTTCTAGCGAAACAGTAGCAATATAAGACGCTGACCATCTGTTTCTTGCTGCCATGTTGGGTTTACAAGCTCTCTATGTCGCCATAAAGACTGGTGGTCTCTTACACCGCCCTTTCACCGTAACTTATATTGTTTCGCCCTATTCACTATAAAGCAGCTAAAGCGCTGTATGGTCAATAATATAAACATAGTATTGACAACCAGCGAAAATGCACAAAGCACTTTTATGCTTTAGTGCCATAGCGGCTAGCGAAAGTATATCTGGACTATGTTCAGATATACGACAAAATAATATAAGCTGTCTACTCTCTGTTGCACTTTCCCTCGTATTACTACGGCCATTAGTTAAATGGAACACTGTCTTATAGCAGCTCGGACTTTCCTCTTGCATATCTAGTATACAAGTCACTATCTGCTGTACCTGTGAAATACTACAAAAAACTTCCTTTAAATCAGTTTTTATATCATAAGAACAAGTGTTCACTATGCTCATTTAATACATGAACAACTGTTCTTTTATCTATAAGCTAATATTAACGAGTGTTCATATATAATTTCAGTTACGTTAACACTCGTTCATTAAATACAAGAAAGGTCTATAAATGCCCAATAATACGACAGTTATTAAGAAGAATTCCACTAAAGACAAGATACTTAAAGTATCAACTACCCTATTCTCAGAATCAGGATATAGAGCTACAAGTGTGAGAAAAATAGCCAAAGAAGTTGGTATTAGAGAGAGTGCAATTTATAATCACTATAAAAATAAAGAGGAAATTTTTCTCGAGGTAGCCAAAGGTATATTTAGCTCCCCTTTTACAAAAGAAGAGCTAGATATAAAAGAGTCAGCCTTAAAAGGTAAGGTTTTTTTACAAAACTTTGTGATGCAGTACAAGCTACTAACCTTTGATAAAAACAACGAAAACATGTTCAGGCTACTCATGATTGAGTTATTTCAAAACAAAGAGCTTAGAGAGCAGTTTATGAGCGAATTTCATGATAAAAATATCAAGATGCTCTCAGAAGCTTTCTTTGTTATGATGCAAAATTCACTTATTCGCTCTCAAGATCCTATGATGATATCTTATGAGTTTTTATCCACCCTATTCTATATAAGACTCCAGGTTACGTTAATGAGATTTGATAACAACTCTGCTAATCTATTATCAACCCAATTTGAAAAGCATGTTGAGTTTTTTTGGGAAAGTATAAAGATATGATACTTTATAATATCAATGAAGAGATTTTTTAAAATCGTAAATCTAATATTTATTAATATTAGATTTATAGCTTAAAGAAACTACCATTCTAATACTATATAGTATTAGAATGGTAGTTAAAAAAAAGACAACCCTACTTCTAGAGTTATCTTTTTTACAATGAACTAGATATTTCAACCAAGTTGAAATATCATATTAAAACTACTATTTGCTCATAGCCTCTCTAGCATACTTTTCACCAAGCTCATATGCTTTTTTATTTACATCATGAACTTTTGCTGGAACTTTTGATAGCATCGTCTCTATAAGTACATCTTTATCAAGAGCGTTTGTCATAGTATTTGCAATTGCTAGTGCTACAACAGATTGGGTAATAACATTACCTACTTCTTCTTTAGCAATAGTAATAATTGGAATTTCATAAATTTTCCATTTTTTTCTATCTTCATCAGTTGGATAAACAAGATTTGGGTCAATTACTATTGTTCCACCTAGCTCAACACCATCTTTAAAAAGAATATAGCTCTTTTGTGCAACCGATAACATAAAGCCTATCTCTCCATCATTTGCATATGGATAGTAAATTTCTTCATCATCAAGTTGGATATCAACAACAGTAGGTCCACCACGAACTTGCGATGTATATGTTGCAGTTTTTAATCCATGACCACCAGTTTTAATTTTTGCAGCAGCAAAAATTTCACCAGCAAGAAGAACACCTTGTCCACCAACACCTGTAAATCTCATTAATGTTTTACTCATTGTGTTCTCCTTATATTTTTTTAGCGAAGTCATCTTGAGTGATTACTTTTCTCACACCCTGATGCACTTTTTGAATCTCAGCGTACATATCGCAGTACTCATCAGCTTCTGTATCTTCATGTAAAATTCCAGTAGGAAGAAGATTTAACCTCTCTTCTGGAGTCATTGCATCATATTTTTTCTTAGGAGTAGTAATACTATCAATCCATTCAAGATTTTCCATAGCCGAGACCATTTTATTTTTTCTACCAAGGTTAATATGACAGTTAGAAAGTACTTCCATCATTGAAAAGCCCTTGTGCTGCATCGCTTTAATCATTGATTTTTCAAGTTTTTTAGGATCTAGCATGCTTTCACGAGCAACAAACGAAGCTCCAGCGGCGATTGCAAGTTTACAAGTATCAAAAGTTGGATCGATATTACCAGCTTTTTGAGAAACTGTCCACATACCTTTTGGTGTAGTTGGAGAAGTTTGTGAGTTAGTAAGTCCATAAATAAAGTTGTTAATAATAATCATAGTTAAGTCAATATTTCTTCTACAGCCATGAATAGTATGATTACCACCAATAGCAAGTGCGTCACCATCACCAGCAACACAAACAACCATTTTATCAGGACGTGCAAGTTTTATACCAGTTGCATAAGCAATAGTTCTACCGTGGGTTGTATGAACTGTGTTAAAATCAACATAAGAAGAAAATCTTCCAGAGCACCCTATCCCTGACACAACACATACATCATCTTGAGACACACCCATTTTTTCTATCGCTCTAACGAATGCCTTAAGGATAACGCCATCTCCACAACCCCAACACCATAATGTTGGCATCTTCTCAAGTCTTAAATATTTATCATAATTAAACGCCATTTTATAACTCCTTTACTTTGCTAACAATTTCATGTGGAGATATTGGTCTACCATTAACTTTAAATAGCCCCTCAATATCAAGTCTTGCAGCTGCTCTTTGAATCTCACTATGGTACTGACCAATATTTAACTCAACAACTAAAACCTTTTTAATTTTGTCAGTATGCTCTTTGATTTTTTTAGCAGGTGAAGGCCAAATTGTAATTGGTCTAAATAAACCAGCTTTTATTCCTTCTTTTCTCAGGTGTCTAATTGACTCTTTAGCCGCAAGTGATACAGAACCATAAGCAACAATCATAACTTCAGCATCATCCATCATAAACTCTTCGAAAGACTCCACTTCATCTTCATGTAGTGCAACTTTATCTTCTAATCTTTGTATTAGTTTTCTACAAGTTTCAATCTCTTCAGTTGGAAAACCATTTTTATCATGGTGAAGACCAGTAAAATGATATCTATAACCTTCATACATAGGATTAAGAACTGCTGGTTCGTCAAAACCTACACCATATGGGAAGTACTCTTCTGCTGGACCATCAAACCTTTTTCTAGGAACAATCCCAGCTTCAACATCTTCAGCAGTTGGAATATCAGCTTTTCCATGCATATGGCCAATAGTCTCATCTAGTAAAACAATAACTGGTTGCATAAATCTATCTGCTAAATTAAAAGCTCTTACAACTTCAGTATAGCACTCTGCTAGTGAACCTGCACACAATGTGATTGACTTATAGTCACCATGTGATGGGTTTTTCGCTTGAAGTATGTCACCTTGAGATACACGAGTTGGAAGACCAGTTGATGGACCACCACGCATAACATTTACACAAACTAAAGGTACTTCTGTCATTTGAGCAAGACCCAATTGTTCAGCTTTAAGACTCATACCTGGACCTGAAGTCGCTGTTAATGCACGTTGACCAACCATGGCTGCGCCAATTACTGCACAAATACCACCTATTTCATCTTCCATTTGGATGGCCACCCCACCTTTTTTTGGTAAAAGGTCAGAGATGACATGCATTACTTCACTTGAAGGTGTTAAAGGATAACCACCAAAAAACATACAACCTGCATCAACAGCTGCCAATGCAGCTAACTCATTTCCTGTAGATATTACTTCTCTAGTAGCCATTATTTAACTCCTTGTTCACTAAGTGACATATAATTGTTCGCGACAATAGCAGCTTGACGCTCTTTAGCTTCATCAGTTATCTTAGCAAAACTAAACCCAGCCGCTTTATACTCTTGTCTGTCTGCTACATATATAGCAAAGTCAGGACAGCTAAGCTCACACTCAACACATCCAATACAAGATTCTGGATTATTAACAGAAATCATAGCACCTAGTGTAGAAGTAGATTCATATTTCATTCCAAGTACGCCTGTTGGACAAACAGATACACAAATATCGCATGCTTTACAGTTACTCGTATTTACCCATACTGGTTGGTTACCTGGGTTTTTTGTCTTAAAAGTTCCCATTTATTCTCCTCATTTTTAGTGTAACTTTAGCTACACATTGCTCTTTATAGATTATCTAAGTTTTGATAACTTTAAACTAAATTATGTTCATAGTATTTAAAAAATATAACTTTTTATTACACAATAAAGCTAATACAAAGTTAAAGTTATTTAGATAAAACCTCTGCAACTGCTTTTCCGATTTCTGCAGGTGAAACAACTACTCTAACGCCAGCAGCTTCGAGTGCTTCCATCTTTTCTTTTGCAGTACCAGCACCACCGCTTATAATAGCACCAGCATGACCCATTCTTTTTCCAGCAGGTGCAGTTTGCCCAGCTATAAAAGCAACTACAGGCTTGGTTATATGCTCTTTGATATATGCTGCAGCTTGTATCTCCAAGTCTCCACCAATTTCTCCAATCATTACAATTGCTTCAGTTTCTGGATCTGCTTCAAACATAGGAAGCAGGTCTTTATACGAAAGTCCAATAATAGGATCCCCACCAATACCAACAGCAGTTGAAATTCCAAAACCTTCATTACAAACTTGGTTAGCTCCCTCGTATGTTAGAGTTCCAGACTTTGAGATTAGTCCTATGCTTCCTTTTTTGAAAATCATGCCAGGCATAATCCCAATCTTACACTCCTCAGCCGTGATAATACCAGGGCAGTTTGGCCCTATTGTCATCATACCATGCTTAATTGCATAAGCCTTCGCTTTTTGCATATCACGAACTGGTGCACCTTCTGTAATGATAACAGCAAGTTTAATTCCAGCCTCAGCAGCTTCCATAACAGCATCTGCAACAAATACAGGTGGAACAAATATCATAGAAACTGTAGCTCCAGTTGATTCTATTGCTTCTGCAACAGTATTAAAAACTGGCTTACCTAAATGCTCTTGTCCACCTTTATTTGGTGTAACGCCACCTACAATTTTTGAACCATAATCAATACACTGCTGTGCATGAAAAGTTCCCTCTTTACCAGTGAAACCTTGAACTATTATCTTTGTATCTTTATTTACTAAAATTGACATATACTATCCTCCCTGCTATGCTTGTTTTGCAGCGGCAACTGCTTTGGCAGCACCATCACCTAAATCACTGGCTACGATGATATTGGAAATATTTGCAGCCTTTAGAATCTCTGCAGCTTCAATAGCATTAGTACCATCAAGGCGAACAATTACTGGAACATTTACATCAGTAAGTTTTGTAGCTTCTAAAATACCGTTTGCAATGCGATCACAACGAACAATTCCACCAAAAATATTTACAAATATAGCTTTAACTTTTGGGTTTTTAAGAATAATCTCAAACCCTTTAGCAACAGTTTGAGCATTAGCGCTGCCACCAACATCTAAAAAGTTAGCAGGAGTTCCACCCATGTAGTTGATTGTATCCATAGTCCCCATAGCAAGACCGGCACCATTAACCATACAACCGATTTCTCCATCAAGTGAAACATAAGAAAGACCATATTGGGATGCTTCTCTTTCATCTGCATCTTCTTCACTAATATCTCTCATATCTTCTATGTCTTGGTGACGACCAAGAGCTGAGTCATCAAAACTCATCTTTCCATCAAGTGCTAAAAAGTCACCAGTTGCTGTCTTAATTAGAGGATTTATTTCTATCATTTCTGCATCATTCTCTAGATAAAGAGTATAGAGCGCAGATGCAAGTTTTATAAACTTTGCTTGTTCTTTTTTATCAGTAATGCCTAAGCCAAAGACTAATTCTCGTCCATGAAATCCTTGAAAACCAATAGCAGGATCTACCGCTACTTTGATAATCTTCTCAGGAGAATCCTCAGCTACTTTTTCAATCTCCATACCGCCCTCTGTTGAAGCCATGATAACGGGCATCTCTTTAGCACGATCAAGAACAATCCCTAAATACAGCTCATCAACAATATCAGCGCCCTCTTCTATATATACTTTTTGAACAAGTTTACCCTCTGGTCCTGTTTGGTGAGTAACAAGAGTCATCCCCAATATCTCATTTGCAAGCTGTTTTACTTCATCTTTGCTTCTTGCAAGTTTAACTCCCCCACCTAAACCACGGCCACCAGCATGAATCTGAGCTTTTACTACCCATATCTCACCACCAAGCTCTTCTGCGTTACGAGCAGCTTGTTCTGGTGTGTTTGCGATAATACCACGAGGCGTAGCAACCCCATATTTAGCAAAAATTTGTTTTGCTTGATATTCATGTATATTCATTTATTCTCCTTATTTTAAAATTAAAACTATTTGACTTCGTATTGTGAGCGACCAATTTTATACAAGTCTTCACCATAAGTATCATTGATTACAGTTACAGGAAAGTCAACTACTTCTAGTTTTCTTACCGCTTCAGGTCCTAATTCTTCGTAAGCAATAACCTCTGCACTTTTTATCTTCTTACCTAAAAGTGCCCCAGCTCCGCCAGTAGCACCAAAGTAGATAGCTTTGTGTTTTTGACATGCATCTGTTACATCTTCATTTCTTTTACCCTTACCTATCATGCCCTTTAAACCCTCAGCTATAAGCCTTGGAGAATATGAGTCCATTCTGTAAGATGTAGTAGGCCCAGCGCTTCCTATAGGATCACCAGGTTTTGGTGGCGTTGGCCCAACGAAGTAGATAACTGCACCTTTTATATCAAAAGGAAGCTCTTTACCTTCTTCTAGCAGGTCAACAAGCCTCTTATGTGCAGCATCTCTGGCTGTATATATTGTGCCACTTAGATATACGATATCACCACTGTGAAGCTTTGATGTTATTTCATCGTTTAGTGGAGTTGTTAAATGATATGTTTTACTCATTTTTACCCTTTATATAGTGATATGTGTATGTCGTGAACTATGGCACTGAACATTAACAGAGACTGGAAGTGATGCTATATGACAAGGGTTTGCTTCTATATGAACAGCTAAAACCGTCTCGGTTCCACCCATTCCCATAGTTCCAATACCGAGTTTATTTAATTCTTTTTTTATCACATCTTCAAGCTCTGCCATCTCTGGGTCTTCATTTGTAGAACCTATGTTACGAAATAGCGCATGTTTAGAACTAATTACTGCTTTTTCAAAAGTTCCACCAATACCAACTCCCACTGTTAAAGGAGGACAAGGGTTTGGTCCAGCATCTGAGATACACTCTCTTACATAGTCTATGACACCTTGCTTTCCAGCAGCTGGAGGGAAAACTCTTGCACGTGATACATTTTCACTTCCACCACCTTTTGCAGCGTACTCTATATCTATCTTATCACCTTCAACTATATCAAGGTGAATGATTGCAGGTAAGTTGTAACCAACACTATCTTTGTTGTTTGCGCGAGTAAATGGGTGACAAGTAGAGGCTCTTAGATAACCTTCTATATAGCCTTTTTCTGTCCCTTCATTTATTGCATCTTTTAAAAGGCCGCCAACAACTCTTACATCAGCACCAAGTCTTATGAAAAACACTGCTAATCCAGTGTCTTGACAAAGTGGACGAGCTTCACTACTTGCAATATCTGCATTGTCTAGGAGTTGCTTTAAAACTTCTTTACTTACTGGGCTTTTTTCATTTTTATAGGCTTCTTGCATAGCTATAAGAGCATCTTGGGGTAGGTTTGAAGCAGAATATATTATAATATCTCTGACATTTTTCACTATTTCTTCATATGCAATTTCACGCATTTTTTTGATTCCCCTTTTTTGTCTTTTTAAGACTAAAATATATATGAAGCATAGTTTAGCACTCTTTTTATAATAGAGGCTATTATCAATATAATTTTTAAAACATATGGAAAAATGTGTAAAATCTACACACTAAAAACTATGAATTAGTGTCAAAAGGTGTAGTTTCTACACAAAAAAATTGTTCTTTTCTAAAATTTCTATACCCTCTTTTATAGAGTCAACTGAGATTTTAAACTTTGCTTTTGTTTCATCATCTAACTCTAACTCAATGATTTTTTCTACTCCTTTGCTACCAAGAACAACAGGAACACCAACACAAACGTCACTATATCCATATTCTCCATCAAGAAGTACAGAAGATGGCATCACAATTTTAGAATCATCAAGTATAGCTTCAACCATAACTGCTACAGCACGACCCGGTGCGTAGTAGGCTGAAGTGCCAAGATGTTTAACTATTTGAGCGCCGCCATCTTTTGTTCTCGCAATAATATCTTGCATGTCTCGTTTCGTAACAATTTGATCTAGTGGAACACCACCTATTGAAGATATTTCAGGCATTGGAACCATATTTTGCCCGTGATCACCAATTAACATTCCTTTTACTTGCCCAGAGCCAAACCCAATTTTTTTATATATCTCATAGGCCATTCTAGCACCGTCTAGTGCTCCAGCCATACCTATAATTCTATTTTTACCCCAGTTTGTCATCCTATGAATAACGTAAGTCATTATATCTAGAGGGTTTGATACACATAAAATGATGGCATTTGGAGAGTATTTCATAACATTAGCAACGACATCTTTCATAATTTTTGCGTTTACCATTAGTAAATCTGCTCTAGTCATATCACCTTTTCTTGGAACACCAGCAGTTATAACTACAATATCACAATCCTTCATTTCACTTGGATGAAGCGCTGGAGTTACTATTGTTCCCCTAGGAGAGTAGCTTGTAGACTGGCCAATATCCATAGACTTTCCAATAGTTAAATTACTATCTATATCATAAAGTATAACCTCGTGACATCTTCCAGTCATGGTTAAGCTATAAGCTGCTGTAGCTCCAACTGAGCCAGCTCCGACTATACCTACTCTTCTACCTACCATTCTATTTTCCTTTTATTTATAATTTATTTGTTTATACAATAACTTTTGTTCTAATATTATAATTTTTATAATATCACGATTTAGCTTTGAAAAAAATCCATTAAATATATTTACAACTTACGATAGAGTAGATAAGAGAAGAAGTATTATAAGGAGAAAGAGTCATATTCATGACTCTAATATTATCTAGTATAAAATTTGTTAGTATAAAGAGCGTCGATGAGCTCTTTTACGCTTCCTACAGACTTTGCGAACTTTCTATCTTGATCATCGTTAAGGTTAGCCTCTATAACTTTTTCAACTCCCTTTGCTCCAATCATTACGGGAACTCCGCTGACTACGTCACTATACCCATACTCACCTTTTAACATTACAGCACATGGATATATCTGCTTTGTATCAGATAAAACCGCTTCAACCATTAAAGCTGTTGATTTTGCTGGTGCATAGTAAGCACTTCCATCTTGAAGAAGCTCAACTATTTCAGCACCACCTTTCTTGGTTTTTTCAACTATCTCGTTAATCTCATCCCAAGTTAAAAGGTCAGTTAGCGGAACTCCAGCTACAGTAGAAAATCTAGGAAGAGGAACCATGTCATCACCATGACCACCCATAACAGAACATCTAATCTGCCCTGCTCCATAGCCCAATTTAGCATATACAAAGTGAGCCATTCTAGCGCTGTCTAAGATTCCAGCCATCCCTAAAACTCTACTTCTATCCCAACCAGTCTCTTTTAGAGCAACATAAACCATTGCATCTAGTGGGTTTGACACAGGGATAATAACTGCATTTGGAGATGAAACTTTTATAACATTTACAATATCTTTCATTACTTGAGCATTTTTTAGTAACAAATCATCTCTACTCATTCCAGGAAGCCTAGGGCTACCTGCTGTAATTACAACAACATCGCAATCTTTCACATCTTCTAGTGTCTCAGCCACAGAAATAACAGTATGTTTTCTAGCAGCCTGAGCAGCTTGAGAGAGGTCTAATGCTTTTCCTCTTGCCTTGTTAACATCATTAGCTCTTATTATTACTTCATGGCAAGAACCAGTCATTGCCAAAGAATAAGCTACAGATGAGCCGACATTTCCAACGCCTACAATTGCTACTCTTTTACCTCTCATAGTACTCCTTTTGATATTTAAAATAGTAAAAAATTAAAGATTAGGTTAAATTAATCTTTAAATCTTCGCTATTGCATCAAACAAGCTTTTGCTTCTTTGATGCATGTAGTTTTGCTCTTTTTGTATTATATCGAATTTATAATAGTATTTAGAGTCTCTGATGGTCTCATCGCAGCTTCGGCTTTTGCATCATCAGGATGGTAGTATCCGCCAATATCTTGAGCCTTACCCTCAACTGAGAGTAACTCTTTTATAATCTTAGCTTCATTCTCTTTTAGTGCTTGTGCTATTGGAGCAAACTTAGCCGCTAACTCTGCATCATCACTTTGAGATGCAAGCGCATCAGCCCAGTATTGTGCTACAAAGAAGTGAGAAGCTTTGTTATCTGGCTCTCCACATTTTCTTGATGGTGATTTGTCATTATCAAGGTAAGCGTTGTTAGCAACATCAAGAGCCGCAGTTACAACTGCTAGTTTTTTAGAGTCATTTTTTTGAGCAATAAATCTTAAAGATTCAGCAAGTGCCAAAAACTCTCCTAGTGAGTCCCATCTTAAGTGTCCCTCTTCTAAAAATTGATCAACATGCTTAGGAGCAGATCCGCCAGCACCAGTTTCAAAAAGGCCTCCACCAGCGATAAGTGGAACTATAGATAACATTTTAGCAGAAGTTCCAAGTTCTAAGATTGGATACATATCTGTTAAATAGTCTCTTAAAACGTTACCAGTTACAGAGATAGTATCTAGTCCCTTGCGAACTCTCTCATTTGTGTATTTTGTAGCATCTGTTACGTTCATAATAGGAAGCTCTAAACCTTTTGTATCATGATCTTTTAAATACTCATTTACTTTTTTAATCATATTTGCATCGTGTGCACGATTTTCATCTAACCAAAACACAGCTGGAGAACCTGTAAGCTTTGCTCTCTCAACCGCCAATCTTACCCAGTCTTTGATTGGGATGTCTTTAGCACGAGACATTCTGTAGATATCTCCAGCTTCGCATTTATGACTCATCAAAACATTTCCTGATGCGTCTTTTACCTCTACAGTTCCAGCTTCAGCCAGTTCTATAGTAGTTGGATGAGAGCCATACTCTTCTGCTTTTTGTGCCATAAGCCCAACATTTGCAACATTACCCATAGTTGAGACATCATACTGACCATTTGCAACACAATCATCAACCATAGCCTTGAAAAAGACTGCGTATGATGCATCTGGAATAACCGATACGCACTCTTGTGTTTTACCATCTTTATTCCACATCTTACCGCCATCACGAATCACAACAGGCATTGAAGCATCTATAATAATATCATTTGAAGCGTGTAAATTTGTGATCCCTTTATCAGAGTCAACCATAGCTAGAGCTGGTTGAGTGCTATAAGTAGCTTTTAATGCAGCTATGATTCCATCTTTTTTAGGTGAGTTTTCTAACTTCTTATATAAGTCACCTAGACCCATGTTTGCATTGTAACCGATAGCTTTTAACTCTGAGCCATATTTTGCAAAAACATCTTTGAAGAAAACTTTTACAGCGTGACCAAACATGATAGGATCACTAACTTTCATCATAGTAGCTTTTAGGTGAAGTGACCATAAGTTACCATTCGCCTTTGCATCATCCAAAGTTTTTTGGTAAAAAGATGCAAGTGCTGATGCTGACATAAAGGTAGCATCAAGTATCTCTTTATCCTGTGCATCTATCTCTCTTAGAACTTTTCCATTTTGTTCTATCGTTACTTTACCGCTACCTGACATGATGATAGACTGCTCATTTGAGTAAAAATCTCCACCATCCATGTGTGCTACACAAGCTTTTGAGTCTTTCTCAAATGGACGAAGCTTATGAGGATTTTTCTTTGCAAAGTTTTTAACAGCCGCTGCCGCTCTTCTATCTGAATTACCCTCACGAAGAACAGGATTAACTGCTGAGCCTAAACAAGTTGAAAAAAGCGTTTGAAGATTTTTTTCTTCATCAGATTTTGGCTCTTCTGGATAGTTAGGAATATCATAACCTTGAGATTGAAGCTCTGCTATACACTCCATTAGTTGAGGCACAGAAGCTGAAATATTTGGAAGCTTTATAATGTTAGCATCTGAGAGTTGAACAATATTTCCAAGCTCTGCTAAGTCATCAGCAATTCTTTGGTCTTCTTTTAATCTCTGTGGAAACTTAGAGATAACTCTACCTGCGAGTGAGATATTACTAGTAACTACATCAACACCTGCAGATTTTGTGAAAGCACTTACGATTGGTAAAAGTGAGTAAGTTGCTAAAGCTGGAGCTTCATCAATTTTTGACCAAATAATTTTTGACATTTTTTGTCCTTGGTTTAATATTTTTTGTTTTTATAATAATCACAAGAGTGACCCCACAAAAACTTACAGGACAATCATAACACTAAGATAAATAATTTGCTCAAAGCCGGTCTAAAGATTTACCTATATTTCCTTTTTGTTTCATTTGGTAACACGCTTTATATTGCTTAAATGTGTAGAATAGTTACGTGAGAAATCATGAGTACCAGCTTTATTTTTCATAAAATACAAGTAAGACGTCTTAGCAGGAAAGACTGCAGACTTGATAGCATCAAAGCTTACATTACAGACAGGAATGCTCGGCACACCCCCATATTTGTAGGTATTATAGATACTCTCATCTTCTCTGATTCTTTGTGGAGTTATCTTGATATGAGAGTATTTGCCATAATTTAGAGTTCCATCCATCTGTAGCTTCATGCCTTTTTTTATACGATTATGTATTACTGAACTAACAAGTGGCATCTCTTTTATATTGGCTGATTCTTTTTCTATTACAGATGCAAGTGCTACAATTTGAAACCATTTCTTCTCATTATAAGTTCCAAAAAGCTTTTTAGATAATTTTTGCATCTGTTGATTTGATTCATATAGAAGAATTCTAATGAGTTCTTTTTCAGTTATACCAAGCGGCAATCTATATGTGTTTGGAACAAAAGCACCCTCTTCTATCTTACTTTGTGATAAAAACTCACTTTCAAGCTTATCTCTATCTAGGTTCAACTTCAACGCCAAATCATCTAAAAATATATATGTAGTCTCACCTGGTATAAGTGTTACATTTTGGAGTGCTGCTTTTGCAGTTGTTAGTTTATATAAAAAATCACCTCTTGTATTATAAGTACTTTTCATATCAATCCAACCGCTTTGAGGAGAGCCAATTAGCCTTAACAGAAGCGAATCTAATTTAGATACATTGTAGTTATTATGACTCAGTTGTGTTATAATCTGATTTATAGAGCCTTGTGGTATAAAGACCACTTTAGGGCTACGCACAGGTTGATTTAGGTAATACATGAACGATAAAATAATAATTAATACTATCTCAAAAATCCACTTTATAATCGTTAGTGTTTTATCATTCATATTTTTGACGCTCAGCCTTTTATTTATACTACTACAAAATGGCATCCATATCAAAAATATATCTCTGCCAAATATTGAAATCGAGAGATTATACATTAAATGGAATGAAAAACTAAATATAAGTATAGAAGAGCTCAAAATCACCAGTAATTCAGAACAAAACAATACAGAACTACGCGCTGATGGACTTAATGAGCTTTTAAAAATAATCCTTCTTTTTGACAACTGGTTTGAGAAATTTGAAGTAAAAAAAATTAGCTTTAATGATATAGATGCTTCTTTTTTATATATAAATGGTTCAAATGGGTATTTTATAGCATCATCAAAGGAGTTCTCGCTAAAGAGTAACATTTTTTATGAGTCTAATTATTTAAATGCTGAGATTGAAAAATTTTCTCACTTTAAAAGTAAGGTCAATATTGATGGAAATATAATCTTTGGTGGGCATAATAAAGAGTTGCTCTCTAATTTAAATATCAATATAAATGATGATATTTTTTTAAAAACATATGCAATAGCAAATACCAAAAAACTTTTTTATAAAGTTCAAGCAAAAGAGAAGATAAAAAATCTTATGCACACTATGCAAATTATAGATATGCCAAAAGAAGTTAAGTATTGGGCTTATGATGCTATTACATTTGATGATTTAGAACTAAAGGGTGCATCTGGATGGATTGATTATGAAAGACTGCAAGATGCATATAAAAACATCATAGTCAAAGCTAGTGCATCCAATCTAACTTATACTTACAATAAAGAACTTGAACCTGTTATTACGCAAAAAACTGAACTAGAATTTATAGATGGAGTTTTGTATATAAGGCCACAAGAAACTTATCAGTATGGATTTAATCTACAAAATAGCTGGCTTAAAATAGATTTTTCTAAAAAAGAAGAGCTACTTAGTCTCTTTTTAAACTTCGATGGCAAGGTAACTAAAGACCTATTATACCTTTTAAATACATACAAGATTAAGCTTCCAATCCTGCAAAACAGTGGTAGTGTTGCAACTGACTTGAAAATCACCGTAGGACTTCGTAGGATAAATGTAGATGCTAAAGGTGTATTTTACACAAAAGAAGCAAATTTCAACTACTTAGGTCTAGATATTGATGTAACTGATACTAAGGTCTATCTGGATAACTACGATGTTCACATACCAAAGATGCATGCAAAATACAAAGACATTATTACTGCTATAGTTGATGTTGTGTATGATGCTAAGAAGAGTGAAGGAAAATTAGATTTTAATATACAAGATATTTCTTTTAATGACATGGTACTTCAGCAAAAGAGACTACAAGCAACTTATACTATCTCAAATAAACAAGATACTATCGCAATAGAAAAATCAAAGTGGAATTATAAAAATAATACCATTGAGCTTGATGCTTTAAGTGTTTTATTTGACTTGAAGACTCTTAAGGCCAAAATTCCAACTGCATACATCAAAATGCAAAATATTTTAACTGCTTTTGCCTCTGGAGAGTTAGTATTAAATCCAATACGCGCAAATTTTGATATTGATTTGCTTACGTTTAAATTAGATGATATTAAAATGAATCAATCGAGTGCTTCGCTAAAATTAGAGTATGATAAAAACCTTATCTTAGACTCAGATGAAGATATAAGATTTACTGCAAAAGGTTTACACTACACACTTGGTGGCACTATAATAGAATTAAATGAATACAATTTTAGAGTAATGTCTTCCAAATTAAATATTAAAAATTTAGCAGATGTAAAATTTAATGCATTTTATAATTTAAATAAAAATGAAGGAGTAATAAATCTTAAAGAACTTCATTTTGAGGATAATGACATAGGTGAAGTATTTAACTCGAACGACATTCTAAAGTTAGATATAAAACACCATGATAAACAAACAACCATCAAGACAAATGCTTTTGATGCTAATCTTAATTTAGATGATAATGGATGGATGCTAGAGTTAAATTCACTTCACAAGTTGTCACAAAATTCAAAACTTCTTCAAGACTACAATCTAACAAATGGTGACATTAGCATCTATAAAAAACAATCAGATAAAAATATAGGCTTTTTTGCAAATATCAAATATCCATATAAATTTCTTACTTTTAATAATAAACCAGTAGAAGACTATGTATTAAGAGGATATATAGATGAAATTTCAAAAGATACCATCATAAATATAAACAATAATATAGACCTTAGAGTGAACAAAGATATAAAAATATGGGCAAACAATATAGGTATAAATATAAATGCCATACTTAGTTTCATAAAACAAAGAAATTCAAAATCAAAAAGTGAGACTAATATTATCTTTGACTCAAAAGATTGTTACTTTTATATAGATGAAAATAGACATGTAATCTCTCAAACCATGCAACTACAGTACTTTAACAATATTATTAACGCTCAACTAAAGCATAGAACTGGAAGTGCTGGTTTTGAGTTAAAAGATGGAGAATTTTATCTATATGGCGCTGGCTTTGGAGATGACTTTATGGATAAACTCTTCTATCTATCTGATTTTAAAGGCGGTGTATTGTCTTTTTCTATGCAAGGTAATCTTGATGAATATAAGGGGCTTATCCAAATAAAAGATACTACAATAGTTGATTATAAAATTTTAAATAATATACTTGCGTTTGTAAATACTATACCTTCTCTTGTAACATTTTCTCTCCCTGGATATAGCAAAAATGGACTTGAAGTAAAAAATGCTTATGTAAATTTTCACGCAAAAGATGATATCTTAGACTTTAGCGATATATCATTAAACTCAAAAGAGATAGATATAGTTGGTTATGGAACAGCTAGTTATGTTAAAAACAGCATAGATCTTACGCTAAATCTAAAAACAGACTTAGGTAGTAGTTTTTCAAAGGTCCCAGTAGTTGGTTATATACTTTTAGGGGATGATAGCATCTCAACATCTATGAAGATAAGTGGAAAACTTAATGATCCAGAAGTTAGCAGCCTTATAGCCAAAGACATAATAGTAGCTCCTCTTAATATTATTAAGAGAACTCTCTTTCTACCATTTGAGATGTTTAAAGATAAAAAAGAGAAATAGAAACTATTCGTTTCTTAAAACTCTAAGGATATCTACCTCGCTAGCTTTTTTAGCAGGATAATAAGAAGATGCGATTACAATAACAAATGCACCAATAACTATAAGAGAGAAGTCTTTAAGACTCAAATCTAGTGGAAGTGTAGTTGTAGGATATACATCTTTTGGCAAAGATACAATATCAAAAGTGCTTAGTATCCACAAACCACTCATTCCAAAAGCTATACCAGCTAGGATTCCACTTACCCCGATAACTATACCAAGATATAAAAAAATTTTCTTAATCTCTATTGTTGTAGCCCCTAGTGAGAGAAGTAGAGCTATCTCGCTTCTTCTGTTCATCACAGTCATAAGCAAAGAAGAGATTATGTTTATAGCTGCTATTAAAATGATTAGCATTAACACTATAAAAAGAGAAGCTTTCTCAAGTTCTAGGGCTGCAAAAAAGTTTACATTATCCTCCCACCAACCTTTAACGCTCACACTAACTGGCAAAGATTCTTTGATTTTTAATATATCTTTATGAGGATCGTTTGAGTATATATGAATTCCATCATACTGATTAGATGCAAGTCCTAACATCGATTGCATTGAAGAGAGTGTCGTATAGCTATAAGCCTTGTCATAAGCACTAAGTCCTGAATCGAAGATGCCTTTTACCTTAAAGCGTTTTATTTTTGGTGTAACAGATAGCCCACCTGGTTCTACATGAGTAAAAATATACATAAGTTTATCATCAACATATAAGTTAAACTCATCTTTTAAACTCTTCCCAACAAGTACATCAAACTTTGAAAAGTGTTCATTTTTTATAGCCTTTGCCAAAACACTATTCACCTTTGCTTCATCTTCAAAGTTTACGCCAAAAATATATCCACCCTCTAACTTTGAGCCACTTCTAGCCATAATAGCAGATTGAACATATGGGCTAAACTCAAGATTTGGAAATTTTGTTTGTAGATTTAGGAGTAGTTCTTCATTTACCGCACCATAAAATTTTGGAATAACTGTAAGTGGATAGTTCATAATGGTAAGTTTTTTCTTAAATTCTTTGTCAAAACCATTCATAAGTGCCATAGCTACAATAAGAACCATCACACCTAATGTTATACCTAAAAAAGCTAGTAGTGCAGATAAGAAGATAAATGGCTGGTCTTTGTCAAAGCGAAGGAATCGCTTGACAAGATAAGGTACGAGGGATGCTCTCAAGAGGCAAGTGTACCGTTTTTGGCAAATACCCCCTTTTTGGGACCACTTTTACCGCAGCATAGTTTGTACTTTTTACCACTTCCACAAGGACAAGGTTCATTTCTAGCTACTTTTTTCTCAGATGATTCTGACTCTTTATTTTGTGAGTGATTAAATATCATAGCAGCTTCATCAAATTTTCTTTGAATTTCCATCTGCTGTGCTACATTTGCAGCTTCTTCCTCAGCAGAATCCATTCTAAATTGAATGATCTGAAGAGTTTTTATAGCATTAAATTTCATATCTGCTATGAGCTCACCAAATAGATTGAAACTCTCTTTTTTGTACTCAACTAATGGATCTTTTTGATTATATGCACGAAGTCTGATTCCAGTTTTCATGTTATCCATAGCATAGAGATGCTCTCTCCAAGCACTATCTAACTCTTTTAGGTAGAGTTCTCTTACAATATCTGAACGAATGTCTTCTTCTAAAATACTCATTTTATCATCATAAGATTTTTTAACAACTTCAACTAATTTCTCAAGAAGTTCTTCAAACTCTAAAGATGAAAATTCTTCAACCTTCAAGTCAAAGTTTAACTCCTCTTTTAAAATTTCAGAAACTCTTTTTATATTAAAGTCTTCTCCCCCATCAAAGATGCCACAAATATTGAGTAAGTTACTGATGTAGTCAACTCTAATTGTGTCTATCCTAGAGTCGATATCATACTCTTTATCTAAGAGTTGATTTCTAAATTTATAAACGATCTTTCTCTGCTCATTTGCAACATCATCATACTCAACTATCTGCTTTCTACCTTCGTAGTGCATGTTTTCAACTTTCATTTGAGCTTTTTCTACCGCACGAGTAACCATTTTTGACTCTATATACTCTCCATCTTCAACTCCGAGTCTCTCCATGATAGACTTTATCTTATCAGAGCCAAATATACGAAGAAGGTTATCTTCTAGTGATAGGTAAAACTGGGTAGTTCCAGCATCTCCTTGGCGACCACTACGACCGCGAAGTTGGTTGTCTATTCGTCGGTTTTCATGTCTCTCTGTTCCTATGATATAAAGACCTCCAAGAGCTCTTACTTCATCGCTAACTTTAATATCGACACCACGGCCAGCCATGTTTGTAGCAATGGTTACTGCACCCTTAGCCCCAGCGTGTTTAATGATCTCACCCTCTTGTGCGTGATTTTTAGCATTTAACACAGTGTGTGCTATTTTTTCTTTTTTTAGTACTTCATGTAGAGCTTCTGACTTCTCTATAGATGCAGTACCAATAAGAACAGGTTGACCTGTTTTTGAAAGTTTTTTTATAGTCTCTACAACTGCACCAAACTTCTCTTTTTCTGTTTTATAAATAAGGTCATTTAAATCCTTTCTAGTAATAGGAATATTTGTAGGAATTGAAACAACATCTATTGAATAAATTTGGGAAAATTCAGTAGCTTCAGTCTCTGCAGTTCCAGTCATTCCTGCTAGCTTATCATACATTCTAAAGTAGTTTTGAAATGTTATATCTGCTAGAGTTTGAGTTTCTTCTTTTATCTCTACATTTTCTTTAGCTTCAAGTGCTTGATGGAGCCCCTCGCTAAAGCGACGACCTTCACTAAGTCTTCCTGTAAATTCATCAACGATGACAACTTCTCCATCATTTACAACATAATCAACATCTTTTTCAAAAAGATAATTTGCTTTTAAAGCTTGGTCTAGTGCATGTGGAAGAGATGAGTTTTCTACACTATAAAGGTTTTCAACGCCAAAAAGCTCTTCAGCTTTTGTGATGCCCTCTTCTGTGATAAGTACAACCTTATCTTTTTCATCAACAGTAAAGTGCTCATCTCTTTTTAGTTTCATAGCTATGCCATCGGCTATTTTATAATCTTCTAATGCCCTGTTTGTTGGACCTGAGATTATGAGTGGAGTTCTTGCCTCATCTATAAGAATACTATCGACTTCATCGACTATCACAAAGTTATGGTTTCTTTGAGCCATATGTTCAGAAGAGTAACTCATGTTATCTCTTAGATAATCAAAGCCAAACTCATTATTTGTACCATATGTAATATCACATCTATAAGCTTCTCTTTTTTTCTCTGGTTCAGAGTTACTCTCTAAGACCATACCAACTGAAAAACCTAGAAAGTTATACAATTGTCCCATTTCAGTAGCATCTCTAGATGCAAGATAATCATTGACTGTAACTAAATGCACGCCACGGCCTGTCATTGCATTTAAAACTATAGGGAGAGTTGCAACAAGTGTCTTACCCTCTCCTGTTTTCATCTCAGCAATTCTACCTTCATGAAGAACCATGCCACCAATAAGCTGAACATCAAAATGCCTCATATTTAAGACTCTTTTGCCAACTTCTCTAGTGATTGCAAATGAGTCTTCTAGGACATCATCTAAACTCTTAGCATCTTCTAAAACACTACTTCTTAGCTCGTTAAATGCAGCTTTAAGCTCATCATCGCTTAGCGCTTCATACTTACTCTCTAAAGCATTTATATTTTCTACTCTTTTAGCGTACTTTTTTAGTTCACGATCATTTGAAGTTCCAAAGATCTTACCCATTAATGCCTGTAGCATTCTCAACCTTAATACAGATTGGTACACAACAAGTGCATAGCAATCATCGAAATTGCCGACATTTTAACACACTAATAATTATAATAAGCATAAATCCTAAAATGAGTTATTTTAAAGCTTATACTAAATAATATGTAAACAGCCCCTTAGATATAATTTTAAAAAAAGGAACTTTATGAAACATGTATATCTACTGCTCTTTAGCTTCTCTCTTAGCTTTGCATCCTTTGACACCCTGCGCTCTTTTGATGCCGCATTTACTCAAAGTGTGACTGATGATAAAAATAAAACGCTAACCTATAAGGGCCATATAACTGCTTCAAAACCACAAAATGCTTTGTGGAAATACAAAGAACCAATTCAAAAAGATGTCTATATAAATAGCCATCAAGTAACAATTGTTGAACCTGAAATAGAGCAAGTTATCATAAGAAGTATAGATTCTAGTTTAGATTTTTTCAAAATGATAAAAAACGCTAGAGAGATAAAAAAAGATATGTATGAAGCTAGTTTTGAAAAAAAAATGTTTATAATAACTACAAAAGAAGATTTTATTGAATCTATTTCATATATAGATGAGTTTGAAAATAAAGTTAAGATAGAGTTTTTTAATCAAGTGCAAAACAAAGAGATTAAGAAAGAGATTTTTACGCCAAATTACCCGTTAGATTTTGATGTGATTAGAGACTAAGAGATGAAGATTTAACTCCATCTCTGTATAAACTTAAGCTAGTTTGTAGTCTTTTATAAGGTTAAAATTCAGATATTTATAAATCTCTCCCTCTTTTCCAACAATCTTTTTAGTTTTTTCTATATACTCTGCAGCAGTTGGAAGACGACCTAGTATCGCACAAACAGCCGCTAGTTCTGCTGAGCCTAGATATACTTGAGCGCCCTTACCCAAACGGTTATCAAAGTTACGAGTTGAAGTTGAGAAGACTATAGCGTTATCCTCAACTCTCGCTTGATTACCCATACATAACGAACACCCTGGTATCTCAGTTCTAGCACCAGCCGCACCAAAGATAGCGTAGTAACCATCCTCAGTTAGCTGTTTTTCATCCATCTTAGTTGGAGGGCAAACCCAAAGTCTAGTAGGAACAGGGCCCTCGCCTTTTAGTACTTCGCCTAAAGCACGATAGTGACCGATATTTGTCATACATGAACCAACAAAAACTTCGTCTATCTTGTGAGGTCTGTTAGATGCTAGTACTTCACTTAGAGTTGCAACATCATCTGGATCGTTTGGACAAGCGATAATTGGCTCTTTAATCTCATTTAAGTTGATCTCTAAAACAGCTGCATACTCTGCATCTGCATCTGGCTTCATAAGAGTAGGATTTGCTAACCATTCCTTCATCTTATCTATTCGTCTTTGAATCGTTCTTTTGTCTTCATAACCAGCTTCAATCATAGACTCTAGTAGAGTTACATTTGATTTTAGGTACTCTATAACTGGCTCGTTATCTAGTAGAACTGTACAAGCCGCTGCACTTCTCTCAGCCGAAGCATCTGAGAGCTCAAACGCTTGCTCAGCCTTTAGAGTTGGTAAGCCCTCAATCTCTAAGATGCGACCTGCAAAGATGTTTTTCTTACCCTTTTTCTCAACTGTTAAAAGCCCCTCTTTTATAGCTTGATGCGGTATAGCATTTACAAGGTCACGAAGTGTGATACCTGGTTGCATCTCTCCACTAAAACGCACTAAAACAGACTCTGGCATCGTAAGTGGCATAGAGCCAGTTACACCTGCAAAAGCAACTATTCCAGAGCCTCCAGGAAAGGAGATTCCTATTGGAAAACGAGTATGACTATCTGCTCCAGTTCCTACACTATCTGGTAGAACCATTCTGTTTAACCATGAGTGGATAACTCCATCACCTGGGCGAAGTGCTACACCAGAACGGTTTGACATAAAGTCAGGCAGAGTATGATGCATAGTTATATCTGATGGCTTTGGATAAGCTGCCGTATGGCAAAAAGATTGCATAACGAGATCTGCATTAAAGCCAAGAGCTGCGAGTTCTTTTATCTCATCACGAGTCATTGGTCCAGTTGTATCTTGAGAACCAACAGTTGACATCTCAGGTTCTACGTACATACCTGGGCGAACTCCAGCTAGTCCAGATGCACGACCTACCATCTTTTGAGCTAGAGTATATCCTTTGCCGCTATCAGCTGGTTGCTCTGCTGTTAGAAATATATCACTTTGAGGCATTTTTAAAACGCTGCGAGCTTTAGAAGTTAATCCTCTGCCGATAATAAGCGGGATACGCCCCCCAGCTCTAACTTCATCTGTTATAGTGTTAGGATTTAGTTTAAAAGTAGCAATGCACTTGCCGTTTTTGTGAGCTTCACCTTTATATGGATAGAGCTCTATAACATCGCCCATCTCCATCTCTGATACATCAAGTTCAAGTGGCAAAGCACCAGAATCCTCAGCAGTTGCAAAAAAGATTGGAGCAATTGTGCTACCTAAAACCACACCGCCAGTTTTTTTGTTTGGAACACCTTTTATGCTCTCTCCCATATGCCACTGAACCGAGTTTATACCTGATTTTCTTGAGCTTCCTGTTCCAACAACATCGCCTACATAAGCTACAGTGTTACCTTTTTTCTTAAGCTCAGCTATAATGCCCATAGGATCATCCATCTTAGCAGTTAACATTGAGTTAGCATGGACTGGAATATCTGAACGAGTAAAAGCTTCTGATGCAGGAGATAAATCATCAGTATTTGTCTCGCCATCTACTTTAAAAACTGTTACAGTGATTTTATCTGCTAGCTTTGGCTTTGAGGTAAACCACTCAGCATTCGCCCATGAAGTCATAACTTCAGTTGCAGCCTTGTTACCAGCTTTGTGTAACTCTTCTACATCATTAAATGCATCATAAACAAGAAGAGTGTGAGATAGCGCTTCTGTAGCTGCACTGACTACATCTTTGTTTGAAGATTTCAATGCATCTATCATAGGTTTAACATTGTAGCCACCTAGCATCATGCCTAGCATTTCAACTGCTCTTTGAGGAGATATTGCTTCTATTTTAACATTCTCGTTGGCAATATCATTTAAAAATGCCGCCTTAACATAAGCTGCATCATCAACTCCAGGCGATACACGATTTGTCAGTAAATCAAGTAATTCATCTGTGCAATCACTCTTTATAAGCTCAATAACTTCTGCTGTTTGCTCTGCACTTAGAGGTAATGGAGGAACACCTAGTGCTTCTCTCTCATTTACATGTGCTTTATAATCTTGCATAAATGCCATAGTTAATCCTGTATATTTAATTTGAATGATTATAACCTAATAAGTAAACTCAAAATAAAGAGTGTTACTAATATACTCATATTTTAAGTATATTCACCTTTATATGTGTATATTAGTAACAGCACAAAATTCTCCAATATTATTTTTTATGCTAATATTTACTTTATATATTAGTAATGGAGCATATTATGAACTTATTTAGAGAAGAGAGTGATTCATTTGGTAGGCTTGAAGTACCCTCAGATATGTACTACGGTGCGCAATCTGCAAGGTCACTTATAAACTTTCCCATAGGAGTAGAAACTATGCCAAAGCCTCTTATAAGGGCATTAGCAATAGTAAAACAATCATGTGCTAAGGTCAATATGGATTTAGGTCTTCTAGAAGCTAAGATAGCAAAAGCAATTATTGAGGCAGCCGGTGAAGTTATGGAGGGTAAGTTTGATGAACACTTTCCTCTCTCAGTGTGGCAAACAGGTTCTGGTACTCAAAGTAACATGAATGCAAATGAAGTAATATCTAATCGAGCAATTGAGATTTTAGGTGGTGTTATTGGTTCAAAAGATCCAGTCCATCCAAATGACCACTGCAATATGGGTCAATCCTCAAACGATGTGTTTCCAACAGCTATGCATATAGCGGCAGTTGAAGAGATTACAAACAAACTGCTACCCGCTTTAAAATATATGCACGCAGAGCTAGATAAAAAATCTAAGTCATTCGAGCATATTGTTAAAATTGGCCGTACGCATACTCAAGATGCCACACCTTTAACTTTAGGACAAGAGTTTTCAGGCTACAGTGCACAAGTAGCCAACTCTATCCGTAGAGTTAAAGCTATACTTCCTGCTCTGCTTCAGTTAGCACAAGGAGGAACTGCTGTTGGTACTGGAATGAACTCAGTAAAAGGCTTCGATAAAGCATTTGCCGCGCAAGTTGCTAAAACTATAAACATTCCCTTTGTCACAGCCCAAAATAAATTTGAAGCACTAGCTGCTCATGATGCTATCGTTGAAGCAAGTGGAGCTTTAAATACCATAGCTGTAAGTATGATGAAAATTGCCAATGATATTCGGTTTTTGGCATCTGGACCTAGATGCGGTATTGGGGAGATAAGTCTGGCTGAGAATGAACCTGGTTCCTCCATCATGCCTGGAAAAGTAAACCCTACACAAAGCGAAGCTCTGACAATGATATCAGCACAAGTGATGGGAAATCATACAACTATCTCCATAGCAGGCTCGAACGGACATTTTGAGTTAAATGTATTTAAGCCAGTCATGATTTACAATCTGCTTCAATCGATCCGCCTACTTAGTGATGGATGCCAAAGTTTTACTGCTAGATGTATAGAAGGTATAACGGCTAATGAAGAGCGTATAGCAAAACTAAGAGATGAGTCACTTATGCTCGTAACTGCACTAAATCCTCATATAGGATACGATAACGCTACAAAAATAGCTAAAAAAGCCCATAAAGATGGTTCAACTCTGCTTGAGGCTGCACTAGCACTTGGACTTGTAACAGAAGAACAATTTAAGGAGTGGGTAGTTCCAAAAAACATGATAAGCCCTAAAGAGCTATAAATTTCTTTTTTAACTCGACTTCTATAAGCTTTAACCTCGTCCTATAAGGCTTTAAAGTATCTCCGTGAGGTTTTAGCCTCACTTGGCGTGATAAACTAATTTCGTTCCCAAGTTCTAAGAGTGAGGATTATTTCACAATCTCTCACTATAATATCTCACGAATCCCTTTACTGTTTGGTGAAGATAATACACCCTCGCCTTCTAGTTGTTCTACTATCCTAGCTGAGCGATTGTAACCTACTTGGAGTCTTCTTTGTAAGTAAGAGATAGAAGTCTTTCTATCCATAACCACTATGCTTTTTGCCTCATCATAGAGTGGATCTAACTCTTCGTATGTCTCGCCTCTTTGGCTTCCATCAGAGTCATCATCTTCAACTAAAAAGCTCTTATCATAGTTAGGGCCTCTTTGTGACTTTATAAAATCTACAATTTTTTCTATCTCACTCTCTGAACTCCACGGAGCATGAAGTCTTACAAGTCCAGTGGATCCTGGAGGAGTAAAGAGCATATCTCCACGACCTAGGAGCGACTCTGCTCCCATCTGATCTAAGATGATTTTACTATCTACTTTTTGTCCAACTCTATATGATATACGAGACGGTAAGTTTGCTTTTATAAGTCCTGTGACAACATCTACAGATGGTCTTTGAGTTGCAACGATCAGGTGGATGCCCGATGCTCTTGCCATTTGAGCAAGTCTTGCTATTGAGTGCTCAACATCTTTTCCACTTGTCATCATTAAGTCTGCTAGCTCATCTATGATAACTACTATATAAGGAAGATGCTCGCCACCCTCTTTCTTAACTTTGTCATTGTAGTTTTCAATATTTTTAGTTCTTGTCTCACTCATAAGTTCATAACGGCGTTCCATTTCTGAGACCATATTGTTTAGCGCTACTATGGCTTGTTTTGCCTTTGTTATGACTGGAGTTAAAAGGTGTGGAATGCCATTGTAGATGGAGAACTCTAGCATCTTAGGGTCTATCATAAGAAGTCTTAGCTGATCTGGAGAGTTTTTATATAAAAGTGAGAGTATCATAGCGTTTATACCAACACTTTTCCCACTTCCTGTAGTTCCAGCAATTAGTAGATGCGGTAGCTTTTTAAGATCAGTTATAAAAGGTTTCCCAACTATATCTTTACCCAAAGCGATAGTTAGCGGAGATGCTGACTCTTTAAAGAGTTTAGAATCAAGTAGTTCACGAATATAAATAGTCTCAACTGTTTCATTTGGTATCTCGATGCCAACTACATCTTTTCCAGGTATGGGAGCTTGGATGCGGATAGTCTCCGCTGAGAGTGCCATAGCTAGGTCATCTTGAAGATTTAAAATCTTACTTACTTTAACATTTGCCGCTGGTTTAAACTCAAAAGTTGAGACAACAGGACCGGCATAAGTCCTTACAACATCACCATCAATTTTAAAGTGCGCAAGCTTTTCTATAAGATAGCGAATTTTATCATCTATCTCATTTTCATCTACAGAGTGAGTCTTTGTTTCTACCTTTTTTAGAAAATCTACTGATGGAAGGATGAAATTTTTAGGTTTTTCGACTTCTCCTTTTTCCATAGCTTCTAAAAGTTTTTTATTTTCTTCCAATTCATCTATAACTAAAGCATTTTTTTTCTCTTTAATCTTTGCGGCAACTTCTAGTATAGTTTGTGTAGTATTCTCTAGCTCTTTTTCTTCTGGTTTATTATAAAGTTCTTGAACTATCTCTTCTGTCTCATAGTTTTGAAGTTCTTCTATCTTACTCTCTTTTACTTCATCTGTTTTTTTATTAAAACTCTCTCTTGTATAGCTTGGTGCATCATAGATGTTGTTGTTTTCTTCTTCATAGCCACTATCTGGCAACTCTTGATAAACTATTTTCTCTCTTTTTTTTAATTTGTTCTTAGAGAGTTGTCTGATGGTTGATGCTATGTCATGCATGCTTTTATCTAAAAACATAAGAGTAGATACACAAGTAATGATAAACCAAAATACCCAAAGTCCAAAAAGCCCAATAAAAGGTGCTAAAAAGTCAACAAACTCTCCACCTGCAATACCTCTTAACTTGTCATTTATCAGCATAGCTTGAGCTAAAAGAAGTGATGAAAATATTAAAAAAGAAGCTAAAACTAACTCTAATTTTCTAAGACTATAAGAAGTGTCTCTGTAGAGATAGTAAAGAGGAAAAAGTAGAGCCAATATATAGATATAAGATACATAGCCAAAATATTTTTGATTGTAAGATGCAAAGATAGAACCATAACTACCTATAAACCCACTCTCTCCAAAAATAGTTGCAAAACCTAGATAGATTAAAATTCCAAATGTGATAATAAATAGAGTCTCTTTCAATACGAGTTGCCTTTAAGATGTGGATGATTGTTTTATAGATGAAGTATAGCCAAAATCGTTCCAGTAAGGAACTTTTTTGGCAATATGCAATAAAAATTAATGCTATGAAAAACCTACAAGTAGTTTACAAGGCTTAACTTTGAAACTTTTCCTACAGTTGAGAGCATAGCCTCATAGTTTAGCGAGAGTTGTGTTAAAGTGAGCGATGCCTCAGCTAAATCTGTATCTATAACAGATGAACGAAGAGTCATAGTGCTTATCTCTAAGAGTTCTACTCTCTCTTTAGAGAGCGTTAGTGCATTTGATTGTGATCCTACCATTGAATGTGCTCTAAAAATATGATCTTGTAAATCATCCATCATCGCGATGGCATTTTCTATACCGATGTTTCTAAGATCTCCACTTGAGCTATCTGGATATAACTTGTAGTTTTCAACTGACGTAACCATAGCATCTAAAGTTTTGAAAAAGTCTGTTTTTGGGTCTCGAATAGCTATACCATTGTTAGCATTAAATGTCATTACAGATGCAGGAGCAGAAAAATCTCCACTATTTATATCATGAATGGACATAGAAGCTTGAGTATCAGAAGTTCCTATTTCTTGAAACTGTATTTTTCCATCATAGCTTAAAAATGTACGCCCAACAAGATCAGATGAAGCTATTGCAGTATCATATTCACCGGCAGTACCAGCAGGAAAAGCGTTTGCTGGTATGTTTCCTGTAGTAACCATGTTTATAACATCCATAAATTGTTTATATGTCATATCATCAGCATTTATCGCTGACCTTGGCGTGTCCATATTAAAAATTTCATAGTTAGTAGCACCGCCATCTAGTGAGAAGGTAGAGCCACCACCTAGAGTATTTTTAAGGTCTATCTGTACATCAAATGCGGCACCAGTTACATTTGTACCAGTAAGTTTAAATGTAGTTCCAGCGAGTGAACCAACATTAGGCGCTTGTGTCAAATCTGCAACTTCAGATAGCTTTGTAGAGTTTTGAGCAAAAGCATTGTTCCCTTTTAGTATTTGCGGAACTGTTGATGATAATTTAGAACCATTTTTTTCAAAATTTGTTCTATCATAAACTATACCTTCTATATTCGTAGCCGTATTAGCAGCAGATGTGTAACCAGATTTAATAAATTCTTTTACGTATAGATCTGGATTTGCTGCTGTACTCGTCCCTGTCATAATTTTATTAAAATCATTCTCTCCATCATCTAGAAGATTGATATCAGTTATATTTGCAGCGCCTCCGCCACTAAAATCAACTGCTCCGACCATATGAAAGTCAAGTTTACTAGAACCTTTTATCTTATCTTCAACTACTATTTGCCCTGAACTATTTAATGTTACATTTACAATCTTTAAGTTAGGTGTGTTGCCAAAAGCATTTCCAATTTGAGTTAAAAGTTCATCAATTTTTTGGTCATCTGTCATTGCTATCTTTTGTTTGAATGCCACTCCATCACTTTTAGCGCCACTTATATAAAAATAGTGATCATTTGAAGGGGTTGAAGTATTGTCTGTATCACCCATTAGATTACGAATAGTACTGTTTGGAGTAAGAGCAGAAGGAACTCCAACATCTGTAGGACCTTGAAGAGCTGGATATTTTGAAATTAAATTTGAATTTACCACATTACTTGTAATTGTTCTCTTTGTTAAGCTCTCTTCTCCTAAAAAAAGATCTGCACCAGAAATATTGTATCGCTGCTGTGCATTTGAGCCTAAAAAAGAATTTAATGAGCCATTATTTCCATTGTATGTTCCATCATCAGATATTGGTTTTATATCTACCGCGGTTCCAGAGAAGAGAAACTGGCCGTTTATAGATGTGTTTGATAGATTTTTAAGATGGTCCTCTATGACTCTAAGTTCCTGTGCAACAGCATCTAATGATGTTGCACTATTAGTTGCGTTGGCTGCTTGGAGCAATAGTGTTCTCATGCGGTTCATTGTTGTCTCAAACTCATTTAAAACAACATCTGTTTGGTTTGCTATTTTATAACCACTCTGAGTACTTTTTTTAATCTGTCCAATAGTTGAGAGTTCATTATCAAGCCTCATTGTCTCAGCAAATGTTCTAACATCATCTTTTGCATACTGGATTTTCAACCCTGAAGCTATCTGCTTGTTGACATCAAAAAGTTTTTTATTAATCTTGGAATTGTTTGCTCCATAGAGACTTTCATAGTACATACTAGATGTAACTCTCATAACGAACCTCCGTTTACTTTTATTCTATATAAATCTTTTTATTGTTTAAATCTAAGCAATAAAAGTTCCATAGGCTATAATCGACCAAATGTTATTTACTTTTAAGGATTATACCACTATCATTCCTTCTTCTTTTTTATCAGCCGATGTGGAGAAATGGTAAACTCAGTTGATTCAAAATCAACCGCTTCACGGCTTGCCGGTTCAAGTCCGGCCATCGGTACCACTGCTTTATAAAAAAGAAAAACTACCTTGCATAAGCTTTATTTTTATGCCCATTTTCATCATAATCTAGTATGGCTAATATACTTTTTTTGTTCATCTTTCTAGCAAAGTCTATAGAAGAAAAACCCTTTTCATCTGTCGCATTTTGATCTGCACCGTGTTTTAAAAGTAGCTTTACAATTTCTATACGACCATAAGATACAGCTGCCATAAGTGGAGTAAATCTACTTCTTCTGTTTGTACAGTTGACATCAACACCTTTTTCAAGTATAAAATTTACCATATCAATGTTGTTGTACGTCACTGACATGTCAAAAACACTAACACCTTCATCATCAAAATCATAAATATCAGCACCACTCTCAACTAAAAGAAAAAGTAAATCCATATCACATCTGTTTCTGATGGCATAAGCTAAAACTGACTCTCCAGTGTCATTGGCATCATTCACATTACCACCACTTTTTATGTATTTTTTAACACCAATAAAATCATTTTTTTTTAAAATTTCTATCCATTTTTGCACAATATTCTCTTTTTTGTATTTTAACTTTAAAATTATTATAACCAGAAATATATGATACTTAAATTTTGGCAATAGTTTTTTTAGTATAATAATCATAATAAACTATAAAGAGGAAAATCTTGGAAATTATAGAAACAAAAAAAGCTTTTAAGACACTAATACAGAAGATAAAAGTAAACATTTTAAGCTATCAAGATCCTTTGGCTTTTGGTATTTGTAAAATAGATTTACTAGAGAAAAATAGACAAAAGACACCTCAGGCAGCATATCTTGTAGCTAATTCTAATGAAAATTTTGCAAGTGCAGCTATTTTTATACAAGCACTAAAAGAGCAAGAAGTAGAAGTGAATTTCAATAAAAATGAGGTTGTATGTGATATAAATGAAGCTTTTTTAAAGAGTTGTTTAAATGCTTTTACTCCATATATTGATGAAGCACATGGAGATTCACATAAAAATATTCAAACTATTTTAGCATTATATGAGCAAGTATTAAATAACACTTTTTTAGATGGCAGATATAAAGTAACATTTATTTTTAAAGATGATTCAATAAGAAGTCTTGAAGCCACTTCTTTAAATCTATCTATATTAAATACACTTAACTAATACTACTTTTTACTTATAATCTTCATTTTATAAATATAAGATTATAATAGTGACCAAATAGTCTTTACATATAAAAATAAAACTAGGAGTTTTCATGAATATTTCAAACAATATCTCATCAATAGCTGCTCATCAAAGTATGATGAATACAAATGCAAATAACATAGCAAATGTAAATACAGATCGATTTACTCCATCAGACACAAGAATGTCAAGCAACAATGGTTCAGTCACAGCCAATGCAAGAATGTCTGACGATTCTGGATCTATGAGAAGTCAAACAGATTTAGCTAAAGAAATTCCAGACCAAATGATAGTCCAAGGTGCGACTGCGGCAAATGTAACTTCTATAAAAACACAAGATGAGATGCTAGGCTCACTCTTAGATATAAAGGCTTAAAAGCTTTTATATCTAACGCGTTAAAATATTCATACTCTTTAAGTTTCTTAGTATGCTGGAGTTTTCGTCATAGTTTGGTAAGTCATTTCCAAATTCAAGCGTGCTAAAGATAGTTTTTCCGACAACCGCTCTGCCTCTAACTCCATTTTCTATAGTTTTAACACCCCAAGTATTATGAAAAATGATTATCTCTTCACCCAAAAATCCTACATAAAGGACTATATGGCCCTTGATATACAGAAGTGTCTCAAAAGGTATTGCTTTTTCTTTTATGACAGATATCTTTTCATCATCACTAAGGTTTTCTAAACTGATAATTTCACCTACTCTAGCTTGTTGACTTGAATTTCTAGGAAGCCAAATGCCAAAAGGAGCGTACATATCCCTAAGCATTGATGAACAATCTCTTTGTCCATACATTCCGCCCCATCCATAATTATCTTTAAAAACTTCCTTCATTACAACATTTAATGAGTCACCATCAAGAGTTAAAACCTCTTTCTTTGCTATATTTTTAGAGATTTTAACTCTCTCAAAAAGTGGCTTAGAGTTTTTATATGAAGATATAGCTAGTGCCATATAACTCTCTTCATCTTCAGATATAAGAGCTAAAAGAGTTCCTAGTTTTGAAGTAAAAAGAAAATTACCATTTGAGTCGTATATAGCTTGATTGTCTTTTATAAAAAATATTTGCTGTGCGTTTTGCCAAGCATCTGTATGTTCTTTTTGCAAAAAAACAACTTCACTAGACTTTATCCAGCCAGATGCAAAGCTGCTAAAAGCATAAAGCCACTCTCTATCTTTTGAGTAGTGAGACACCAAAATAGGTTTGTTTGCCCCAAGAGTTGAGTTTTGCAGATAGTCAAAAGGAAAACCTTCCCCAGCTATATTTGGATCTCTTAGCAGTGGCTTAGTAGTAGGGAAAACTCTCATATCTACATGCCTCAAGGTTATAGCTCTTGTACTTAGAGAGCCATAGTCATCAAAGTTTGAGTTTGTTTGCATCTTAGTAAAAAATTCTTGGTCTATTGGATGAAAATTTTCTGCATAACTGTTTTTTGCTCCATAAGCTCTAAATGGCCACATAACACTCTCTAGAGACTCTCTAGGCTTTTCATTGTTCCACACACTAAAGTAGTGCTTTTCATATTTGCTCTGAATTTTTTCTTTTTCTCTCTTTTTTGGTGCATTTCTTGTAAAAAATTCCACATCTTGAGGTATATTTGTTACTTCATATATCTCTATATTTTTTTTCTCAAGCTTTTTGATAGCACTCTCTTTTGTTGCACAAGAAATAAAAAACATACTAACTATAACTAAAACAATATATCTCAAACTTTTATCCTAATCGACATCCCCAAATCTACTAACAACTCTACCTAGAACCTCTATTTCATTGAGGTTTAGTGTTTGTGTTGAGTAGACTGGATTGTCAGAAATTATATCTATCTTTCCATCTATACGCTTTTGAACTCTTTTTATAAAAAGTCCAGCATCAGTTCTTATAGTAAAGATGCCACCTCTTTGCAAATCGGTCTTTGTTCTGTTTATAAAAATAATGTCATTATAACTAAAAGTTGGTTCCATAGAATCACCTGTAACATTTAGAGCCTCTATGTTTTTAAGTTCACTCTCTCCACCTAAGAGAGCTACAAAACTCTCAGGTAGTTCTAGCTCTTCTACATCTTCATATTGATCATCAGCTCCACCACCAGCAGATGCATTTACTTCACTTAGATATCTAACCATATAGAACTTGTTAGTAGCCTCTACTAGACTCTCAGGCGATTGACCATAGAGCATCCAGTTTATAGAGATTCTTCTCGCTGCACAAAAGTCCATCAGTTCACCAAAAGGAACTTTATTTCTTTTTTTCATAGTTGCGAAGTTCATCTGCGAAACTCCTAAAACATCTGCTACATCTTTGTCAAAAATCTTTTTTGAACCAAATTCTGCTGATATGATACTCTTTATCTCTTCAACGATATCTAAAAAGTTTTTCATGTCATTTCTCCTAGATTTTCTAACACTATACTAGGTTTTTGCCATTATGTCAAAATATATTTGACATTTTGTCATATTTCTACAAATAACTTGTAGAAATGTATATAATTTAGTAATTAATTTGAAGGATGTGTTATGAAAATTGAGATTGCACAAGATCTATTTGAGAGATTTGAGAGTTATATAGGATTTTTAGCGAGTAAAATTTTCTAAATTACTTTTTACTCTCTTTTATATCTTGTTTATTATTTTCTTCTTGTTTTTTAAACTCTGCTTCTCTTTGAGCAGATTTATTTTTATGGTAACCACCAAAGATAAATATCATAAAGATAACAAAAAGTATAACCATTATAGTGTCTATGACTGGGTGCATTATGATTCCTTAAAGCTAGAGTAGTTTTGCCTGATGGCATCGTAGAGAACTATCCCAGTGCTTATAGCTAAGTTTAAACTTCTTCCATCTTTTGTCATGGGTATAGTTATGTTTTGGCTCTTATATTTATTTAGTATTTTTTCATCTATCCCTGCTGTTTCACTTCCAAAAAAGATAAAATCACCTTTTTTAAATTCAGCTTCAAAGTAAGGTCTGTCAGTTTTTGTCGTAGCAAAGTGAGCATTGTTTGTTATTTCGTTATTAAGAAAAAACTCATCTATACTTTCCCAAACATGCAGATCAAGCTTACTCCAGTAGTCAAGTCCTGCTCGTCTGACTGCTTTTTCATCCATATCAAAAGCTATAGGTTTTATAATATGCAAAGCCACTCCAGCATTTACGCAAAGTCGCCCTATTGCGCCCGTGTTATTTGGGATTTGAGGATTTACTAAAACTAAATTGAACATTTAAAAAATTACTGTTTTGTTGGCATAAACAAAGATTCTATCTTCAAGTGCTAACTTTAGAGCACGGGAGAGGACTACTTTTTCAACATCTCTTCCTGAACTTTGCATATCTCTCCAACTATATGCATGGTCTACGTGGATAACTTCTTGAGCTATGATTGGACCCTCGTCAAGGTTGTTATTTACAAAGTGTGCAGTTGCACCAATGATCTTAACACCTCTGTTATAAGCTTGTTTATAAGGGTTTGCACCTATGAAAGCTGGTAAAAAAGAGTGGTGAATATTGATGATTTTATCTTGATATGCTTCTACAAACCTAGGAGTAAGTATGCGCATATATTTTGCTAATACTATATAATCAATATCGCTAAAACTATCGATGCATTTCATGATTTTTTGTTCGTGTTCTAACCTCTCATAGCCCTCATGTGAAACAGTGATATATGGAATGTTAAATCTGCCTACAAAAGATTCTAAATCATCATAGTTTGAGATAACTGCTAAGATATTTGCATCTAGCTCCCCTGCTTCATATCTTATAAGAATATCGCCTAAGGCATGAAGCTCTTTCGTCGCCATAATAATGATGTTTTTCTTTTTTGGGTCTATTAGTTTTATATTTGCATCACTTGGGAGTGTTTTTAGAAGGTCAGCTTCTAGGCTTTGAAAATCTATCTCTCCATCAACTACACTTCTCATAAAAAATTTATTATTTTCTTTATCCACAAACTCACTGTTTGATAGCATATTTAGGTTGTGGTTACAAAAAACAGTAGATATCTTATGAACTAATCCCATCTCATCATTTGCATCTATTAAGACTCTATATTGACTCACTTTTGTTTTCCTTTTTTCAACTCTTCTTTTCTTAATTCTATATTTGCTAAAACATACTCTAAAAAGTTTAGAGTCATATCTACTTTAGCATCAATGCCCGTGTTATTTGGTGCTTGAAAACCTTCAAAAAGGACTAACATTCTCTCTTTTAGAGAATTTAAAAAAGACTCTTCACTCTCCATTGATGCTAAATCATTTTCTTCGTTTTCTTCTATCTCTTCACAGGCTTCCTCAACCTCTTTTTCCTCTTTTATCATTGAGGATGCTAAGAGAGAATGTCTTTTTGGCATATCTTCACTTTGGACTTTTTTAACTTCTATGGAGCTGTTTAGGACTTTTTTTGTAGTCTCATTATCTTCCATTTCTGCTAAAGTTGATAGTA